>NZ_JBEYWW010000012.1:0-250485 GCF_040644635.1 Microbispora sp. NPDC046933 | reverse complement strand
GCCGGGGTGGTGCTCGACGCCGCCGGGCTGGATGAGGCGGCCATGCTCGCCATCGCCGCCGAGGCGGGCCATTCGGAGACAGCCTTCCTGAGCGCCCCGCCTCCGACCCGGGTCACCGGACGCGCCCGCACGCGCGATGGCTCCGGCAACCGGGCGGTGGTGAAGGAGAGGTTACGCATCACCGAACTTCCCGGTTCCCGGTCGAAAGAAGCTGTGGCGCGGTGTAAGGGCTGCTCACGGCTTCGCCATCGGCGTGTGCGGAGATCGCGGGCCAGCCGGTCAGGACGAGACGAGGAACTGCGTGGCGGCGAGCTCGCGGTAGAGCTCGTCGGCCGCCACCAGTTCGTCGTGGGTGCCCCAGGCCCGCACGCGACCGGCCTCCATCACCACGATCCGGTCGGCCCCGGTCACGGTGGACAGGCGGTGGGCGATCACCAGGACCGTCGTCTCGCGCGCCACCTCCGCCACGACCTCCCGCAGCCGCATCTCGTTGACCGCGTCGAGCTGCGAGGTCGCCTCGTCGAGCAGCAGCAGCCGGGGCCTGCGCAGCAGCGCCCTGGCGATGGCCACCCGCTGCCGCTCGCCGCCCGACAGCAGGATGCCGCGATGGCCGACCGGCGTCTCCAATCCCTCCGGCAGCCGCTCGACCAGGTCGTCCAGGCGCGTACGGGCGAGGGCGCGGGCGATCTCCTCGTCGGTCGCGTCCGGCGCGCCGAAGACGAGGTTCTCCCGGAATGTCCCGGCGAGCACCGGGGCGTCCTGCTCGACGTACCCGAGCATGGCCCGCAGCTCGCCGAGGGGCCAGTCGCCGATGTCGCGCCCGCCGACCGTGATCGTCCCCTCCTGCGGCTCGTAGAACCGCTCGATGAGGCCGAACACCGTCGACTTGCCCGCGCCCGAGGGGCCGACCAGCGCGGTCATGCCGCCGGCCGGCACCTCGAACGTCACGTCGTGGTGGACCACCGGCCGGTCCTCGCCGTACCGGAAGACGACCCCGGAGAAGGTCACCCCGACGGGCTCGCCGTCCGCCCGTACGACGGGTGCGGCGGCGGGCTCGGTGCGCAGCGTGGCGATCTCCTGAATGCGGGTCACCGCGGCCAGGCCGTTCTGGATCTGGGTGAGGCTCTGGATGATCTGGCCGATCGGGGACACCAGGTAAAACAGGTACAGCAGGAAGGCGATCAGAGCGGAGATCTCCATCTCCCCCGACGCGACGCGCGCGCCGCCCACTCCCAGCACCGCGAGGAACGCGAGCTGGACCGACATCCAGGCGCCGATCCCGGCCAGCGAGGTCCACGCGGCGGCGGCCACGCCCCGGTCGCGCGCCTCGACGGCCGCCGCGCCCACCACCGCGGTCTCCCGCGCCTCCGCGCCGCTGGCCTTGACCGTACGGAACGCCTGGAGGGCGCGGTCGAGCACCGAGCTCATCTCGCCGAGCGCCACCTGCGCCTGGAGCGAGGCCCGCCGGATGCGCGGGGCGATGGCCGCGCCCATGAGGGCGACCAGGCCCACGACGGCGAGCGTCACCCCGAGCAGCAGGCCGTCCATGATCGCCATCATCACGGCGGCGCCGAGGAACATGAAGACCGCCCCGACCAGGGACGCGAGCGCGTCCGTGCACACGGCTCGCAGCAGGGTGGTGTCGGAGCTGACCCGCGACAGCAGGTCGCCGGGCTTGAGCCGGTCCACGTCGGAGACCGTGAGCCGCAGGATGCGGTCCACCAGGCTCCGGCGCGAGTCGAGCACGATCGTCTCGCCCATGCGCTCAAGCAGGAACCGCCCGGCCGCCGAGATCAGCGCGCCGGCCAGGACCGCGACCGACAGGCCGAGCACCGGGCCCGCCAGCGCGCCGCCCGCGCCGAACGCGTCGATCACCTGCTTGGCCATGACCGGCATGGCGAGCCCGGCGAGACTGCCGACGAGGCTGAGCAGGCCGCCCAGCAGGAGCACCCGCCGGTGGGGCCGCACCTGGCCGAGCAGCACGCGCCAGGAGGCGCGCTCCCCCAGGGACGCCTTCGGCCGCGGCGCGGGCCGCCCTCCGTCAGGGCCGTCGCCGTCCGTCGCCATGGAGCCCCCTTCGCGCGAACCCGGCGTGCGATCTTCCGGAGACCCTAATTCACCGGAAACGCCGGTGCGCGCGGGGATTTCCGCGTCCTGGATCAGTCCACGTCCGGGACGTCGAGGTCGAACTCGGCGTCGCCGTCGTCGACGCGGCGCAACTTGATGTCCTCCGCCCAGGCGTACGCGAAGCGGCGTACGGCGGCGACGCCCTCCTCGTCCAGGCCGCCGAACGCCTCGTCGGCCAGCAGGTCGACGGTCTCCAGCCGCTGGACCAGGTCCTCCACCCGCCACTCGTCGTCGTAGCGCGCGCCGAGCTGTTCGAGCAGGCGGAAGGGGTACAGGCCGCACACCGAGGCCACGTCGGCGAAGTCGCGTGGCAGGCCGCGGTCCTGCAGGGCCCGGACCTTGAGGCCCACGGCGTCGTCCAGGCCGAGCACCCGGCAGGGGCCGACGTCGGCGGGGCGGTCCCGCAGCGGCTCGCGCAGCAGGGCGACCTCGCACGACTGGCCGGTGATCTCGTCGGTGACGACGACGCGGCCGATGCGGGCCCCGGCCTCGCACACCTCGGCCGACAGGCCGGTGCTCGCGAACGCCTCGGCCAGCGCCGCGCCGATCTCCGCCAGCGGGGCCTCGCCGCCGGTGGCGAAGGTGAGGTCGTCGACGGGCCGCGCTGTGCTTACCGGCGACAACCTACAGCCGTGCGCCAGCAGCGCGTAGCCGCCGGCGAGAAGCAGGTCGTACCGGTCGAGGACGGGCCGCGCGTCCTCGATGAGGCGCAGGTGGAACGGGGGCGCCGGGAAGGCGGAAGACGCGGTCACCACTTCAGTATCGCCCGCGCACCCACCGTGATGATCCGTCATCCCGGGACCCCGTAGAGCAGGCGGATCTCCCGGATGGTGTCCATGATCTCGTACCATGTGAGGCACAGGTCGGCCTCGGCCTCCTCGCCGCGTGCCTCCGCGGCCAGCAGCCGGTCCCCCGTCAGCAGGGCCGCCTCCCGTTTGAGCTGTGCCGCCATGCGTTGGAACACGAACCGCTCGCGAGACTCCATTGCCGCCCCTCCCGCCCCCCAACAGCTCTTACATAGCGTGAAATACCCACAGAACCGGCCGAAATGCCCTATGAGCGATCAACACACGTCCCGGTAGGGCGTTCCTGGCAGGTAGCGCGCCCATTCGTCCCTCGTCAGGGTCCGCCCGGCCCGCACGCACACCTGCCGCGCCACGAGCTCCCCGTCCACGGGCATCTCGAACAGGTCCCCGATCTGGTCGGCGACGTACAGGCGCCTGCCGTCGGCGCCGAACGCCAAGGTCAGGCCGAGGTCGGAGAGCAGCGGGACGGCTCCGCCCAGCCGCCGCCCGGCGCGCACGTCCCACAACTGCACCGTCCCGCGCTCGCTCACCGTGGCGAGGACGTCTCCCCGGGGTGAGAAGGCCAGTGCGTCGATCTGCTCCATCGTCCCGTGCAGCGTGGGCGGCACGGGGGACGGGCCCCTGGTGTCCCAGAGGAAGATCCGGCCGGTGATGCCGCCCACGGCGATCAGGTCGCCGGCGGGACTGACCGCGAAGGACTGGGAGGGGGTGAACGCCTTGCCCCGCTGCCGGCCGGTGGCCGCGTCCAGGATCCGCCCGTCGGTGCAGACGATCGTCCGCCCGTCGGCGCCGAAGGCAATGTCGCCGGTCTGCCGGTCGAGCGGGACGTTCACGAGCAGGTGACCGGTGCGCGCGTCCCACTCGAGCAGGCGACTCCCCCGCGTTTCCGGGCCGTTGTCCGCCTGCGCGAGCGTGGCCGCGAAGCGCCTGCCGTCCGGGCTGAAGGCGTGGCCGCCCACCAGGAGGCCACGCGGCACCCGGTAGCTCCACAGCGGCCTGCGCCCGGCGACGTCCCAGGCACGCACCCGATCGAGGGTGTCATTGCTGATCACCATGGTCCGGCCCGTACGGTCGAAGACCGCGTCTCCCCAGTCGGCCGTTCCCGGCAGTGACCCGGCCGGTCGCCGCCGGGACACGTCCCACAGCCCCAGGGGGCCGGACTCCTCCGGTTCGATCGCCAGCCAGCGCCCTTCGGGGCTCAGCCAGGTGCGGAAGATCCGGCCCTGCGGCCGGACCTGCTCGACCTGTGGCCGGATGTCCAGGCTGACCACGGCCTCCTCCAGGAGGAAGCGCAGGGTGTGCCCGTCGGAGTCGAGGCGGACGTCCGCCACGTCGTCCTCGGCCCGGTAGGTGAACACCTGCCGATGGTCGCGCACCCGCCAGACCCTGATGGACCTGTCGGCGAACCCCGCCAGGTAGCGCCCGTCGGCGCTGAACCGCAGGCCGGCGTTCATGGCGTTGGCGGGCTCGTTGGCCCCGCTCTCGGTCCAGGGCCAGTCGTCGTCCCCCGCCTCGGTGATCCGCCGGCCCGTCGCGGCCGAGACGAGGGTGATCTGGCGGCCTCCGCAGGCCATCAACGCGCCGTCCTGGCTGAAGGCGACGGTTCCCAGCCTTCCGGGGCAGACTCCCCGGAACCTGGGGTCGCGGTCCTGCCCGGGCATCCGCCGCACGTCCAGGCTGCCGGTCAGCGGGTCGAGCAGTGCGGCCGTCCGTCCCGAGCGCGGCACGACCGGCAGGTCGTCGGGCCAGCCGCTCTCCGCCGCCCGGCCGTACGTCCGCCCATTCGCGAGGTCCCAGACGAAGCCGTTCGTGTCCTCCGTCACGGCGACCTTCGACTCGTCGTCCGTGAACCCGATCCCTCCCCCCGGCCGCGCGCCGGGGACGGCGAGCGCGGCCCGGACCCGGCCGGCGGCCAGGTCCCACACCGTCGCCTTGGTCGTGGTGATCATCGCGACATACCTGCCGCTCGGGCTGAGCGACACGCCGAGCAGAGGGTTGGTGCGCAGGCCCGGCACCGGGATCCGCCGCAGCAGGCGCCGACCCCGCACGTCGTGAAGGCCGATGCCGTCGTCCGACACCGTAACGACGGTGCGCCCGTCCCGGCTCATCGCCTGCAGCCCGCCGCCCGGAGGCCGGTAGACCGCGATCTCGGGCTGGTAGAGCGAGGACATCAGGCTCGACCGGGCCTCGGAGCCGCCGTCGAGGCGCCAGGCGGCGACGCTCAGCAGCATGGCGGCGGTGGGGTCGGTGGTCCGCAGGGTCCCGGCGCGCAGCGCCGCCTCCCGGCCGTTGGCCCGGTCGCGCTGCGCGGATATCTGGTCGCGCTGCGCGGCTATCCGGCTGCCCTGGTAGGCCGCCAGGCCGCCGCCCGCGAGGGACAGCGCGAGCAGCACGGCCAGGGCGGTCGTGAGCAGACGGCGGCCACGGGCGCGCCGGCGGGTCAGCGCGGCCGACGCGTCGAGGAACTCGCGCTCCAGCGCGTTCAGGGCGAGACGGCGGCGGCCGGTGGCCGCCCAGCCCACGGCCGCGTCCAGGCGGCCGCCCTGCATGAGGTCGGCGGGACGGCGACCGGCCGCGGCCCACTGCCGGGCCCGCAGGCGGATCTCGGAGTGGACCGGCAGGCCGTCCCACTCGTCGCTCAGCCAGGCCCGCAGCCGGGGCCAGGCACGCAACAGCGCCGGGCGGGCGAGGCCCACCTCGCCGTCCTTGCGCGTCAGCACATAGGCGAACATCCGGAGCACCTCGCCCGACCCGGGCGGCAACTCGTCCTCGGCCGCCCTGCGGGTGGCGAGCTCGCCCTCCGGGCCCACCGCGACCAGCCGGAGGAAGACCTGCGGCACCAGGTCGCGCTCCGCGGGGCCGAGCGCGTCGTACGCGTGCTCGGCGAGCGCGCCCAGGGCGGGGTCGGGCTCGCCCTGCGCGTGCACCGCCCGCGCCGCCCGGCTGCCCTCCGCGAGCAGCCGCGCCGTGTCCACCCGGGAACCCCCGCTGATCAGCGCCATCAGCAGGTCGCGCGCGGACGGGCGGACGGCCGGCTCCTTGACGAGGGCGGCGCCGACCAGCGGCCGGAGCGGCTCGGGCAGCACGGACAGGTCGGGCTCGGCCGACAGCACGCGGTGCATCACCCCGCCCAGGCTCTCCGCCCGGAACGGGTCCGCGCCGGTGGCGGCGAACAGCACGATCCCGCCCCAGGCGAACACGTCCGCCGGAGGGCCTGCCCGCTGCCCGGTGAAGACCTCCGGAGCCATGTACGTCGGCGTTCCGGCCACCAGGCCGGTGCTGGTCAGCGACATCTCCAGGGTCCTGGCGACGCCGAAGTCGATCACCCGGGGCCCGTCAGGGCCGAGCAGCACGTTGTCGGGTTTGAGGTCACGGTGGACGACGCCGGCGTCGTGGATGGCGGTCAGCGCCGTGGCGATCGCGGTCGCCAGCCGGTGCAGGCCGTCCCCGGCGAAGACCTGCCCCTCCTGCACGGCCCGGCGCAGGCTCCGCCCCTCGACGTACTCGCTGACGATGTACGGCCTGGGCCCGTCCAGCTCGGCGGCGATGACCGGCGCGGTGCAGAACGACGCCACCCGCCGGGCGGCCTCGGCCTCCCGCCCGAACCTCTCCCTGAGCTCCGGATCCGCCGCGGCGTCGCCGTGCAGCACCTTGACCGCCACCCGGCGGCCCTGACCGTCGTACGCCTCGTACACGACGCCCTGGCCGCCGGAGCCGAGCCGCCCCGACAGCCAGTACTCCCCCAGCCGCTCCGGATCCTCGGGCAGCAGCGTCCCCGTCATCGATCACCTCTCGCCGGGATTGGACGCAGATGGAGGTCTCCCGGTTCTGGCGAACCACCCTCAGCGGGCGCGGGGCCCGCCCGACCGCCAGTGGCGCCCGGGGTGGTCGGCCCCCAGCCGGGGACGCGACGGGACGACCCGCCGCCGGTGGTGCCGGGCGGGCAGCGCGGGCGCGGGCAGGTCGTGCCGGCCGGAGACGAACTCCTGCACCGCGATCTTCGCCCGGATGACCGGGCGGCGCCAGCGCTCCTCCCGGTGGATCGCCTTGGCCATCAGCCGCGGGCGGGGCCGCCTCGCCCGCTCCGAGTAGCACCAGCGGGCCCAGGGCGAGCCGGGACGGGCCACCCGCACCGCCCCCACGTACAGCAGCGGCGGCACGAACAGTCCCAGCAGGCCGCTCCAGATCTTCCCCTTGAGCAGGGTGATCATGGCGAAGACGAGGTTGACGAAGAGGAACGCGGGAGCCGTCCAGCGGCCTCCGCCATCCGCGCCGTTCCAGGCGAGCGGGCGCAGCCCGAGCAGCAGCAGGCCGGTGGCCGCGATCGCCACGAAGACCGCGTCCACGGAGGTGCGGCCCTCCTCCTGCCAGTAGACGTCGCGCAGGTGCAGGATCAGCGCGAACTCGTCGAGCACGAGGGCGGCGCCCACGCCGAACACGGCCGAGGAGAAGGAGTACCACCCCGTGGACACGTCGGACAGGACCAGCCCGGCCACCCCGCCGAGCAGCGTGAGCACCACGCCGAACACCACGTGATGGATGTGCATCTCGCCCACGCTGACGTTGCCGAGCCACCGCACCCGCGCCCTGATCAGGCGTACGTTCACCCGTGTGAAGACGAACGCCGTGATCAGCGCGACGAAGAAACAGAACAGCGGCAGGCGGTGCGCCTCGACGATGCGTTCATGGAACCAGTCGGTCATCAAGCGATCCCCCGGTTCCCGATGCTACGGCGCGGCGGGAGTGGTCAGGCGAGAAAGCCGCGCAGCAGGGCCGCCGTGCCCTCCAGGTGCTCGGCCACCGCCCGTTCGGCCGCCTCGGGGTCGCCGTCCAGGATCGCGGCGGCGATGGCGGCGTGCTGGGCCGCCGCGTGCTCGATGTTGGGCCGCAGCACGGGGATCGCGTTGAGCAGGTCGGTGACCCGCAGCCGGGCGTCGGCGCAGGCGGCGGCCAGCAGCGGCGAGCCGGTCAGCTCCGCAATCGCCAGGTGGAACGCGATGTCCATCCGGCGGTAGTCGGCCGGCGCCGCGTCGTTCACCCCGGCCAGGCGGGCGGCCAGCGTCTCCCGCTGCCGCGGGCTCAGCTCGGCGGTCGCGAGCACCCGGGCCGCCCCGCACTCGACGGCCATCCGGAACGTCAGCGCGTCCTCGAGATCGTCTTCGCCCATGCGGGTGACGGCCCTGCGCAGGTCGCCCTTGCGCGGGCTCGGCGGCCGGTAGACGACGAAGGCCCCGCCGTAGCGGCCACGCCGTACGTCGAGGTAGCCGGCCTCCTGCAGGGCGCGGATCGCCTCGCGCAGCGTGACCCTGCTGATGCCGAGCCTGGTGGCCAGCTCGCGCTCCGGCGGCAGCTTCTCGCCGTGCGGGACGACGCCGAGCTTGATGGCCTGGAGCAGGCGCTCGACGGTCTCCTCGAACGCGTTGCCCGCCCGCACCGGCCGCAGCAGCGACACCGCGCCGGTGATCCCCACGGCCCGGGCGGGCTCGGCCGGAGTCCGGGGGGCGGAGACGGACGCCTCCGCCGGGGTGATCTCCATGCGCATCGTCCCTCCACCCGTCGCCGCGGGCCCCCCGTTCCTGTGATCGAGGTTAAACCCCCAGGACATTGTTGACGACGAGGGGAACATGGTGCTTGCATGCCCTCAATGGTCTGATTCCAGACTTTTGGACGGGAGGCACCGTGCTCAGCGTGGAGCGACTCCGCGATGACGTCGAAGCGGGCCGCGTGGACACGGTCCTGCTCGCGGTCACCGACATGCAGGGGCGGTTGCAGGGCAAGCGGCTGTCGGCGCGGTACTTCCTGGAGGAGGTGCTGGACCACGCCGCCGAGGGCTGCAACTACCTGCTCGCGGTGGACGTCGACATGAACACGGTGGACGGCTATGCCATGTCGTCCTGGGAGCGCGGCTACGGCGACTTCGTCATGCGGCCGGACCTGTCGACGCTGCGCCGGGTGCCCTGGCACGAGGGCACCGTGCTGCTGCTGGCCGACCTGGTGTGGGAGGACGGCTCGGACGTCGTCGCCTCCCCCCGGCAGATCCTGCGCCGCCAGCTCGCCCGGCTCGCCGAACGCGGCTGGACCGCGTACGTCGGCACCGAGCTGGAGTTCGTCGTGTACGACGACAGCTACGAGCAGGCCTGGCAGCGGGGCTACCGCGACCTGACCCCGGCCAACCTCTACAACGTCGACTACTCGCTGCTCGGCACCTCCCGCATCGAGCCGCTGCTGCGGAAGATCCGGCTCGGCATGGAGGGCGCAGGGCTCTACGTCGAGTCGGCCAAGGGCGAGTGCAACCTCGGCCAGCACGAGATCGCCTTCCGGTACGCCGACGCGCTGACCACCTGCGACAACCACGTGTTCTACAAGAACGGCGCCAAGGAGATCGCCGCCCAGGAGGCCAGGTCGATCACGTTCATGGCCAAGCCGAACCAGCGCGAGGGCAACTCCTGCCACATCCACATCTCCCTGCGGGACGCCGACGGCACCCCGGTCATGGCGGGCGGCGAGCCGTACGGGCTGTCGGAGACCGGGCGCCGCTTCGTCGCCGGGCAGCTCGCGGCGATGCGGGAGCTGACCCTGCTCTACGCGCCCAACGTCAACTCCTACAAGCGGTACGTGCCCGGCAGCTTCGCCCCCACCGCCGTGAAGTGGGGCGTGGACAACCGCACCTGCTCGCTGCGGCTGGTCGGCCACGGCTCCTCCCTGCGGATCGAGAACCGGGTGCCGGGCGGCGACGTCAATCCCTACCTCGCGGTCGCGGCCATGATCGCGGCGGGGCTGCGCGGCATCGACGCCGGGCTGGAGCTGGAGGAGCCGTTCGGCGGCAACGCGTACGACTCCGGGGCCGAGCGGGTGCCCGCCACGCTCCGCGACGCCCTGGCACTGTGGGAAAGGTCGCCGATCGCCGAGGAGGCGTTCGGCAAGGACGTGGTCGAGCACTACGCCAACAACGCGAGAGTCGAGCTGGCCGCCTTCGACGCCGCGGTCACCGACTGGGAGCTCTATCGGGGGTTCGAACGGCTGTGAAGATAGTCAATCCGGCGACCGAGGAAGTGATCGCCGAGGTCGAGATGGCGGACGCCGCCGAGGTGGACCGCGCGGTCGAGCGGGCCGCCCGGGCCTTCCCCGCCTGGCGTGCGGTCGCCCCGGGCGAGCGGGCCCGGCTGCTGCGCCGCTTCGCGCAGGTCGTGGAGGACCACGCGGAGGAGCTGGCGCGGCTGGAGATCGCGAACGCCGGGCACACCGCCGGCAACGCCCGCTGGGAGGCGGGCAACGTCCGCGACGTGCTGAACTTCTACGCGGGCGCGCCCGAGCGCAACCACGGCAAGCAGATCCCGGTGCCCGGCGGGGTGGACGTCACGTTCGCCGAGCCGCTGGGCGTGGTCGGGATCATCGTGCCGTGGAACTTCCCGATGGTCATCATGACCTGGGGAGTCGCCCCGGCCCTCGCCGCCGGCAACACGGTGATCGTGAAGCCGGCCGAGTGGACCCCGCTGACCGCGCTGCGGCTGGCCGAGCTCGCCCTGGAGGCCGGGCTGCCCGAGGGCGTGCTCCAGGTCGTCCCGGGCGAGGGTGAGGTCGCCGGCGCCCGGCTCGTCGAGCACCGGGACGTACGGAAGATCGTGTTCACCGGTTCGACCGAGGTCGGGAAACTGATCGGCGCCAAGGCGGCCGAGCAGGTCAAGCGGGTGACGCTGGAGCTGGGCGGCAAGAGCGCCAACATCGTCTTCGCCGACTCCGACCTCTCCCGGGCGGCCGAGTCCGCCCCGATGGCGGTCTTCGACAACTCCGGCCAGGACTGCTGCGCCCGCTCGCGCATCCTGGTGGAGCGTTCCGTCTACGACGACTTCCTCCCGCGGCTCGCCGAGGCGGTGTGTGAGGTGAAGGTCGGGGACCCCAACGACCCGGCGTCGCAGATGGGCCCGCTGATCAGCGCCGAGCACCGGGAGCGCGTCGCGTCGTTCGTCGGCCAGGCGGACGTGTACGCCGCCGGGTCGTGCCCGACCGGCCCCGGCTACTGGTTCCCGCCGACGGTGCTGGCCGGATCGTCCTCGGAGTCCTTCCGCAGGGCGTTCACCGAGGAGATCTTCGGGCCCGTGGTGTCCGTCGTGCCGTTCGAGGACGAGGCCGACGCCGTGCGGATCGCCAACGACACGGCGTACGGCCTGTCGGGGTCGATCTGGACCCGCGACGTGGGCCGGGCGCTGCGCGTGGCGCGGGCCGTCGAGGCGGGCAACCTGTCGGTCAACTCGCACTCCAGCGTCCGCTACTGGACCCCGTTCGGGGGCTTCAAGCAGTCGGGCCTCGGCCGGGAGCTCGGCCCTGACGCCCTGTCGGCCTTCACCGAGACCAAGAACGTCTTCATCTCCACGGAGTAGATCAATGCAGCGTTTGCAGGACCGCGTCGCCGTCATCACCGGGGCGGGCAGCGGCATCGGGCTGGCCACGGCCCACCGGTTCGCCCAGGAGGGCGCCAAGGTCGTGGTGGCCGACCTCGACGAGGAGGCCGGCGCGAAGGCGGCCGGGGAGGTCGGCGGCCTGTTCGTCAAGGTGGACGTGGCGAACGAGGACGACGTGGCCCGGATGTACCGGACCGCGTTCGAGGAGTTCGGCAGCGTCGACATCGCGTTCAACAACGCGGGCATCTCGCCGCCGGACGACGACTCCATCCTCGAGACCGGCATCGACGCCTGGCGCCGGGTGCAGGAGGTCAACCTCACCAGCGTCTACCTGTGCTGCAAGCACGTGATCCCGTACATGCGGCGGCAGGGCAAGGGCTCGATCATCAACACCGCGTCGTTCGTCGCGGTCATGGGCTCGGCCACCTCGCAGATCTCCTACACCGCCTCCAAGGGCGGGGTGCTCGCGATGAGCCGCGAGCTGGGCGTCCAGTTCGCCCGCGAGGGCATCCGGGTCAACGCGCTGTGCCCCGGCCCGGTGGACACCCCGCTGCTGCGGGAGCTGTTCGCCAAGGACCCCGAGCGCGCCCAGCGCCGTCTCGTCCACGTGCCGATCGGCCGTTTCGCCCGGGCCGAGGAGATCGCCGCGGCGGTCGCGTTCCTCGCCTCCGACGACGCGTCGTTCATCACCGCCTCGGAGTTCCTGGTCGACGGCGGCATCTCCGGCGCGTACGTCACTCCGCTGTAAGGGATATGCCGATGGCTCGTCCAGTGATCGGCGTGACGTGCTACGTCGAGCCGGCGAAGTTCACCGTCTGGGACATGCCGGCGGCGCTGCTGCCGTACATGTACGTCGACCACATCGTGCGGGCGGGAGGCCAGCCGGTCATCCTGCCGCCCGCCGGGGAGCCCGCCGCGCTGGCCGGGCGGCTGGACGGGCTGATCATCGCGGGCGGGGGCGACATCGACCCCGCCCGGTACGGCGCTCCGCCCGCCGAGCAGACCGGCTACGTCCGGGAGTTCCGCGACGAGGCGGAGTTCGGGCTGATGGAGGCCGCCCTGCGCACCGGCCTGCCGTTCCTCGGCATCTGCCGGGGCCTGCAGGTGCTCAACGTGGCGCTGGGCGGCACCCTCCACCAGCACCTGCCCGACGTGGTCGGCCACACCGCCCACTCCCCCGCCCCCGGGACGTTCGGCCGCCTCCCCGTACGGCTCTCGCCCGGGTTGGCCAAGATCTACAACGGCGAGGACCTGACGCCCGCCCACTACCACCACCAGGCGATCGACCGCCTGGCGGACGGGCTGGAGGTCACCGCACGCTCTGACGACGGCACGATCGAGGCCGTCGAGGTCACGGGCGCGGCGTTCGCCCTGGCCGTCCAGTGGCACCCGGAGGCGGACGAGGACGGCCCGCTGTTCCGCGCCCTCGTCGCCGCCGCCCGCCGCTGAGAGCTCCGGCTCGCCCGGGGGATTGAAGCCGGTCACAAGCCATGGACAAGCCTCCTGGCCGACACTCCGTGGACCATGAGGCTCAATCGCGGCAGAGTTCCCGGCGGCACAGTTCCGGTCGTCGTTCCCGTCGTTCACCAGCGCACCCCCACCGAGTGCGGCCCCACCTGCCTCGCGATGGTCCTGGGCGCGTACGGACATCACGTGGAGGTGCGCGAGCTCGGCGAGGAGATGGGCGTCGGCCGTGACGGCACCTCCGCGCTCACCCTGCTCAGGGCGGGGCCGCTGGTGGCGGTGCCCGCCCGCGAGTCGGTCTTCCGCCGGTCCGGCCAGAAGGCCTCCCAGCTCGCCCTGGCCGCGGAGCTCGGGTTCGCGATCCCGGAGACCCTGATCAGCACGGACGCGTTCTGCCCGGTGATCGTGCAGGAGATGGTGCCGAAGCGCGTCGAGCTGCGCGTCACCATCGTCGGGCGGCGGCGGCTGAGCGTGCTGTCCCTCCGCTATCCCCGGCCGGAGGCCGCCCGCGCCGCCGCCGCGCGGCTACGGGACGGCGGGGCGAACCCCCTCGCCTCGGCCACCGCCGAGACGCTCGACCACGTGCGCGGACGCCCGCCTGCACCGGCTGTTCCGCGCCGAACTCGCCCCAGCGGCGGCGAACGCCGCACCCGGTGACGTCCTCGGCCCGTACGGACCCGACCCCGTGGTCACCCACGTGGTGGAGGTGAGGCCCGCCGTTCTCGACGACGCCACCCGGCGAGGGATCGAACGACGGCTTTTCGAAGACCGGCTGGCCGAGCGGAGGCGTGTGAACGCCCGCCCGGCGCCGGCAGGTCAGCGGGAGGGGGCCGGAAGCGGTGGGGGCGGCGTCATGTCCAGCGCCTCAGCGATCGCGCCCATGATGCGCGTTGCCTCCTCCACCGCAAGCGCTCTCAGTCCCGCGGAGTCGCGCTCCCCGAAGTAGGAGCGGCTCATCCTGAACTCGGCCCTGGCGATCGACCTGCCACGTTCGACGTTCCCGAGGTTCCCGTCGGAGTTGACGACGACACCGACCTTGATTTTCCGCAACCCCGTCTGACTCCACCAGGCCCGCCATTCCTCGGAGTCGTTCAGGGCCCGGTCCAGCGCGTGAGCGGCGTTCCCGTACTGTCGCGGCGCGCTCTTCCAGGCCGAGCCCCGGCGCGTGTCGTACCACCGGCCGTCCGCCGGTAGCCCGGACAGCAGGGGATCGAACTCCTCGCACCAGTCCTGGCCGGCAACGTCCCACAGCACGGTCGCGGCGACGTCCACGAGCAGTTCGGCCTCCCCCGCGTCCCACTCTCCGCCCTCGGCCGCCGCCGGATCGGCGAGCACGGCCTCGTACCGCTCCCTGCCGGCGGCGACCACCGCATACAGCAGGTTCTCGTACGCGTCCCCGACGAGTGGGATCGGCGGCCGGCCCTCGTCGCTGACGTCGGGGATCGGACGCCCCTCCAGAGGGAGTTCGGCGAGCGCACCCACCTTCCCGGCGAGATGCGCGCAGAACGCCTCCACCTCCTCCGCGCTCAGCGACGACAGGCGTTCGCCCAGCAGATCGGCGCCGTCTTCGTCGATCACCCCGTCGAGAGTGTCGATCAAGTCCCAGAAAGTCTCGTCTGTCACCGGCCAAGCCTCTCGCACCTGTACGCAATCGAGCCGACGGGCGCCTTCGGCGTCTCCTCCACCAGGCCGCGATGCTCCACCACGGCCTGCACGGCCGAGTCCGCCATGTGGAGCGGGATGCCCGCGATCGCGAGGACGGATCATAGCTTCCGCCTCACCCAGCGAAAAAAGAAGTACACGAAGCCGAAATAGACAAGGCCAGAAGGTATGGAAACCAGTGTGGCCGCCTGCCAGGAGTAGCCGTAGGTGACATGAAACTTGACGACGGAGAGCAGGAACATGCCCGCCACGCAGAAGCCGGAAATCACCCTGACCACGCGGAACATCCGCCGATTCGGGTCTGGTTCAGCCATCGATACCCCCACTAAGGGGATAGCGGCGACCGTCGCGTCCAGCGAGACCGTCGAAGAGATATCCCAGTAGGGGGTGGCAGGAAAATCCGAAAGCACCGGCGGAAAAGCCCGCCGGGCATAAGTGAACCGCGGGACGAGCAGCCGCTCCCGCGGTCGCAATCACCGCCCACTCGTCCTGCGGGATCGCCGTGACGAAGCGTGGCATGTCCCCCCTTCCGCCGCGGCGAGTCCTCGACTCGCGTGGCGGTCAGTCAGTCATCCACAGATACCAGTCATTGCCGAGATGACGGACCAGCTCGTCGAATTCCCGCCCGTCGTCAGATCCCTTGGGCAGGTAGGCCAGGCCGTACTGCTCCAGGGACAGGAACGACCCCGAGCCGGCGATGGCGAAGCTGACACCACCATCCGGAAGCCGTCGGGGAGAGGCGACCGTGAAGAGACCGACCCTTTCCTGTCCTTCACCGGCGGTTCCGGCCGCCACCGCACGCGCGTAATCGTCCAGGGCCGCTTCGGACAGCGTGAAACCCGCCCATGTGCAGGCCCCGCTGAAGGCCACCACCACTGTGACCAACGCGATGAGCGGTGTCAGTGCGACCTCGAAGAACGGCCGATGACGCTTGTTCAGCAGTATCGTCGCAGACCAGGCGGAAAACAGCAAAAGCCAGCCGAGAAGGATCGGCGGGTGAACCGCCCACCTGATTCCGGGGTGGCTGCCGCCGTCATGGTCACCAGCGACAACAGAGCTGTCGCGACCGCCAGCACCGCCCACACCGACCGGAAAGCCCACGCAATCGTTCGCACCCATTCTCCTTCGGCGATGTAAATCCGGAACACATCTCCAACCCGGCCTTGACGATCTCCTTTCCTCGCTCGACGTGTTCGCGGCTCCCGTCAGCGCAGTCCGTGATCCGGCTTCTCCTGTCGTTACGAGCCCATGCGGACCAGGACCACACCACCAGGAATACGCATGGGCCGAATGCTCACATCTGAACAGCTTCCAACGACGGCGAATGCCGGCGAGGACGGAGTGCGGTCTGTCCCGATCGAATCATCCACGCGAAGTATATGAACTCACACAGATAGCCCAATTTGCCATGAAACTCTATTTCTCTATCCGGTCCCAAGTAATACGAAACCACGACGAGCGCCAGTCCGAGGAGTGCGGCGACCAGTCCGAGCGAGATCGTTGCACGCGACCAGCGTGCGCTGCGCGACTGGGTGACCACCATGGACAGAAGCCAGACATAGAATATCGGGCTCAGGCTTCCAAGGAATGCGAACGGCAGCTCGGCCGAGAGTAGGCGGGAGGGGGTCAGCGGGTGTATTCCAGCTCCGAGGAATGCAAGCGCAAGCACCCCACCAAGAACCAGAGAAGAAATACTGTGGACGCGGTGCACCCGACCCAGAGTTACCCGATAGAACATTATTGACAAGTAGAGGAACGCGGCGGACGCGATGAATGGAAATATTTCTGCGACAACCTTCAAGGCACGGACGCTCTCAGGCGCCAGGTCGAAGACCGCGTTAACCAGCCTGAATGACATCACCAGCACGCCAGACAGATAGAACGACATGCGCAGGCGGCCGATGTCGGATCCCACAGAGATGGGCGTATCGTCCGCAGTCGTGCGAGGATCACCGCGAAGAATCAGCCAGAGCAGCCACGCCTGAAGGATCCCGGCGACTATGTCAGGAATCATCAATGGCCAGGCGGATTGCATCTCGTTGGTGAGATCGACCCAGCCGATCGGCAGCATGTGGGCGACCTCACTGAGCGGGGACGTCGCCACTCGCAGCAACTCGCCGGAGGAATCCCTGTCAAGATGAGCCGCTCTGACGACTCCTATTGCCATGAGCAACAGATAGGCGGCCACGACGATCGCGGCGATGGTCCCGAAGCGATAAGCGGCGATTCTTCTCATCCTAGGTCCTCGCTCATTTCTTCTCCAACTCGTCCCAGAGAACGGGAATCGGCAACCCGGAATCCGCTTGAGTTCTGCCGCAGAATCTGCCGGGTCCAGCTGTACCTATAACCGCTCCGGCTTCCTCGCCGGAGAAGGTGTACGGCTCGGCCCAGCTCGCACCGTCCTCCCGCGCCCACTCCGTGATGAGCTGATCGCCGCACACCGTGTGCGCCGGTGGTGCGGCGAAACTCGTTACCTTCTTCTTGCTCTTGCTGTGGATGAGCCGTCGGCGTCGACGCCGATCACGGGGGTCGACTGGAGGTGTCGGCCGGCGGGCTTGTGGAGGCGGACTCCCATGGGGGATGCCGGCCACGGGTGTCGCTGGCTCGTTGAGCGCCTCCCAGCCGTTCGTGGCGGTCCCTGGTGTCGACCGCATGGTCCAGGCCATGTTCGGTCTGTTCGGCGTAGTTGTCCACGCGCGTGGCACTACTGCTGTCGGCGCTGGTCGCGACCACGCCCCCGTGCGGGTTCGTGAGCTGCGACGTGCGGGTGCCGCCGCTGGTCCGCGTCGCCTCCCACCCCGTGAACGCGCGTTCCGGGTCCAGGTGCCCTTGGCCTCAGCGATCCAGGCCGGCGAGTCACCTCATTGACACAGTGGTCGGTTCGGGTGCCGGCCGAGGACGCGGTCTGGCGGACGTGGCCGAGGCCTCCCGCGGTGTCGCAGCGCACCGCCACAGAGAACCCGTTCGACGTACGGACGGCCGCTCGGGCGGCATCATGAGAACGTCGGCGTGGTGGCCCGGCGGGCATCGACGCACGCCGTCCCGAGATCGGGCGGCTCTCGAAAGCCGGGTGCGCAACCGTTCCGATTCGAGCCGCCACGGTTCACCCGGTGGCGACGCGGCCGATGCGACCGCTCGTGGTCCGATCGCGCGGGTGGCGAACAGCCGGGCTCGCCGAACGGAGACAGCGAGAACAGGGATTCCCTCATGTGACACGCGCCACAGCGGGCGGCAATGCAACCGATTTCACTTCGGCGCACCTGCGCCTCCACTCTCGTGATTGGCAATTCAGGAACGGCGCCCGCACACATAGAAACGACACATTTTTGACTCAAGCCGTCGGAGAGAGATATGGTCAAATGGCGATCAAAGCCGTTTCGTCGGCGCGTTCACGCTGCTTTCATGCGAGGGGGACCGTGTTATACGCCGTGCTTGGACCGTTCCTGGCCATGAAACCCTCGGGGGACGTGATCGCCGGGCTCGCCCCGAGACACCGGCAGCTCCTGGCACTTTTCCTGCTCAATCCGAATATAGCGGTCCATCGGGATCGGCTCATCGATCTGTTGTGGAATGGCCGTCCCACCAAATCGGCGCCGCGGAATCTTACCACCTACATCGCACAGGTGCGGCGGCGGCTCTCGCCACGCGACCCCGCCCTTTCCCCGCTGCACACGGTGGAGGGCGGGTACCTTCTTTCCGTCCCACCCGGATCCGTGGATGCTGCAATATTCAACCATTTCTCGACACAGGGCAGAATCGCTCGGGACAATGGCGATTACCACAATGCGGCGAGGATGTTCGAGAACGCGCTGAGCCTGTGGCGGGGCGACGCCCTGCCCGGCATGAGGCACGTGGGCGAGCTCTCCGCGTGGGGCGAGCGGCTCGACGAGGACCGGCTCGCGGTGACCGAGGACCTCTTCGACGTACGGCTGGCGCTCGGGCACCATCACGAGATCGTCGGCGGCCTGGCCCAGTGGGCGAGACGGCACCCGCTGCGCGAACGGCCGCACAGGCAGCTCATGCTGGCGCTGCACCGGTCGGGCCGCACCCACGACGCCTCGGCGTCCTACCAGCGACTGCGCCGGACCCTGGTCGACCGCCTCGGCACCGAGCCGTCCCCCGCCACCCAGGCCCTCCACCAGCGGATCCTCACCGGCGACGACCCTCCGTCCGCCCTGATGCGTCTCTGTTCGGCCGCACAGCGCACAGAACGTACCTGACGTAGTGGCTCGGCTACCTTGATCGGAGAGAATCGGAGCGATCCTGCCGGTTACGGGGATGGCGGCGAACCACTAGGCTTGCGGCACACCGGTGATCCCGCGCGGGAGAGCGTCCTGGCATCCGGTCAGGGCCCCTGAAGGAGCAAGCCCTCCCCGCGAACCTCTCAAGGCAAAGGACCGTGCGGGCCAGGTGACCTCTGGAAAGAAGGCCGGAAGGCCTCGCCGAAGGTGAAAGTCCGGCAAATATCGGACGAAGCTCTCAGGCGCCGATGACAGAGGGGGAGGATGCCCGATAGTTGAACGCAGCATCCGTCCTTCCCGAGGTGCGCATGTCCCGATCCACCCCGCTCCACGGGGTCCACGAACGCCTGGGCGCGACCCTGACCGACTTCGCGGGATGGCAGATGCCCCTGCGCTACGGCAGCGAGTCGGCCGAGCACAACGCGGTGCGCACGGCCGCGGGGCTCTTCGACCTGTCCCACATGGGGGAGATCTTCGTCACCGGCCCGCAGGCGGGCGAGGCGCTCGACCACGCCCTCGTGGGGCACCTCAGCGTCCTCGCTCCCGGCCGCGCCCGCTACACCATGATCGTGGACGAGGACGGCGGCATCCTCGACGACCTCATCGTCTACCGGCTCGGCGAGGACGAGTTCATGGTCGTCGCCAACGCCTCCAACTACGCCGCCGTCGCCGGTGAGCTGGCCGCGCGCTCCGGGGCGTACGACGCGCGGATCGAGGACAGGTCCGACGAGTACGCGCTGGTCGCGGTGCAGGGGCCGCGCAGCGCCGAGATCCTGGCCGCGCTGACCGACGCCGATCTCGGCGAGCTCAAGTACTACGCCATCGTCCGCGCCACGGTCGCGGGCGCGGACGCCCTGATCGCCAGGACCGGCTACACGGGCGAGGACGGCTTCGAGCTGTTCGTCGCGAACGCCGACGCCGAGCCGCTGTGGAGCGCGCTCACCGAGGCGGGCGCCGGCCTCGGCCTCGTCCCCGCCGGGCTGTCCGCCCGCGACACGCTGCGCCTCGAGGCCGGGATGCCGTTGTACGGCAACGAGCTGAGCACCGGGACCACGCCGTTCGACCCGGGTCTCGGCCGGGTCGTCCGCTTCGACAAGCCCGGCGACTTCGTGGGCAGGGCCGCCCTCGAACGGGCCGCGGAGAACGGCACCACCCGGTGCCTGGTCGGGCTGGTGGCGCGCGGCCGCCGGGTGCCCCGGCACGGCTACCCGGTCACCCGGGAGGGCGCCGTCGTCGGCGAGGTGACCAGCGGAGCCCCGTCGCAGTCCCTCGGCCGCCCGATCGCCATGGCGTACGTGGACGAGGACGCCCTGGAGAAGGGTGGCCTGGCCGTGGACATCCGGGGCAGCCAAGAACCGGTCGACGTCGTCGATCTGCCTTTCTACAGGAGGAGCAAGTGAGCACCATTCCCGACGACCTGAGCTACACCAAGGAACACGAGTGGGTGGCCGGGATCGAGGACGGCCTCACCGTGACGGTGGGCATCACCGCGTACGCGGCCGAGCAGCTCGGCGACGTGGTCTACGTGGAGGTGCACAAGGAGGTCGGCGAGACGGTCGCGGCCGGCGACGCGGTCGGCGAGGTGGAGTCCACCAAGTCCGTGAGCGACATCTTCGCCCCGGTCGGCGGCGAGGTCGTCGAGATCAACGCCGCCGTCGTGGACAACCCCTCGCTGGTCAACTCCGACCCGTACGGCGAGGGCTGGCTGTTCCGCGTGCGGGTGGAGGAGGAGCCGGAGGACCTGCTGTCCGCCGCGGAGTACACCGCGCTCACCTCCGGCGAGTCCTGACAGGCGGCTGAGAGGCGACGGTCAATGGCGATCAGCGTCTTCGACCTGTTCAAGGTGGGGATCGGGCCGTCCAGCTCGCACACGGGCGGCCCGATGGCGGCGGCGCACAAGTTCGTCCGCGGGCTGCACCAGGACGGGCTGCTGGAGAAGGTCACCCGGGTCGAGGCCATCCTGTACGGCTCGCTCGGGCTGACCGGCAAGGGCCACGGCAGCGACAAGGCGGTCCTGCTGGGCCTGTCCGGCGACAAGCCCGAACTGGTCGACGTCGACACCGTCGACGAACGGCTGGCGGCGATGCGGGCGAGCGGCACGGTCACGTTGTACGGCGTGCGCGAGATCCCGTTCGTGGTCGGCGAGCACCTCGTCTTCGAGCGCAAGCTGTCGCTCCCCCACCACCCGAACGGCATGCGGTTCACCGCGTACGCCGACGACGCGGTGCTGCGCGAGAAGGTGTACTACTCGGTCGGCGGCGGCTTCGTGGTGGACGAGAACGCCACCGGCGCCGACCGGATCAAGCCCGACGACACGGTGCTGCCGTACGCCTTCACGACCGCGCACGAACTGCTCGCGCACTGCGCCGAGACCGGCCTGTCGATCTCCGGCCTGATGATGGAGAACGAGAAGGCCTTCGGCCGTACGGAGGAGGAGATCCGGGCCCGCCTGCTGCACCTGTGGGCGGTCATGGCCGAATGCGTGCGGCGCGGCACCGGCCGCGAGGGCGTCCTCCCGGGCGGCCTCAAGGTGCGCCGCCGGGCCCACCAGCTGTACCGGCGGCTGCAGGGCGAGGCCGACGGGACCGACCCGCTGCGGGCGATGGACTGGGTCACGCTGTTCGCGCTGGCCGTCAACGAGGAGAACGCCGCGGGCGGCCGGATCGTCACCGCGCCGACCAACGGCGCCGCCGGCATCGTCCCGGCCGTCCTGTCCTACTACATGCGCTTCCTTCCGGGCGCCGACGAGGACGGCGTCGTCCGCTTCCTGCTCACCGCGGGCGCGATCGGCGTGCTGTTCAAGGAGAACGCCTCCATCTCCGGGGCGGAGGTGGGCTGCCAGGGCGAGGTGGGCTCGGCCTGCTCGATGGCCGCGGCGGGCCTCACCGAGGCGCTCGGCGGGACGCCGGAGCAGGTCGAGAACGCCGCGGAGATCGGCATCGAGCACAACCTCGGCCTGACCTGCGACCCGATCGGCGGGCTCGTCCAGATCCCGTGCATCGAGCGCAACGCCGTCGCCTCGATCAAGGCGATCACCGCCGCCCGCATCGCGCTGCGCGGCGACGGCCGCCACTTCGTGTCGCTGGACAAGGCCATCAAGACGATGCGCGACACCGGCAGGGACATGCTCGACAAATACAAGGAGACCTCGCGCGGCGGCCTCGCCGTCAACGTCATCGAATGCTGACCGCCGGCCCGGTCCGCGGGGAGCGGAGCCGGCGGGAGCGAGGACCGGAGCTTGCCGCGGGCGCGGCGACGTCCCGGATCAGCGTTCGCGAGGAGTGACGTCTCCCGATGTGACGGACATGCCGGTCACCAATATCGTGGTGCCCTTCCGGTCGAACCAGGCCGGAGCATGCCCGGCTGACGAACCGGACCGGCAAGGCGGCATCGAGCCGGTCGCGGCCGCGAGGAGGAGGGCCGTCACGTGAGGTGGCGCGAGGCGCTGCGCCCGCATCGGGCGTTCCTGATCGTGCTGACGGCGGGCGTCGCGCTGCGCGCGCTCGCCGTGCTGGGCTACCGGCCCGCGCTGTGGTTCTGGGCCGACTCCTTCGCCTACCTCAGCTCGGCACTCGACCTGCGCCCGCTGCCCTCGCGGCCGTCCGGCTACTCCCTGTTCCTGGCCGCGCTGAGCCCGTTGCACAGCATCACCGCCGTCGTGATCGTCCAGCACCTGCTCGGTCTCGGCATGGCCGTCTGCGTGTACGCGCTGCTGCGCCGCCGTACGCGGCTGCCGGGCTGGGGGGCCGCGCTGGCGGCGGCGCCGGTGCTGCTCGACGTCCACCAGATCCAGCTCGAACACCTCGTCATGGCCGACCTGCTGTTCACCGCCCTGGTCGTGGCCGCCGTGACGGTCCTGCTGTGGCGCCCCAGGCCGGGCGCGTGGTCCGTCGTCGTGGCGCTGCTGCTGCTCGGACTGGCGACGATCACCCGCACCCTCGGGCTGCCCCTGATCGCGCTGGCGCTGCTGCCGGTGCTGTTCGCCAGACGCTGGAGGGCCGCACTCGCCGGGCTCGCCGCCGCGTCCGCCGTGCTCGGCGGGTACGCCGTCTGGTTCCACGACGCCCACGGTTCGTACGGGATGGGCGGCAGCAGCACGTGGCTGTGGTCGCGCACGATGACCTTCGCCGACTGCTCGGTCATGAAGCCGCCGAAGGAGCTGGCGGTGCTGTGCCCGTCGGAGCCCCGGCTCGCCGCGCCCGCCTACATCTGGGACGCCGACTCGCCCATCCAGCGGGTGAAGAAGGACAAGGATCGGCTGGCGAGCGAGTTCGCCTCGCTGGCCATCCGGAGCCAGCCACTCGACTTCCTGGCGACCGGTCTGCACGACGCCATGTGGGCGTTCGAGTGGGACAGGAAGGTCTACCCCTCCCCCGGGCCGCAGAGCGCGTACGTGTTCCCCGCCTCGGTGAAGCCGTTCACCTCGAAGGTGGCCTCCGGCGGCCGTACGGCGAGCGAGCTGACCACCGCCTATCAGCGCGGCTCCGGGGACACGAAGGTGGTCGAGCCGTTCGCGGGGTTGCTGCGCGCCTACCAGGAGCAGGGCTTCCTGCGCGGGCCGCTGCTGGCGGCGGTCCTGCTGGCCGGGCTCGCCGGGCTCGTGGCGCGGCGGTGGACGGCGCTGCTGCCCTGGGCCGCGGCGGCGGTCCTGCTCCTGCTGCCGCCCCTGATCGCCGCATTCGACCACCGCTACGTGGTGCCCGTCGTGCCGCTCGCCTGCCTGGCCGCCGGGCTCGCCCTCGGCACGGGCGCGACCCGCGCGCCGTGGCGCGCGGAGGGGCACTCAGGGGGGCGCTCAGGGGACCGGTCAGCGGCGGCGGACGTGCAGACGGACAACCGCAAGCGCGTCGTCGCGACCGACCGCGCGGCGAACGCGTGAGATCGCCGACTCGTCCAGCCGCCTGATCACCTGCCGCAGGTCGGCCGACCGCTGGAGTGACACCGACACCCGCAGCCTGCCGTCGCGCACGAGCCTCACCGAGATGCGGCCGATCCCGTCGATTCCCTTCAGCGCCACGCCGAGCATGGCGATGCCGGCACCGGTGCGGCTGCCGACCCGGCCCCAGCCGAGCGCCAGGACGAGCCAGCGGGTCGCGACCAGGGCGAGCGACATGGCCGCCCCGGCCAGCAGGGGCAGCGCCCACGGCTTCCCGTCGACCACGCTCGCGTCGACCACGCTTTTGCCGATCAGGGCCGCGCCCGGCCGCCCGCGCGCGGCGGACAGCAGGCCGAACCCCCCCGCGACCAGCGCGAGGCCCACCAGACAGAGCCCGATGCGGTTCCCCCATCGCGGACCCACGTCAGCTCCCTCTCCTGCGCAGCCGTACGACGACCTCGTGGCGGGACTGGACGCCGAGGCCCGCCAGCCGGTCTCCGACCGCCGCGCCGACCTCGCGCAGCAGGGCGCCGGTCGTGTCGGCGTCGGCCACCACGGCGACCTCGATCCGCCTGCGGAGGATGTGGACGTCGGCCCGCCGGACGTGCTCGACCTCGCGGGCCGACGCGGCGAGCGTCCGGCGCAGACCGGTGCGGGTCAGGCCCATCGCGAGCAGCGGGTCCCGGCATCCCAGAGGCACGAGCCGGGGACGGCCGGGAACGAGCGCGAGGGCCACCAGCCCCGCCCCACAGACGATCATGCCGGCCGCGGCGGCGGGGACGGCGGGGTCGGCCGCAGTGAGGTTCAGCAGCCGGGGCGGCAGCCGCCAGGGCGGGGACACCCCGAGCATGACGGCGACGACCACGGCGGTGAGCACCCAGCCGAGCAGGGCGATCACGGCGGCGACCACGACGGCGGCCGGGGTGCGGCCCGGCCGCAGGACACGCACGGCGCTCCGCCGGCCACCCGTACCGCTTCTGCCGCCCTTGGCATCCCTGCCGTCGCCCGCGCCCTCGGCGCCTGTGCCGCTTCCGGCGCTCGCGGCGCCCTCGGCGCCCTCGGCACCCGAGCCGCTGCCCGCGCCCCTGGCGCTCCTCGCCGACGAACCCGCCAGGATTCCCTGCACGACGCTCATCAGCCGTTCACCCTTCCCGCTCACCGCGCCGGGTCCGCTCGGTAGTCACCTCACCATGGGTACACGGAGCGGTGACGGGACGGGCGGGTCACCCGCCGCCTTGCGCGATCATGGCGGCTCCACGGCGGAGATTTTGCCCGGGCACGGTTAACGTGAACGGCGCTCATGTATTTCCCGGCTATGCCGTACTAGGCTGCGCGCATGGACGACCGACAGCGCCTCGACCAGGCGACGGCCCACCTGGAGCCGCCCTTCGCCGTCCTCGACATGGACGCGCTCCGGTCGAACGCGGCCGCCATGGTGCGCCGGGCCCGGGGCAAGCCGATCCGGATCGCCAGCAAGTCGATCCGGTGCCGGGCCGTGCTCGAACGGATCCTGGCCATGGACGGCGTCTCGGGCGTCATGGCCTTCACGCTGCCCGAGGCGCTGTGGCTGGTCTCCACCGGCCTGCGGGACGTGCTCGTGGCCTACCCGACGACCGACAGGACCGCGCTGCGCGCCCTGGGATCGGACGACGTCGCGGCACGGGAGATCACCGTCATGGTGGACTCGCCCGAACACCTCGACCTGATCGAGAGCCTGCGGCTCCCCCACCGGATCCGGGTGTGCCTGGACGTCGACGCGGGGTTCGTGGCCTTCGGCGGCGCGTTCCGGGCGGGCGCGCTGCGGTCGCCGATCCGCGAGCCCGAGCAGGCCGCCGAGATCGCCGCGCACATCGCCAAGCGCCCCGGGCTGCGGCTGACCGGACTCATGGCGTACGAGGCCCAGATCGCCGGGGTGGGCGACGACGTCCCCGGACCGTACGGCCGCGCGGTGCGCTGGATGCAGGAGCGGTCGCGCCGGGAACTGATCGTGCGGCGCGGCCGGATCGTGCAGGCCGTACGTCAGGTCGCCGACCTGGAGTTCGTCAACGGCGGCGGCACGGGAAGCATAGAGAAGACCGTCGCCGAGCGGGCGATCACCGAGGTCGCGGCGGGTTCCGGGTTCTTCCACCCTCGGCTGTTCGACTTCTACCGGAGCTTCACCGGCCGTCCGGCGGCGCTGTTCGCGCTGCCGGTCGTCCGCAAGCCGGCTCCGGACGTCGTGACCGTGCTCGGAGGGGGCTACCCCGCCTCCGGGGCCCCCGGGCCCACCCGGCTGCCCCAGCCGTACCTGCCGGCGGGGCTCAGGTATCACCCGGACGAGGGGGCGGGTGAGGTGCAGACGCCCCTTCTGGGCGAGGCCGCGGCCGACCTCCGCCTCGGCGACCGCGTGTGGTTCCGCCACGCGAAGGCCGGGGAACTGTGCGAGCGCTTCGCCGGTCTGCATCTCGTCGAGGGCGACCGGGTGACCGAGGAGGTCCCGACCTACCGCGGCGAGGGCAGGACCTTCCTGTGACCGCCACACCGGCTCTGTGGACCGCCGCCCCGGCCCTGTGACACCGCGCAGGCGCTGTTGGCTGCCGCCCCGGCTCTGGGGGAAGCACCTCAGGCGCTGTGGGCCGGCGCCCCGGCTCTAGGGGAGGCACCTCAGGCGCTGTGGGCTGCCGCCCCGGCTCTGAGGCGCCGTCGGCGGAGGCGCGGACGCCGCCGTGAACCACGTCACGGCGGCGGCGTCGCCCGGCGGGTCAGCGGGAGCGGCGGCGGAGCAGCACGATGGCCGCGCCCACGACGACGACCACGCCGATCCCGATCAGCACCGGAGCGATGTTGGGCGCCGGATATTCCGCGGGCTGCTCGCCTTCGCCGTCGGCCGGAGCGTACGTGCGCGGCCCCAGGACCATGTCTTCCATGGACGCGACGAAGTCACGCGCGTTGGCCTTCGCCTTCGCGACGCCGCGCTCCGCGACCCGCTTCGGGCTCACCCGGTCCGCGATGGCGTCGACCGTGCGAGCGAGCTCCGCCCGCGTGCGCTCGATCTTCCGTTCCAGCGCATCGGGATCGGTGTCCGCCATGCGATCCCCCTCCTGTGGTATTCGTGTCTGATCAGTCTGCCAGGTCCGGCGATCGCCCCGTACAGCGGCTGAGCCGGTAGTTTGGTTGACGCTTGCCCGCCGATCGCCGCGGGTCACCTTTTCCGGAGGACGTGATGAGCAAGCTCCAGCCCGGCGACGCCGCGCCGGACTTCACACTGACCGACGCCGACGACAACGAGGTCTCACTGGAGTCGTTCCGCGGCAGGAGGGTCATCCTGTACTTCTACCCGGCGGCGATGACCCCCGGATGCACCAAGCAGGCCTGCGACTTCCGCGACAACCTCGGGGCGCTGACCGAGCAGGGCTTCGTGGTGCTGGGCGTGTCCAAGGACAAGCCCGCCAAGCTGCGGCAGTTCCGCGAGCGCGACGCGCTCACCTTCCCGCTGCTGTCCGACACCGGCCTGGACGTGCACAAGGCGTACGGCGCGTACGGCGAGAAGACGAACTACGGCAAGACCGTGATGGGCGTCATCCGGTCCACGTTCGTCATCGACCCCGACGGGAAGATCGAAAAGGCTCTCTACAACGTGAAGGCCACCGGTCACGTCGCCCGCCTCATAAAAGAGCTGGGGATTTCCTGACATATCCCTTTCGCCACGCTCCCGGAATTGTCGGCGGCGGCCGATAAATTCCGGGGCATGGCGAAGTACAAGTACACCCCCGAGTTGCTTGCCGACGCGGCGGCCGCCGCGCGCAGCATCGCCGACGTGTTGCGCCATCTCGGCATCCCGTGGTCGGGTGGCGCCCACGCTCACATCAGCCGCCGCCTCAAGCACTTCGGCATCGACACCTCCCACTTCGGCAGGCCCTCTCCGGACAAGAGCGCCCCGGCGTCCCGGCGATACCTGCCTGTGGAGATCCTGGTGCTGCTGCCCCCGGGATCCGGTCGCGAGAAGCCTCGCAAGCTCAGGCGGGCGCTACAGGAAGTAGGAGTCCCATACGTCTGCGCAGACTGTAGGATAGGCGGCGCCTGGCAGGGTCGGCCGCTGACATTGCACATCGACCACATCAATGGCAATTGGCTGGACAACAGAAAAGAGAATCTGCGATTCCTCTGCCCGAACTGTCATTCCCAGACGGAGAATTTCGCAGGCAGAGGAAGAGGAAAAGGGGTCGTAGCCCAATCGGCAGAGGCAACGGTTTTAGGTACCGTACAGCGCGAGTTCGAATCTCGTCGACCCCACTGCGATTCAGAGAATGATGGCGAGCCACGAAATCATTCGAGAGCCCGAAAGCCGCCGAATTCCGAGCGGCCGACGCTCGCGAAGCTGAACCTGATGCTCGGGGCCGACGATCTGTCCTTCCTGGAGCGGTTCGTGTCCGCCGGAGGAGCGCGCTCGCGGACCGCGGCCATTCGTACGGCCATCGCTCTGCTCCGCGCTCAGAGCGAGCGGGAGTGACGGTCTTGGGGAGATATCGCCCGCCCGGAACAGGTCAGTTGTTCGTCCGTGGCTGCCTGGTGTTGGGGTGTTTGTCACTCGGTGTCCCTACCGTGCCCGCCATGAGAAAGCTTTCGATCACCTTGGGCGCCGCGGCCCTGGCCGTGGGGCTGACCTCGTCCGCGCTGTCGTCCCCCGCGCTGGCCGCCCCTCGGCCTGCCGACTTCGGCCAGGCGACGCTCACGGGTTTCGCCGTCCTGCCCGCCGAGACCTTCGTCCCCGGCAGCGAGCCCTCGGGCTCGGCCATCGGGGCCGGGCCGTTCAACGGAATCGCCGCGCCCTTCCCCGGGCAGCCGGTCCAGGGCTTCAGCGGAGTCGTCAAAAGGGGTGACGGCACCTACGACGTGCTGTCCGACAACGGCTATGGAAACAAGGCCAACAGCGCCGATTTCCTCCTGCGCGTCCACCGCGTCAAGCCCGATCTCAGGACCGGGAAGCTGGAGGTGCTCGGCGGGTTCAACCTGAGCGACCCGGACAGGCGCGTGCCGTTCGCCCTGACCCGGACCGACCGGGTGCTCACCGGCGCCGACTTCGACGTGGAGTCGATCCTGCGGTCGTCCGACGGCACCTACTGGATCGGCGACGAGTTCGGCCCGTTCCTGCTGCACTTCTCGTCCTCCGGACGGCTCCTCCAGGCCCCGATCCCGCTCCCCGGCGTGATGGCGCCGGAGAACCCGAACCTGAACGGCGGGCAGCCCAACATCCGCAGCAGCAAGGGCTTCGAGGGCATGGCCCGCTCGGTCGACGGCCGCCGCCTCCACCCGCTGCTGGAGGGGACGGTGGACGGTGACACGCCCGGCGACCTGCGCATGTACGACTTCGACCTGCGCACCGGCAGGTACGGCGCGCGGTGGTGGACCTACCGCCTTGAGTCGCCCTCGAACGCCATCGGGGACGCGATCGCGGTCGACGACCACCGGTTCCTGGTCATCGAGCGGGACAACGAGCAGGGCGACGCCGCCGCCTTCAAGCGCATCTACCTGGCCGACGCCGCCGACCGGGATCGCGACGGCCGCATGGACAAGACCCTGGTCGCCGACCTGCTCAATCTGGCCGACCCGAAGGGCATCGGCGGCTCCGGCCGGACGTTCCGCTTCCCGTTCCAGACGATCGAGGACGTGGCCCTGCTCGACGACCGCACTCTCGCGGTGCTGAACGACAACAACTTCCCGTTCTCGTCCGGCCGCACGGCGGGCAAGGCCGACAACGACGAGTTCATCACCATACGGCTCTCGCGGCACCTGCACGCCGACCGGCGCGCGCTCCAGTGATCGGCCAGGCGACAAACCCTGGCGCGTTGTTCACCCGGTGACCGCACGGATCTCGTGAACGCGGCGATCCCGTAGGCGGCGTGAAAACGCGCGGGAAACCCGTAGGCGCGCGCCGGCCCCTCCGCCGGCGCGCGCCTACCGGAAAGCGAAGCCTCAGCCGCCGGGCGCCTGGCAGCGCACTCCGGCGTCGGTGCGCCTGCACCAGGGCGGCAGGAAGTCGTCCTGGGACTGCGGCGCGTCCTGGCCGAAGCCGCGGGGGAAGAAACGCTGCCGGTCGCCTCCGGCGTCCCAGCTCGTCGCCACGTCCGCCCGGCCCCACACCATGCCGGTGACGGCCACGATGCCACCGCCGAGGAGCGCTCCGACGAGCGCGGACGCGATGCCGACGGCGACGAGCTGCCCGGTGTGTCCGCGAGGGAGCCGAGCCGTCAGGCGTGCCGGGAAGCCGGGCTGCGAAGCCGGCGCGAACGGTGGCCTCGGGTCCTGCCAGCCCGGTGCGTTCCACCCCGCGCCGCCGGGGCCGAAGGCGTACCCGCTGCCGGTCGGGGGCGCACTCGTGGCTCCCGGTCCGGGCCGGCCAGGGCCGGCGGGGCCTGCCCAGGGCGACTGCGGCCCTGCAGCCCCGGGTGAGTTCGCCGGGCCGATCCAGGATGAGCCCGGCCCCGCAGCCCCGGGCGTGTTCGCCGGGCTGGTCCAGGGTGATGCGAAGTCCGGTCGAGGTGGCGGTGGCGCGGTCGGCCTGTTCGGCCCAACCGACCCGGTTGAGGCGGTTGACGCGACCGGCCCAATCCCAGCCGGCCCAGACCCAACCGTCCCAGACCTAACCGGCTGAGACCCAACCAGCGCAGACCCAGACGGCCCGGTTGCCACGGCCGGCCCAGTCGGCCCAGTGGGCCCGGTGGTCGCGGTCGGCTCACCTGACCCGGCCGGCCCGGTTTCCGGCTCCGGGCGCGGGCCGCGCGGCTCGTCCCCGACGCCGCGCGACCCCGCGTCCTGATCCGCCATTCAGAGCTCCCTTTACCCGCTTCGCAGAAGCGTTCCCGCGAACAAGAATGCGCCGTGATCCGTAAGAACGGCGTAAGCGCGGCGGGCGGCTGCGACCTGAGTCGTACCGCCGTATCCGCCGCAAGAGTGAGACCTTTCTGAGCAGCCGATACATATGGTTGGGTACGTGTTCGGCAGACTGCGCGCCTGGACCCGGCGCCACAGCAAGCTCGTGGACGCGCTCACGATCTCCCCACTGGCGCTGTTGAGCCTGGTCACCGTCGAGGCGTTCAGCCGGGCCGGCTCGGCCGGGGGGCGATATGTCGGCGTGCCCGGGCTGCTGCTGCTGTCGGCCGCGCTCATCGTTCCGCTGGTGTGGCGCCGCGACCACCCCCGTGAGGTGTTCGCGGTGGTCGCCGCCGTCAGCTCCGTCCAGTGGCTGCTCGACGTCATCGTCATGCCAGGCAACATCGCGGTGCTCGTCGCGCTGTACGGCGTCGCCTCGCGGTGCACGCTGCGGTGGGCGCTGGCCGCCGGGGCGGTCGCCGAGTTCGGGCTGCTGCTGGCGACGCTGCGCTGGTCTCCCGACTCCGGGCAGGCATGGCCGTCGTCGTCGGCCTTCATCGTCGCCGTCTGGATCGCCGGGATTTACGCCAACACCCGCCGCCGTTACGTGGAGAGCCTCGTCGAACGCGCCGAGCGGGCCGAGCGGGAACGCGACCAGCAGGCGCGCATCGCGGCCGCCGCCGAGCGCGCCCGCATCGCCCGCGAGCTGCACGATGTCGTGGCGCACAACGTCAGCGTGATGGTCGTCCAGGCCGACGGCGCGGGATACGCCATCGACGGCGACCCCGAGCAGGCGCGCCGCGCGATGCAGGCGATCTCGGCGACCGGGCGGCAGGCGCTGGCCGAGATGCGCAGGCTGGTGGGCGTGTTGCGGCACGACGCCGGCAGCCCGGCGGAGGAGTACGCGCCGCAGCCCGGCGTCGCCCAGCTCGGCGACCTGATCAGGCAGGTCAGGGACTCGGGGCTGCCGACCGAGTTCACCGTGTCCGGCACCGCCCAGACGCTGCCCGAGGGCGAGCAGCTCGCCGTCTACCGGATCGTGCAGGAGGCGCTGACGAACGCGCTCAAGCACGGCGGTCCCGGCACGCGGGCCTGGGTGGAGATGACGTACGGCAGGGGCGAGATCGAGCTGAGGATCAGCGACGACGGCAGGGGCGCCGCGGCGCCGCGCCTGGTCGGCGGGCACGGACTGATCGGCATGCGGGAGAGGGCGGCGATGTACGGCGGAAGCGTCGACGCGGCCCCCCGGCCGGGCGGCGGGTTCCGGGTGGTCGCCCGGATCCCCGTCGGGATGGCCGCATGAGGCGGCCGTCCCCGGACCGCGGTGACCCGGCCGTCGCCGGACCGCGTACGGTTACGGGATCGCGGCGATGACGAGCGGAGCGGAGCGGCAGTGATACGCGTCATGCTGGTCGACGACCAGGAGCTGGTGCGGACCGGGTTCCGGATGGTCCTCGGGGCGCAGCCGGACATCGAGGTCGTGGGCGAGGCGGCGGACGGGCTGGCGGCCGTCGAGGCGCTGCGCACGCTCGAGGCGGACGTGGTCCTCATGGACGTCCGCATGCCGCGGATGGACGGCGTGGAGGCCGCCCGCGTCATCTGCGCGGCGCCGGACGGCCCCAAGGTGCTGATCCTGACGACGTTCGACCTCGACGAGTACGCGTTCGCCGCGATCAAGGCGGGCGCGGCGGGGTTCCTGCTGAAGGACGTGCCGCCGGCCGAGCTGATCAGCGCGATCCGGTCGGTGCACTCCGGGGACGCGGTGGTCGCGCCGAGCACGACCCGCCGCCTGCTCGACCGCTTCGCCGTGCTCCTGCCGGAGGGGGACGCGCGGCGGCAGGACGCGGGCGTGCTGACGGCGCGGGAGCGGGAGGTGATGGTCCACGTGGCCCGCGGCCTGTCGAACTCCGAGATCGCGGCGCGGCTGCATCTCGCGGAGGCGACCGTGAAGACCCACCTCGGCCGGATCCTGGCCAAGCTGGAACTGCGCGACCGCGCCCAGGTGGTCGTCTACGCGTACGAGACCGGCGTGGTCTCCCCCGATCATCCGCGCGGCTGAGACCGGACTACCTCACAAGTCGCACACGTCCCGGCGAGACCGTCCCGGGGCCGCATGCGGAGAACGTCCGCGAGGCCGAGGAAACGCCCTGATCAGAGCCATAGCGTGGCGTCATGACCACAACAACTGAGGTTCGCACCGCGGTCGTCGCGCGGGGACTGACGAAGGTGTACGGAGAGGGCGACGCGGCGGTGCACGCGCTGCGCGGCGTCGACGTGGGCTTCGCCGCGGAGGAGTTCACCGCCATCATGGGGCCGTCCGGCTCCGGCAAGTCCACGCTGATGCACTGCCTGGCCGGATTGGACACCGTGACGGACGGTCAGGTGAGCATCGGCGGCGTCGAGATCACCGGTTTGAACGACAAGCAGCTCACGCTCCTGCGGCGCGAGCGCGTCGGGTTCATCTTCCAGGCGTTCAACCTGCTGCCGACGCTGACGGCCGAGCAGAACATCCGGCTCCCGTTGGAGATCGCGGGCCGCCAGGCCGACCAGGCGTTGTTCGACCGCGTGATCGAGACGGTCGGCCTGCGTGACCGGCTCAGGCACAAGCCGAGCGAGCTGTCGGGCGGGCAGCAGCAGCGCGTCGCCGTCGCGCGGGCGCTCATCAGCAAGCCCGAGGTGATCTTCGCCGACGAGCCGACCGGCAACCTCGACTCGCGCAGCGGCGCCGAGGTGCTGGCGTTCCTGCGCAGGTCCGTACGCGAGCTCGGGCAGACGATCGTGATGGTGACCCACGACCCCGTGGCGGCGTCGTACGCCGACCGGGTGGTCTTCCTCAGGGACGGGCTGCTGGTGAGCGAGGTCCAACGGCCGACGCCGCAGGCCGTGCTCGACACGCTGATGGCGCTGGAGGCCTGAGCCGTGTTCAGGACCACCCTCACCGGGCTCCTGGCGCACCGCCTGCGCCTGGTGCTCACCTCCCTGGCGATCGTGCTCGGGGTCGGCTTCATCGCGGGCACGTTCGTGCTCACCGACACCATCGACGCCGGGTTCTCCCAGTCGTTCGCCGCGGACGCCGACAAGGTGGACGTGGTGGTGACGCCCAAGGACGACGCCGAGCGCGACGGGAACCTGCCGGAGAGCGCGCTCGCCGCGGTCAAGGCGGTTCGGGGTGTCAAGGACGCCCAGCCGATGGTGTCCGGGGACGCGCCGGTGATCGGCAAGGACGGCAAGGTCGTGGGGGACTTCCCCACCGCCGGGGTGTCCATCCCGGCGAGCCGCATCAAGATCACCTCCGGAAGGGCCCCCTCAGCCGCCGGCGAGGCGGTGCTCGACAAGAACACCGCCAAGGCCGAGGGGTTCGCGCCCGGAGCCACCGTCACGGTGCTCGACCAGGCCGGAAAGCAACAGAAGTTCCGGCTCGTCGGGATCTTCGACGTGGGCCTCGACCAGAACCTCGCCTACCGGGGAGCGGTCGCCTTCACCCCCGCCACGGCGCGGCGCGTCACCGGCGCCAAGGGCTTCACCGAGATCGACGTCGTCTCCTCGGGCCCCTCGCCGGAGAGCCTGCGTACGGCCGTCGCGGCGGCCGTGGGCGACGCGAAGGTCGTGACCGGGCGGGAACGCGCCGACGAGGTTGCCAAGCGCAACAACATGGACACGTCCTTCATCCGGCTGGGCCTGCTGCTGTTCGGCGCGGTCGCGCTGCTCGTCGCCGCGCTCGTGATCTACAACACCTTCAACATCCTGGTCGCCCAGCGGATGCGCGAGATGGCGCTGCTGCGCTGCATCGGCGCCACCAAGCGGCAGGTCTTCGGCTCGATCGTGCTGGAGTCCGCCGTGGTCGGCCTGCTGTCGTCGGTGCTCGGCCTGCTGACGGGCCTCGGCCTCGGGGCCGCCGCGATCGCCGCGCTGAGGGCCTTCGGGACGGACATCCCCACGGGCACCGTGAGCCTGTCCCCGCAGACGATCGCCGTCGGCATGTGCACCGGCGTCGTCGTGACGATGGCCGCCGCCCTGCTCCCGGCGCGTCAGGCCACCCGCGTGCCGCCCGTCGCGGCGCTGCGCACGCAGGTCGAGGAGCGCGCGTTCCGCACCGGGGTCGTACGGGTGGTCGTCGCCGCCCTGTTCCTGCTCGCCGGGGTCGGCCTCACGGCGGCGGGCGTGCTGCAGAAGCCGGGTCAGGCGGCGCTGCTGACGGTCATGGCGGGTGGCGTGCTCGTGTTCTTCGCGGTGCTCATCCTCGGCCCGGTGATCGTACGACCGCTGAGCGGGCTGGCCGGCTGGGTGCCGGCGCGGCTGTTCGGCGTGCCGGGACGGCTCGCCGTGGACAACTCGCGACGCAACCCCAAGCGGGCGGCGACCACGACGGTGGCCCTGACCGTCGGCGTGACGCTGATGACGTTCATGGCGGTCCTGACCTCCACGGTGCGGACCACCGTGAACGACCAGCTCGACCAGCAGTTCCCCGCCGACTACATCCTGTCCGCGCAGACGGGCACGATCCCCCGCTCGGTCGCCGACACGCTGCGCGCGAGCCGCGACCTGGCCGCGGTGACCGAGTTCCGCGGGAAGAAGGCCAAGGTGAACGGCCGCGAGTTCGAGGTGGGCACGGTCACCCAGTCGGCCATCGGCACCGCCATCAAGCCGGAGGCGTCGTCCGGCAGCATGGACGGCTTCGGCGCGGGCCAGGTCGCAGTGGCGGACTACGTGGCCCAGGACCTCGGCGTCAAGGTGGGCGACACCGTGACCGTCGCGTCAGGCGGGCGGAGGACCCCCCTCAAGGTCGTGGCGGTGCTGAAGGCCGAAGTGTCCCTGCTGCCGCCGTTCACCATGGCGGAGCAGGCGTTCGAGCGGCACTTCGGCAGGGTGGACGACGCGCAGGTCCTGGTGGACGCCGCCGACGGCGTCGCCCCCGAGCGGGCGCGCAAGGTCGTGGACGCCGCCACGGCGGCCTACCCCGCGGTCAAGGTCGGCAGCACCACCGAGATCCGCGGCCAGTTCGACGACGCGATCGACTCGATGCTCATGGTCGTCACCGGGCTGCTGGCCCTCGCGATCGTGATCTCGCTGCTCGGCATCGCCAACACGCTGTCGCTGTCGGTCCACGAGCGCACCCGCGAGTCCGCGCTGCTGCGCGCCCTGGGCCTGACCCGGCCGCAGCTGCGGGGCATGCTCTCGGTCGAGGCGCTGGTCCTCGGCCTGGTGGGCGCGATCGTCGGCGTCGTGCTCGGCGTCGCGTACGGCTGGGCGGCGACGACGACTCTCGCGGGGAACGTCTCCTTCCAGCTTCCGGTCGGGCAGATCCTGATCTTCATCGCCGCTTCGGGCCTGGCCGGAGTGCTCGCCGCGCTGCTGCCCGCCCGCCGTGCCGCCCGGGCCTCGGTCGTCGGGGCGCTGGCCGCCTCCTGACCGCCGCTCACCCGGCTCCGGCCGGGCCGGTACGGCGGTCGCCCGGGCCGCCCGCGCGAGCGGGTGACCCGGGCGGCGGTCGGAGCACACAGGAATGAGGCCGCCCCCGGCCGCCCGACGCCCGAGCCCGACGCCCGACGCTCGACGCTCGACGCTCGACGATCGACGATCGACGATCGACGATCGACGATCGACGATCGTCACCCGGAGACCTGCGGCGAGGAGGGGGTGTCGGAGCGGGTCGGGGCCCCCGGCAGGATCCGGCGGAGGTGGTGGTCGACGATCGCGGCCGCGTCGTCGACGCCGAGTTCCCCGAGCAGCACCCCGTCGGCGAGGCCACGCGCGAGACCGAGCAGTGCGTGGGCCTCCGCGCCGGGATCGACGTCCGGGGCCGGGCCGGAGGCCGCCAGCAACGCGGCTGTCTCGCGATGGACGGCGTCGCCGCCGGCGCGATAGAGGGCGTGGATCTCCGGGTCGGCGACGGCCATGCTCAGGAACGCGTGCCCGGCGAGCAGCGGGACCACAGCGGTCACGCCCAGTTCGACGATCGCGAGCAGCACGCGCCGCAGCGTGTCCGCCGGGCCGTGAGCGTCCCGGACGGCCTCGCGAACATGGCGCTCGATCTCTCCCCTCAGGACATGGGCGCTGGCGCGCAGCAGATCGGCCTTCCCGGCGAAGTAGTGCTGCACGAGCCCCTTGGAGACGCCGGCCTCCTGTGCCACCTGCCCTATGGTCACTCCGGCCAGGCCGTCTCGCGCGCACAGCCGCAGCGCCGCCTGGGCGATCTCCTCCCGCCGAGCCGCGTGGTCGACCTGTTTGGGCACCGCCCGACCCCTCTTTCGCGATACGAACGTATAGTGATATCGATGCAATACGATCGTACTGCCAATGGCGAACGGAGGACCCGTACGTGAACGACCTCGTGCGGCCCAACATCGGAGCGCAGTTCCGCCGGCGGCGCCTCGGGCACTTCCAGGACGCGCCGGCCTACGCGCGCTACCGGCGGATCTACGACCGGGCCATGGCCGACCTCCCGGCGTACGACGGATTCCAGGACGTGCCGACCGGCTTCGGAACCGTCCGCGCCTACCGCTTCGGCGCGGACGGCGCCGATGCCGGAACGCCGCTCCTCCTGCTGCCGGGACGCACCGCGTCCACCCCGATGTGGGCGCCGAACCTCGCCGGTCTCCGCGCCCCTGGCCGCGTCGTCCACGCGATCGACCTGCTCGGCGAGCCGGGCCTCTCGGTGCAGAGCAGGCCGTTCGCGAGCGCGGCCGACCACGGCGTGTGGCTCGCGGAACTCCTGACCGGCCTCGGCCTCGACCGGACGCACCTCCTGGGAGTGTCGATCGGCGGGTGGACCGCCTTCCGGCTCGCCATGCACGCTCCGGAGAAGGTCGCCTCCCTGAGCCTGCTCGATCCGGCCTGCCTGTTCGGCCGGATCACCTGGAAGGCGGTCGCCGTCTCCCTGGGAACGGTGGGGCCGCTCCCCGAGCCGTGGCGCGTGCGACTGCTGCGCTGGATCTCCGGCGGAGCCGACGTCTCCGGCGACGAGCCGGTCGCCGCCCTGATCTCCGCCGGGATGCGGGACTTCACCGCCTTCCTCCCCCCGCCGACGTACCCCTCGGACGAAGAGGTCGCCGCGGTCGACGTGCCGACCCTCGCGGTGATCGCCGGGCGCAGCATCATCCACCATCCGGACAGGGCCGCGGAACGCGCCCGTCGGCTGCTCGCCCACGGGGTCGTCGAGCTGTGGCCGGATGCCTCCCACGCCCTCAACGGCGAGTTCCCCGAGCGGGTCGCCGCCCGGGTCCTCGACTTCATCGACCGGGTCGACGCGGACGGCGCCCTCCACGGCCGTCACTGACCGTCGTCGCCAGTGGGCCCGTGCTCGCCGCGCGGGCCGTCACAGGCGGCGGCCCTGGCGGTCGATCACCACGGCGAAGACGCCGGTGACGTCCTCGTACGGCGGTTCCACGGCCATGTGACCTCGCTGGGCGTCGATCCACAGGACCTCGCCCCGGCAGTTGACGGCGTTCCACGCGTGGCTGCCTCCCCCGGCCCAGCGGGTGATGAGGACGGCGGCGGCACCGTGACCGCCGAAGATCAGCCGTTGCGCGATGGCCACGTACGCCCTGCGGCCGTGGCCCACGTATTCGAAGCGGTGCCCCAGCCACTCCTCGGCGCGGGCGACGCCCCCGGTCTCCCCGGTGAGCAGCGCGCGTCCCGACCCGTCGTACTCCGGCTGCCTGCGTGCCGCCACGACGGGCTCACCGTGCCAGGTGGACATCACCGACAGCGCGCAGTCGACGGCGTTGTTGGACCTGAACGCGTCCTCCGTCGGGCCTTCGGCGTTGATCAGGCGGATCCAGGTGCCGCGCGGGTCCGGGAAGCGCCCGCTCACCGCCTGCGCGAGGCTCTCCTGGCCGTCCGGGTCGGCCTCGGCCAGGCCGCCGGGCCTGCCGTACGGGCGGGTCTCCTCCAGCCGTCGCGGGCGGCCCGGGCTGTCCAGCCAGTCGCGCTCGGTCTCGTCGCGCAGCACGGCCGACCAGAAGTCGTCGGCGTCCGCGAGTTCGCCCGCCTCAGGACCGTCGTCCACGGCCATGCCCGGCTGCGCGGGAATTGTCGGCGCGGGCGCGGTCTCGGCGAGCCACTCGTCCGGTCCGGCCTGAGCCACGTCGTCACGTTCCGCCTCGGGTAGCGGCTCGGGCAGCCGCTCGGGTAGCGGCTCGCCCGGCAGATCGCGTTCGACGGCCGCCACGGCCGTCATGGTCTCGTCCTCCACGGCGCCGTCCCGCGTCCCGGCGGGGCCGATCTCCAGGTGATCAGTGATCTCCAAGTGATCAGCGCTTTCCACATGATCCGGGGGCTCGGCCAGGTCCTCGACGTCGTCCTCGTGCTCCGCGTCGTCGGCCCCGGCGCCGGATTCGGCTTCGGATTCGGATTCGGCTTCGGATTCGGCTCCCGCGTCGTCCGACTCCACCCCGGCGGCCCCGCGCTCCTCCACAGGCGCGAGGTCCCCGGAATCGTGCGAGCCGGGCTCCGCCGAGCCCAGGTCGTGCGAGCCGGGCTCCGCCGAGCCCGAGTCATGCGAGCCGCGCTCCCCCAAGCCGGACTCTTCCGCGCCAGGCTCTTCCGCGCCAAACTTTTCCGCGCCGGACTCTTCCGCGCCGGACTCTTCCAGGGCCGACGGCGAGCAGTCGGGGGCGGCGTCCGTGACGGTCCCTGCGGGAGCTTCCTCAGCGATCTCCCCGGCCGGCGCCTCTTCCGCCGTCTCCCGGGCGTCCCCCGCGTCCCCCGCGTCTCCGGCGTCCCCGGCGTCTTGGAAGTCTCCGAAGTCTCGACACTGCTCGGAGCCCTCGGCGTTTTCCGGGTCCCCCGTATCCTCAGCGTCGCCGGTGTTCCCAGCGTTCCCGGTGTTCCCGGTGTTCCCGGCGTCGGCGGGCGTCACGGCGGGGATGGCTTCCCGGACGTCTGGCGACCCTGCTTCCCAGTCGTCTGGCGACCCTGCGCGGCGTCCGATCGGCGCCGCCAGGCCGTGGCCCCCGCGTCCCCCGCTCTCGCCGCTCCTGGCGGCCGGCACCACCGGCATGGTCACGGTGTCCACGCCCAGCGGCAGCGCCGCGAGCCGCACCTCCAGGCGGCGATCCTCCAGCGAGGGAGCAGGCGCCTCGGCGGCCTGCTCGTAGTCCCGCCATCGCCGGCCGTCGGCCGTCACGACCGGGTTGTACACACCGGACGGCAACCGCCACCTCGCATGCCGGCGCGCCCTCTCCTGGTTCACGCGCTTGGCCCCCCTCCTCGCGCACATCAGGGTGCCGATGGTAGAGGCGGGCCGTCCGAGGCACGGCGGGTTTTCCCAACTCCAGACCCGGCTCTCCGCCGGGAGACCGTGCGGGGCCGGTCAGCGGGCCGTGACGGTGACGGTGTGGAGGCCGGTGGCGCCGTCGGGGGCGGGCTGGGCCTCGTCCGCGGTCTGGGTGTAGCCGGTCGCGTCGGTGGCCCGCACGGAGATCGTGTGCCGGCCCGGCGTCAGGTCGAGGTCGAGCGACCACTGCCGCCAGGTGTCCGGGCCGGGGACGTCGGCGAGCCTCGCCTGCCGCCACGCGCCGCCGTCCACCCGCACCTCGACCGCGTCGACACCGCGGTGCTGGGCCCACGCGACGCCCGCCACGGTCGTGCGGCCCGCCCTGACCTCGTCCCCGTCACGTGGCAGGTCGATCCTGGACTGGGTCTTGATCGGCCCCCGGGGGGCCCAGCCGCGCGGCGTCCAGTAGGCCTCGTCCCGGTCGAACCGGGTGACCCTGATCTCGGTGACCCATTTCGTCGCCGACACGTATCCGTACAGTCCGGGCACGACCTGGCGGACCGGGAAGCCGTGGGCCTCCGGGAGAACCTCGCCGTTCATGGCGACGGCGAGCAGCGCGTCGCGGCCGTCCATGACCACGTCGACCGGTGTGCCGCAGGTCCAGCCGTCCTCGGAGACGCTGAGCAGCATGTCGGCCTCGCGGCGGATCCCCGCCTCGCGCAGCACGTCGGCGAGCCGGGCGCCGAGCCAGCGGGCGTTGCCGGCGTACGGACCGCCGACCTCGTTGGACACGCAGGTCAGCGTGACGTCCGCCTCCGTCAGGGGGCGTTTGAGCAGGTCGGCGAAGGTCAGCTCGACCGGCCTGTCCACCAGCCCATGGATCTTCAGGGTCCAGCGCGCCGGGTCCACCGACGGCACGACGAGCGCGGTGTCCACGCGGTAGAACTCCGCGTTGGGCGTGACGAACGGCGCGAGGCCGGGAATCCGCAGGTCCGCCCCGGCGGGGATCGGCGCGGCCGGGCGCGCCGCGCGCGGCAGCATCCTGGCCACGCCGCGCCGGGCCAGTTCGGCGTCCTTGCTGCCCGACAGCAGCCACCCGCCGAGGCCGGCGACGCCCGCCACCGCGACGCCCGTGGCCGCCCCGGTCAGGAGCCTGCGCCGGTCGAAGGCATAGGGCCCCGCTCCCGCCCGCATGACGGCCGGCACGGCGGGCCCGGGCGGCGTCGCAAGCGCCCCCGCGGACCCGGGCCGCACGGGCGACCGGGGCTCCGCCGCATGGCCGTCTCCCCGCAGGCTCGGCTGCCGGTCTCCACGCCCGCTCCCGCCCGTGCTCTTCCCTGTGCTCTCCCGTGCGTTCTCCCGCGCGTTCTCCCGTGTGTTCCCGGGCGGCGCGGGCGGGTCGCCCATGCCCTGGTCGGCGGCCCGGCTCGCGGCCACGTAGTCCTCCTCGCCGCTGTCCATGGCGCGGCGCGCCAGGCGCGACAGGGTCCAGGCGCCGGCCGCGGCGCCCGCGAGTGAGGGCAGGACGTGCGCCGTCCCCGCGTCCGGCCGGGACAGCGCGGCGGCGGCGCCGACGAGGCCGAACATGGCCAGTCCCAGCGTGCCGTACGCCGTCCGGCGGCGGGCGAGCAGGCCGAGACCGGCGGCGACGAGCGCGAGCACGACGACGATGCCGCCGAGCAGGACCGGCTTGTCGTTGGATCCGAAGGTGCGGATCGCCCATTCCTTGAGGCCGGCGGGCGTGGCGTCGACCAGGGCGCCGCCCACGGCGACGACCGGCGCCGCGCCGGGATCGATCAGACCGGCGACGATCTGGGCCGCCCCGAGCGCCACCGCGCCGGCGACGAGGCCGGTCAGCGCGGCCGCCCAGGCGGGCATGCGGGTGCCTGCTGCGTTCACGTTTCGAACGCTACGCCCACCCGCCCGCCGGGAGTCTTACGGCGCTGTTACGAGACCACCTCGGCGATCACCGGGGCGAGCGCCCGGAACGCCTTGCCCCGGTGGCTGATCGCGTTCTTCTCCTCGGCCGACATCTCGGACGTCGTACGGGTGTCGCCGTCCGGCACGAAGATCGGGTCGTAGCCGAAGCCGCCCGTGCCGCGCCGTTCGCGGATGAGGTGGCCGTGCACGGCCCCCTCCACCACGTGCTCCTCCCCCGTGGGCAGCGCGAGCGCGGCCGTGCAGGCGAAGTGGGCCTGGCGGCGGCCGTCCGGCACGTCGGCGATCTGCGCGAGCAGCAGGTCGAGGTTGGCGTCGTCGTCGCCGTGGCGGCCCGACCAGCGGGCGGAGAAGATTCCCGGCATGCCGTTCAGCGCCTCCACGCACAGGCCGGAGTCGTCGGCGATGGCGGGCAGGCCGCTCTGCGAGGCGACCGCGTGCGCCTTGAGCAGCGCGTTCTCCGCGAACGTGAGGCCGGTCTCGGCCACGTCGCCGATGTGCGGGAACGCTTCCAGGCCGACGAGTTCGACCGGCACACCGGCGTCGGCGAGGATCCGGCGGAGTTCGACGATCTTCCCGGCGTTCCGGGTGGCCAGAACCACCTTGTTCATGCTGTTGTTCTCCCGTGGATCAGGCGAGGGCCTCGGCCTGCAGGCGGGTGAGCTCCGCGCAGCCGGCCGCGGCGAGGTCGAGCAGTCCGTTCAGCGTCGTCCGGTCGAACGGCGTGCCCTCGGCGGTGCCCTGCACCTCGACGTAGTCGCCCCTGCCGGTCATCACCACGTTCATGTCGGTCTCGGCCTTGACGTCCTCGCTGTAGTCGAGGTCGAGCATCGACTCGGTGCCGACGACGCCGACCGAGACGGCGGCGACCGAGTTCACCAGGGGGTCGCCGGGGCACATCCGGCGCTGCCGCATCCAGGCGATCGCGTCGGCGAGGGCGACGTACGCGCCGGTGATGGCGGCGGTGCGGGTGCCGCCGTCGGCCTGCAGCACGTCGCAGTCGAGCAGGATGGAGTTCTCCCCCAGGGCCTTGTAGTCGACGCAGGCCCGCAGGGACCGGCCGATCAGCCGGGAGATCTCGTGGGTGCGCCCGCCGATCTTGCCGCGGACCGACTCGCGGTCGGTGCGGGTGTTGGTCGACCGGGGCAGCATGGCGTACTCGGCCGTCACCCAGCCAAGACCGCTGCCCTTGCGCCAGCGGGGCACGCCGCTTTCCACCGTCGCGGCGCACAACACCTTGGTGCCCCCGAACTCCACCAGTACGGAACCCTCCGCGTGGGCGAGCCAGTTCCGGGTGATGGTCACGGGACGAAGCTGGTCGGAACGACGACCGTGTGAACGAGCCATACGGGTCACCCTAGGTCATACACGGCCCCGCTCCGCGCCAACTCCATCGGGCCGGCGAAGCCGCCGCGCGAGGCGTCCTCCAGGATGCGGGACTTGTCGTACCACGGGACGAGATGGGTGAGGACGAGCGCGCCGGCCTCGGCGCGGGCGGCGTGCTCGGCCGCCTGCCTGCCGCTCAGGTGCAGGCCGGGGGTCAGGTCCGGCTCGTCGAGGAAGGACGCCTCGCACAGGAGCACGTCGGCCTCGTGGGCCAGCTTGACCAGTTCGGCCGACTCGCCGGTGTCGGCCGAGTACGCGACGGACCGGCCCTGGTGGGAGACGCGGAAGCCGTAGGTCTCCACGGGGTGGTTCATCGGGGCGGCCGTCACCTCGAACGGGCCGACGTGCCGGGTGCCGGGCGACAGCCGTACGAAGTCGAAGGAGTTCTCCAGCACGGGCTCGTCCGGCATCGCGTACGCCGCGTTGAGCCGCTTGGAGGCGCCGCCGGGGGCGTGGACGGGCACCTTCGGCAGCGGCCCGTCCGGGGTGTAGGTGCGCACGACGTGGTAGGCGCACAGGTCGAGGCAGTGGTCGGCGTGCAGGTGGGACAGGAGGATGGCGTCGACGTCGTAGAGCCCGGCGTGCCGCTGGAGCGCGCCCAGCGACCCGTTGCCGAAGTCGAGCAGCAGCCGGAAGCCCTCGGCCTCCAGCAGGTAGCAGGAGGACGGGCTGTCGGGGCCGGGGAAGCTGCCCGAGCACCCGATGATCGTCAACTTCATCGCGAACTCCCTACGCCGCTGACGTCGTCGATGCCGGAGGCGGTCCGCTCCACCGACTGGAGCTCGGGACCGAGGAAGCGCTGCCCGAGCCGTTCGAACAGTTCGGTGTCGCCGGTCGCCCGGAAGCGGTGCCCCGGCTCGCCCGCGCCGTTGGACAGCCCGCGGTCGTGCAGGATGCGATAGACGTCCTTGGCCGTCTCCTCGGCGCTGGACACCAGCGTGACCCCGTCGCCGGCGACGTACGAGAGGGCGCCGGTGAGCAGCGGATAGTGCGTGCAGCCGAGGATGAGCGTGTCGCAGCCCGCGTCCTGGATCGGCTTGAGGTAACCCCTGACCACCTCGATGAGCTCCTCGCTCATCGTCTCGCCCCGCTCGACGAACTCCACGAGCAGGGGGGCGGCCACCGCGACCAGCTCGACGTCGGGGGCGGCGGCGAAGGCGTCGTGGTAGGCCATCGACTCGATGGTGGCCCGCGTGGCGATCACGCCGACCCTGCCGTTCCTCGTGGCCCGCACGGCCCGCCGGGTGGCGGGCTGGATCACCTCGACGACCGGGACGTCGTAGCGCTCCCTGGCGTCCCTGAGCACGGCCGAGCTCGCGCTGTTGCACGCGATGACCAGCATCTTCACGTCGTGCTCGACCAGGTGGTCCATGACCTCCAGCGCGTACGCGCGGAGCTCGGCGATGCTCTTGGGCCCGTACGGCTGGTGGGCCGTGTCGGCCACGTAGAAGATCGATTCGTGGGGCAGCTGGTCGATGATCGCCCGGGCGACCGTAAGGCCGCCCACGCCGCTGTCAAAGATCCCGATCGCCCTGGTGTTGTCCTCCGGCACGCTTCCCAAGGTTAGGGGACTGATCCCCGCCGCCGACGGTAAGAATGCTCACATCGCGCGCCGGGCGGCGGGGAGGACGCGGTCTAGCCCCGGCCCAGACGCGCGATCTGGCGGGACTGGGCGACCAGCCGGCCCGCCGAGTCCCACACCTCGACCTCCTCGTCGAACCAGCCGTCGCTGATCAGCCGTCCGCCGCCGATCAGGGTCAGCCACCCCGGCGCGGGCAGTGCCCGCAGGTGCCAGGTCAGCTCCACCGTCGGGGCCCATCCCCGCGCCCCCGCCGAGAACACGACCGGCGGCAGCGCGTCCACCGCCAGCGCCAGCACGTACGGGTCGGGGTCCTGCGGCTCTGCCAGCCGGAAGTACGCCCGCGACTCGGGCCGTCCGGTCGGCCGGCCGGTGAGCCAGCCGATCGTGGGCGGGTCGAACGCGAGCTCCATCTGGGCGCTGAAGTTCATGTTCGACTCGGGCTTGGGTTCGGGCAGGCGCACGCAGTCCGCCAGGTCCGGCATGACGGCGGACGGGCCGTCCGCCCAGTCAGGGGCCGCCGACCCGTCCAGCGTCGCGGTCGTGACGAGCATCTCGATGAACGACTCGCCGTCCTGGACGAGCCTGGCCCGGGTCATCGCCGCCGTACGGCCCGTCTTGAGCGGCTCGAGCAGCACCCTGGCCGGGCCCGGCCGCGCCACCCGCAGGAACTGGGCGCTCGTGGAGACCGGGTGCGCGTGCGGCGAGGCGTCCACCACGGCGCGCAGCATGGTGGCCATGAGATAGCCGCCGTTCAGCGGCCCTCCGATGGAGTATCCGTCGTCGAGACACACGTCGTAGGTGGTGTCGTCGACCCGGATGGCCTGCGTCGCCTCGTCGAACTTGGTCATGCGCCCCTCGCCGCTCTACCGAATATTGTTCTGTCCATTACTCTAGCGTGGCACTCCGGCGGACCGCGCCGTGGGCTCATCCTGGGCTCGTCGGCTCGCTGTGGGCCGGCTGCGGGCCGGCTGCGGGCCGGCGCCGCGCTCGCGGTCAAGCGGGCTGCAAGCGCGCCGCTACCGGCCGGGCCTAGCGTCGCGGCGTACCCCCGACGACGACGCATGTGAGTGAGCCCATGTCCCCCGACACCTCCCCGCACAACCCGAGCCCCTGGCGGCCGGGCGACGAACCCGACCTCGACCGCACCGTCGCCTATCGCGTTCCCCGCGCCGCGGCGAACGAGGCGCACACCGTGCGGCTGCCGTCCTGGACGGAGCCGGAGGAGATCGGCTCCGCCACCGTTGCCGCCCCGCCGCCCCCGAGCCGGGGCCGGCGGGGGCGCGGCTGGATCCTCGCGCTGGTGGCCGCCGTGCTCGTGGGCGTGGTCGGCGGCGGCGGCGTGTGGGCCGCCTCGAAACTCAGCGGCGGCGGCACGCAACCGCAGGACGTGCTGCCCGCGAACGCGCTGGCCTACGTCCGGCTCGACCTCGACCCGTCGGCCGGGCAGAAGCTCGCGTTGTTCGGCATCGCCCGCAAGTTCTCGGCCACCCGCGACTCCTTCGGCGGGGACGACCCGCGCAAGGCCCTCGTCACCGCGGTGCAGAAGGACGACCCGGACCTCTCGAAGGTCGACTACGCCAGGGACGTCGAACCCTGGCTCGGCGACCGCGTCGGCCTCGCCGCGCTGCCCTCGGACGGCGGCGGCGACCCCGTCGGGGCGCTCGCCGTACAGGTGAAGGACGAGGCGGCGGCCCGGACCGGCATCGCCAAGATGGGCCTCGGCGATGGGAAGGGCGGCCTGGCGTTCCGGGACGGATACGCCATCATCGCCACGAGCCAGAAACTGGCCGACGAGTACGCCAAGGCGGCGCCGCTGTCCGGTGAGCCGCGCTTCGCCGCCGACCTCGACGCGCTGGGCGAGCAGGGCGTGCTGTCGTTCTGGATGGACGTGGAGAAGATCGCCGAGGCCGGCTGGAGCGACGTCACCGCCACGCCCGTGCTGCAGCAGATCAGGGGCATGCGGTTCGCCGGCGCCCTGCGGTTCTCGGGAGACTACGCCGAGCTGGCCGGGATCACCCGCGGCGGGACGGCCATGCCGGGCCGGCCCGAGCCGGTGAAGATCGGCCAGCTGCCCGCCTCCACGGTCGCGGCGGCCTCGATCTCCGGCCTGGGCGACCTGCTGCGCGAGCAGTGGCCGTCCATCGAACAGACGGCGACCGGCTCGGGCGGCGACATGGTAAAGCAGGTCCTCGACGAGGCGCGGGCGCGGTACGGCCTGTCCCTGCCCGACGACCTCGCCACGTTGCTGGGCCGCAGCCTCACGCTCGCCCTGGACGAGCAGGACCTCGACGGCCCGCAGCCCCGGGTGGGCGCGGTGCTCACGACGGACACCGCCAAGGCGCGGGACGTGGTGGACCGGGTCAAGGGCCACCTGAACGGCATGGAGAGGTCCGCCGACTTCGCCACCGCCGAGGGCGACGGGCGGTTCGTGATCGCGAGCACCCAGGAGTACGCCGACGCGCTGAACGGCGCCGGCACGCTCGGTGAGAGCGAGACGTTCAAGATCGCCGTCCCGGACGCCGCGAACGCCACCTACGCCCTGTACGCCGACCTCGACCGGCTGGAGAAGCTTTACCTGGACGGCCTGAACGGCCAGGAGCGCGCCGACGCCGAGAAGTTGCGGGCGATCGGCCTGAGCGGCACCCAGGGCGAGGACGGCTCGACCTTCACGCTCAGGGTCGTGTTCAACTAGCGTCCCCGTGCTCCGGCTCACCCCGCTCGAACCGGGACTCCGGCCCACCCACGCCGGAGCGGGCGGGGTGAGCCGGCCTTTTATCGGCGATCAGGCCCAGAGCTGGCCTTCGAGGCGGTCCTCCGCCTCGTCGAGGGTGCCCTCGTAGGCGCCGGTCGACAGGTACTTCCAGCCGCCGTCGGCCACGATGAACACGATGTCGGCCCGCTCGCCGGCCTGGACGGCCTTGCGGGCCATGCCGAGGGCCGCGTGCAGGGCGCAGCCCGTCGAGATGCCCGCGAAGATGCCCTCCGCGGCCAGCAGCTCGCGGGTCCGGCGCAGCGCGTCGGCCGAGGTCACCGAGTAGCGGGTGGTCAGCACGGACGCGTCGTACAGCTCCGGCACGAACCCCTCGTCCACGTTGCGCAGGCCGTAGACCAGCTCGCCGTACCGCGGCTCGGCGGCCACGATCTTCACGTCGGGCACGTGCTCGCGCAGGTAGCGGCCGACGCCCATGAGCGTGCCGGTCGTGCCGAGCCCGGCGACGAAGTGGGTCACGGTCGGCAGGTCCGCGAGGATCTCCGGCCCGGTCGACTCGTAGTGGGAGCGCCAGTTGGCGGGGTTGCCGTACTGGTAGAGCATCACCCAGTCGGGATGCTCGGCCGCGAGGCCCTTGGCCACGCGCACCGCCTCGTTGGAGCCGCCCGCGGCCGGCGAGGAGATGATCTCAGCGCCCCACATGCGCAGCAGCTGGCGGCGCTCCTCCGAGGTGTTCTCCGGCATGACGCAGATCAGCTTGTAGCCCTTGAGCCGGGCCGACATCGCCAGCGAGATGCCGGTGTTGCCGGAGGTCGGCTCCAGGATCGTGCAGCCCGGCGTGAGCAGCCCATCCTTCTCGGCCTGCTCGATCATCCACAGCGCCGGCCGGTCCTTGACCGACCCGGTCGGGTTGCGATCCTCCAGCTTCGCCCAGATCCGTACGTCGGGGGACGGCGAGAGCCGGGGCAGACCCACCAGCGGGGTGTGCCCGACCGAGTCGATCAACGAGTCGAAGCGCATTCAGCGCGCTCCGCCCGCGACGGCCGGGAGCACGGTCACGGTGTCGCCGTCGGCGACGGGGGTGCCGAGCCCGCCGAGGAAGCGTACGTCCTCGTCGTTCAGGTAGACGTTGACGAAGCGGCGCAGCCCGGTCTCGTCCACCAGCCGGGCCTTCAGTCCGGGGTGGCGCGACTCCAGGTCGCCGATCAGCTCTTCGAGGGTCGATCCCTTGGCGTTGACCGCCTTGGCGCCATCGGTGTAGCTGCGGAGGATGGTAGGAATGCGGACCTCGATGGCCATCTCGGCTCAATCTCCTTGATCAGTGGTCGTCGTTATGATGGGCGTCCACCTGCTCTGAACAGGGGCAGGCGGGCGGCGATTCCAGCGGTCTTCTTCCCCGGCGCGCCAGCGGGCGGCAGGGTTCAGCGACAGTCGTAGACGACGACAGACGGCGTGTGCGCGAAGAGGAACGCCTGAACAGGAGATTCCGGGCGCACCCGGCGCGACAGGACAGCCGGTGACGACACAGGACGAGCGTCATCGTTAGCCATGGTTCAAGTTTAACCGTACGACTCTACGATCTTGACTTCCTCCTCCGTCACGACCCCGTCCACGATCCGGTAGGAGCGGAAGGGCGTCTCCTCCTCGGAGGCGGTCGACACCAGCACGTAGTGGGCGTCGGGCTCGGAGGCGTAGCTGATGTCCGTACGGGAGGGGTACGCCTCGGTGGCGGTGTGGGAGTGGTAGATCACGACAGGCACCTCGTCGCGGTCGTCCATCTCCCGCCACACGCGGAACTGCTCCATCGAGTCGAAGCGGTAGAACGTCGGGGAGCGCTCGGCGTTCTCCATCGGGACGAACCGCTCGGGACGGTCGGCCCCGGCGGGCCCGGCCACGACGCCGCACGCCTCGTCGGGGTGGTCGGCCCGGGCATGGGCCACGATCTTGTCGACCAGCTCGCGTGAGATCGTCAGCATGCGGGCAACCTACCAAAGCGCCCTGACGAGGGTGTCCTGCAGGTAGGTCAGCCAGTCGTAGGTCACGAAAGCGGGATAGCGGGGGTCGTCCTCGGACATCGAGGCGATCTCCTCGTGGACCTCCTCGGTGACCTCCAGCCGCACGCCGAGCGCGAGGCGGACGTCGTTGATCGCCCGCAGCCACGCCTGCCCCTGCTCGGCCGTCAGCGTCAGCCGGCCCGGCGCCGCCGTCTCCAGCAGCGTGGTCGCGTCGGCCCGCTTGCCGTCGCGCAGCGTCGCCTCCGTGTAGCGGCGGAACTCCTGCGCCGCGTCCTCGTCGTCCGCGTACGCCGAGGGGAACAGGCGCGCGAGCACGGGGTCGGCCGGCGGGGCCGCCGAGCCGATGCCCAGGGCCCGCTCCAGCGGGTCGTCGCCGGTGGTCCCCGGCTCGACCAGGCCGAGCACCTGCGACACCAGCGAACGCAGGATCGACACCTCGCCCGCGTCGAGATGGACGGTCACCCCGTCACCCGTCGCCCGAAATCCCGTGCTCATCACTTGTCCTGCTGGACGGTCGCCCACAGGCCGTAGGAGTGGAGGATCTGCACGTCCCGCTCCATCTCCTCCCGAGTGCCGCTGGCGACGACGGCCTTGCCCTTGTGGTGGACGTCCATCATCAGCTTCTCGGCCTTCTCCCGGGGGTAGCCGAACACGGTCTGGAAGACGTACGTGACGTACGACATCAGGTTGACCGGGTCGTTCCACACGATCGTGAGCCACGGCAGATCGGGGCGCACGTCCGACGACGGACGCTCGACCTCGGCTGGAGCTGTGCTACCCACGTACCCATCCTGCACCACGACCGTCGTAGTCTTCGACACGTGCGCATGACCACGGGCACGGCCCTGCTGACCGACCAGTACGAACTGACGATGCTCCAGGCCGCGCTCGCCAGCGGTGCGGCCCATCGGCGGGCGGTCTTCGAGGTGTTCGCCCGGCGGCTGCCGGGGGGACGGCGCTACGGGGTGGTGGCCGGCGCCGGGCGGTTCCTCGACGCGCTGGAGGACTTCCGCTTCGAGGAGCAGGACATCGAGTTCCTGTGCTCCTCCGGGATCGTGGACGAGCGCACCGGCGAGTTCCTCGCCGGCTACCGCTTCTCGGGCAACGTGTACGGCTACCGGGAGGGCGAGGCGTTCTTCCCCGGCTCACCGATCATGGTGGTGGAGGGGACGTTCGCCGAGGCCGTGCTGCTGGAGACCGTGGCCCTGTCGATACTCAACCACGACTGCGCGATCGCGGCGGCCGCCTCCCGGATGGCCCAGGCGGCCGGAGATCGGCCGCTCATCGAGATGGGCTCGCGCCGCACCCACGAGTACGCCGCGGTCGCCGCCGCCAGGGCCGCCTACCTGTGCGGCTTCGCCTCCACCTCCAATCTCATGGCCGGCCACCTGTACGGCGTGCCGACGGCCGGCACCGCCGCCCACGCGTTCACCCTGCTGCACGACTCCGAGGAGGACGCCTTCCGGGCCCAGATCGAGTCCCTGGGGCTCGGCACCACCCTGCTCGTGGACACCTACGACGTGGAGAAGGCCGTACGCGCCGCGGTGGAGCTGGCGGGGCCCGGCCTCGGCGCGGTGCGCATCGACTCCGGCGACCTCGCGGTGGTGGCGGTCGAGGTGCGGCGCCTGCTCGACGAGCTGGGCGCGAGCCGCACGCGGATCGTCGTCACCAGCGACCTGGACGAGTTCGCGATCGCGGCGCTGGCCGCGGCGCCGGTGGACGCCTACGGGGTCGGCACCGCCCTGTCCACCGGCTCGGGGCATCCGACGGCCAGCCTCGTCTACAAGCTCGTCGCCCGTGAGGACCACACGGGGCAGGTCCAGCCGGTGGCCAAGGCGTCCGTCGGCAAGCCGAGCGTCGGCGGGCGCAAGTGGGCCTACCGCAGGACCAGCGACGGCACCGCGACCGCCGAGGTGGTCACCCGCGAGCCGGTGGAGACGGACGACCGCCCGCTGCTGGCCGAACTCGTCCGGGACGGCAAGGTCGTCGGCCGCGAGAGCCTGGAGGCCGCCCGCGACCGCCACCGGGCGACTTTGGCCGAGTTGCCACTGGAGGCCTGCAGCCTCTCCCCCGGAGACCCCGCAGTCCCTACTATCTTCAAGTGATCGCGGGGGACCGGCGCATGAGGACGACGCCGGACCCTCGCGATCGCCACTGTGAGGTGACCGATGAAGACCGCGCTCGTCGTCGTGGACGTGCAGAACGACTTCTGCGAGGGCGGCAGCCTGCCGGTCGGCGGCGGCTCCGAGGTGGCCGCCGCGATCAGCCGCCACGTCCACGAGCACGCGTACGACCACGTGGTGGCCACCCGTGACTACCACGTCGATCCCGGGGCCCACTTCGCGGCCGAGCCCGACTACGTCGACTCCTGGCCGGCGCACTGCGTGGTCGGGACTTCCGGCGCTGACTTCCACCCGGCCTTCGACACGGCGAAGGTCGAGGAGGTCTTCAGCAAGGGCGCGCGGCAGGCGGCCTACAGCGGGTTCGAGGGCGCCACCGCGGACGGCGTCGGCCTGGCCGCGTGGCTGCGCGAGCGCGGCGTGGAGGCAGTGGACGTCGTCGGCATCGCCACCGACCACTGCGTCCGGGCCACCGCCCTCGACGCGGCGGCGAACGGCTTCGCCGTACGGGTCCTGCTCGACCTGACGGCCGGCGTGGCCCGCGAGACGACGGAGTCGGCACTCGCCCGCCTCACCGAGGCCAGGGTGGAGCTCACCGGGGAGCCGGTCCTCCGCTCCTGATCCGCGAATCCGGCGAGCCGGGCGGCCGAGCCGGGACACGCGCGGGATGGGGACGTCAATGACTTCACCACGAAGCGTCACGGGTGTATTACCTAGAGCGACGACTCCTCGTGGATTGGCGGCCCCGATGTTCGCGTTCCTGCTCGGCCTCACCTGGCTCGTCCTGACCCCGGTCTGCGTCTGGCTGCTCTTCGCCCGCGGCCATCGGGGCGTGCTCCGCGTCACCGGCGCGCTGACGCTGGCGGCCCTGCAGGCGGTCACGATGACCGTGGGGTTCACCCAGAGGTCCGCCCGGGTCCCCGCGCAGACGGTCGCCGAACGCGATCCACGCGCCGACGCCGACGCCGGCGCCGGCGCGGCGGCAGGCGCGCAGGCCACGCAGATCCCCCGAGTGGCGGCCGCTGCGACACCGTCTCCCGCACCGTCTCCCGCACCGACACCGACACAGGGCGGCCCTCCCGACTGCGATTCCCGCATCCCCAACCCCGAGGCCGTACGGCTGTCGTTCCACGGCAGAGCGCTGCACGGCCTCACGGTGTACTGGCCGGCGTCGCCCGCGCAGTGCGACACGGCGACAGTGGCCGTGCACCAGGCCGGGCACCGGCTGCGCATCTGGCTGCGCGAGGGCGCCGAGGCGGGGCAGCACGAGGGAGCACACAACGTTCCCGTACGCGTGGAGGAGGGCGTGGCCTCCCTCAGCCTCCGGCTCAGCCCGGCCACCCGGCACCACCGGCGTTACGTGGCGATCAACGGCCACACCGGCGACAAGATCCCGTTGCGCTCCCGCATCTCGTAGCGCGTCCGACGAGGTCAAGAAAAGTCGGCCCACAAATAGGAGAAGTCCGGACATGAGGCGCAGAACACGCACGCTCGGTGAATATTCATCCCCCCGACAGCGAAGATTCCGCACCGTGCGGCCCAGGCGGCAAAGAATTCGCCGCCGATTACTCTCTTCCCGCCAACCTCCGAGCTGATAGCAATTACCTCCGCGCACCCGCAGCACTCTTATTTTCCGCTCAGCGAGCCTCGGCTCGCTGCCGGCAGCGTCGGAGGACATGCATGTTGACGCTCGAGGAACGCGTCGAACTCCTGGAGCAAGAAGTGACGGATCTCGGCAAGAGCAGTCGTCTGGAGGCGACGATACGCGCCTACGACGCCCAGCAGATGATCTGGGTCAAGGTCGACGCGATAAGCGAGCGACTCACCCGGGTCGAGCAGATCGGCGAGCAGACGAGAACCGACATCGGCGTCCTCAAGAACCAGATGGCCGCCGCCAACCGCCGGTTCGACCGGTTGGACCACGAGATCGCGCGCGTGGACGGCCGCATCGGCGAACTCAGCAATCGGGTCGACACTCTGACCGGCCGGGTGGACACCCTCAACGGACAGGTCGAGACACTCACCGGACAGGTCGAGACACTCGGTGGACAGGTCGAGGCGCTGACCGGGCGGGTCGACGGTCTCACCACACGCGTGGACACACTCACCAACCGGGTCGACACCCTCACCGGACAGGTCAACGTGCTCACGGGCCGTGTCGACGGCCTCACCGACCAGGTCGGAACCCTGACCGGACGGGTGGACGGTCTCACCATACGCGTGGACACACTCACCAACCGGGTCGACGCGATGAGCGACCAGTTGACCATGATGACGGAACGGGTCGACGGCATGGCCGGCCACATCGGGAGGATGACCGAGCTGAACAAGACGATGTTCAACTCGGTCCTGGCCCGGTTGGAGGACGTGTACGCCCAGGTCCGGATGAGCAACCTCGTCAACCGGCCGGACCCTCGGCGCGTGGAGCATGTCGAGGGCGGCCAGGCGGAGGCATCCGCCTGATCGGCACGGCCCGGCCCGGAGCTCCGGAGCCCCGGCCAGTGCGCTGTCCCTCAACGTTCACCAGAGTGGAGGGAGCGGAGCGGAAGGGAGCGAGGACCGCAGCGAAGGGCCGGCGAAGCGGGCTTCGCGAGGACCGGAGGTTCCCTCCGGCGCAGTGGGCCAAGGTTCACGGACACCCCACCAGCCAGGGATGAGCCCAGGTAGCGCCCCGGGACGCGGGCCGTGTTGCCGTAGGACCTCCTGACCCGCTTCGGTAGCCGGGGCGAAGACACGCGCGGCTCGCCGCCCCGCTGGGGACCGGCGAGCCGCGACCCGTCACCGATTGGGCGGCATGCCGTCAGAAAACATCCGGACAGCTCCTCGGCATACTTCGCCGGACCACGCGGAAAGCCGTACGGCGTAGGTCGGACGACGGCGGGATCACCTGCGCTGGGTGGCCCACTTGCGGATCATCGCGATGCGCTCGCGGACCTGCTCGGCGGTGGCCTGGGCGATGGCGGGGCCGCCGCAGGCCCGGCGTAGCTCGGCGTGGATGACGCCGTGCGGCTGGCCGGTGCGATGGTTCCACGCGCCGACGAGGCCGTTCAGCTCCCTGCGGAGCTCGGCGAGCTGCTCGTGCGGCGCGAGGGCGGGGGCGCTCTCCTCGCTCCCCTTCCTGGTCTTGCGCTTGGCCGCCTGCTGGTCGGCCTGGCGCTTACGCAGCAGCGAGGCCACCTGGTCGGGCTCCAGCAGGCCGGGGAGGCCGATGAAGTCCTCCTCCTCCGGTGAGCCGGGTGCGGCGGCGGTGCCGAACTCGCCGCCGTCGAACAGCACCCGGTCGAAGGTCGCGGACGCCTCCAGCGTCTGGAAGGGCAGCTCGTCGCCGAGCGCGTCGGGCTGCTTCTTCTCCTGCTGGGCCTGTTCGAGCAGCACGTCGTCGAGGCCGTCCTCGTCACCGCGGCGGCCCAGCACGTGGTCGCGCTCGGCCTCCATCTCGCCCGCCAGGCCCATGAGGACGGGCACCGAGGGCAGGAACACCGACGCGGTCTCCCCCCGCTTGCGGGCGCGGACGAAACGCCCGACGGCCTGGGCGAAGAACAGCGGGGTCGAGGTGCTCGTGGCGTAGACCCCGACGCACAGCCGGGGAATGTCCACGCCCTCCGACACCATCCGGACCGCGACCAGCCAGCGCCGGTCGGAGGCGGCGAAGTCCTTGATCTTCTTCGACGCGCCCGGGTCGTCGGAGAGCACGACCTCGGCCCCTTCCCCGGTCACCGTGCGGATGTGCCGGGCGTAGGCGCGGGCCGACTCGTGGTCGGAGGCGATGACCAGCCCGCCCGCGTCGGGAACGCCCCGCCGCACCTCGGTGAGGCGCCGGTCGGCCGCGTGGATGACCTGGCGGATCCAGTCGCCCTTCGGGTCGAGGGCCGCCCGCCACGCCTGCGAGAGCTGGTCCTTGGTCAGCGGTGTGCCGAGGGTGGCGGCGATCTCGTCGCCCGCCCGCGTCCGCCATTTCATCTCCCCCGAGTACGCCAGGAAGATGACCGGCCGGACGACGTTGTCGGCCAGGGCCGGGCCGTACCCGTAGGAGTAGTCGGAGACGCTCCGCATCGCCCCCTCGCCGTCCTCGACATAGGTGACGAACGGGATCGGGCTGTCGTCGGACCGGAACGGCGTGCCGGTCAGCGCGAGTCGTCTGGTCGCGGGCTCGAACGCCTCGCGGACGCCGTCGCCCCACGACTTCGCGTCGCCCGCGTGATGGATCTCGTCGAAGATCACCAGGGTCTTGCGCGCCTCGGTGCGGGCCCGGTGCAGCGCCGGATGCATCGCGATCTGCGCGTACGTGACCGCGACCCCGATGTAGTCGCGCGAGGTGGCGCCCTGGCTGTTCTTGAACTCGGGGTCGATGCTGATCCCGACCCGGGCCGCCGCGTCGGCCCACTGCCGCTTGAGGTGCTCGGTGGGGGTGACGATCGTCACCGCGCGCACGACCCCGCGGCTGAGCAGTTCGCTGGCGATCCGCAGCGCGTACGTCGTCTTGCCGGCGCCGGGGGTGGCGACGGTCAGGAAGTCTCTCGGCTCACGCCGGAAGTAGAGGTCGAAGGCCTCCTGCTGCCACGCGCGCAGCTTCGGGGCGGTGCCCCAGGCGGCTCTGTCGGGGTAGGACGGGGAGAGGTGGGACGCGGCCGAAACGCTCAACGACGCCTCCCCGAACTCGTCGGAACACTGGTGTCTCTATCGGTTCGCTCCCTCACAGTGGATTCAGAGTAGCCCGCCCGACCGACAAGACATGCCGACCACACGCATGCTGGTCCGAAATCGCACCGTGTGGTAATCCCCACAGCTCCAGGAATCCGGCGCCGCGGCATGCCCCCGGCCGTGCCGGCCGCCGCCGCGGACCGTCGGAGCCGAGACCGACCCTGCCCCAGGCCGGGCGGCGGCGCGAGCCTCGCCTGGAAACGATCGGGGCGGGTGACCCGCGGAGCCGTCGGGCGTCCGCGGGCCCCCGCCCCGGAGTCGGTCAGTTAGCCGCGCTCACGTCACAGACGCGTCGGGACCGTGCAGTGGCCGGCGGTCAGCGGAAGGGTGGAGGCGCCGCTCGTGGTCGACACGCTGCAGTCGGAGTAGAAGAGGCTGCCGTCCGCCTTGCGCACCGTGACCCTGAGCAGCCCCACGGGAATCCCGCTGGTGTCGAGGCGGGTCAGAACGTTGTTGGTGAACGAGATGCCGTTGGTCGGCGCGGGCGCCAGCGTGACGTCGTACAGGTACCCCGGAGAGAACACCGAGGTGAGATCGGCCCAGCCCGTGCCGTCGTTGACGAACACGTGACCCCTGCGCGCCGACCCGGTGAACGTCGTCGAGCTCGTCGGCACGACGGCCGAGGTGCCGGGGGGCCCGCCACCACCGACCGTGAACGTGGTGACGATGTTGGTGCTGTCGAGGCGCGGGTAGGGAATGGGCGTCTTGTCCTTCTCCCCTCCGCCCTGCGGGCTCGTCGCCGCATGCGCGGCCGGGGCGGACTTCGCCGAGGTGGCGCTCGCCGCGACGGAGCCCGACAGCCCCACGGTCGCACAGGTCACCGCCACCGCGGCGGACCACATCAGCAGGCGACCGGTGCCACGCGAACCAGAGGCCGAGCCGCTCCTACGAGTAATCAACTGACTTTCCCCCATGGTGAGAATTCGTCTTTCCAGGCCACCGCGTCTCCGGGCGAACGCGCCCGGAGCCGCCTCTCGCATACAGAAAGAGCTCGCGGCGGATATCAGGCGGGCACCGTCAGGCAGCGCCGGACGATCGCCGCGGCCGCTTCCGAGCGTCTTTTTCCGGACCTTTTCCTGACGGGCCCGGCCGGCCGGTGGCCGGCCGGGCCGCGCGACGGTCCCGCCTCGGGAATCGGTGGCGGGCGCCGCGCTCACGTCACAGACGCGTCGGGGCCGTGCAGCGGCTGGCGGTCAGCGGAAGGGTGGAGGCGCCGCTCGTGTCCGACACCCTGCAGTCGGAGTAGAAGAGGCTGCCGTCCGCCTTACGCACCGTGACCCTGAGCAGCCCCACGGGAATCCCGCTGGTGTCGAGGCGGGTCAGAACGTTGTTGGTGAGCGCGAACTTGGTGCTCGGCGCGGGCGCCAGCGTGACGTCGTACAGGTACCCCGGAGAGAACACCGAGGTGAGATCGGCCCAGCCCGTGCCGTCGTTGACGAACACGCGGCCCCTGCGCGCCGACCCGGTGAAGGTGGTCGAGTCGGTCGGAGCCACGGAGCTCCCGCCGATCGTGAACGCGGTGACGACGTTCGCGCTGTCGAGACGCGGGTAGGGAATGGGCGTCTTGTCCTTCTCCCCTCCGCCCTGCGGGCTCGTCGCCGCATGCGCGGCCGGGGCGGACTTCGCCGAGGTGGCGCTCGCCGCGACGGAGCCAGACAGCCCCACGGTCGCACAGGTCACCGCCACCGCGGCGGACCACATCAGCAGGCGACCGGTGCCACGCGAACCAGAGGCCGAGCCGCTCCTATGAGAAATCAATTTGATTTCCCCCCAAGGTGAGAATTGGTCTTTCGGGTCACCGCGTTTTCGTGCGATGCGACCTCGAAGATACCTGTCCGGGGAAACGCGGGCAGCGAGCCACTTATCGGATGGCGGCAAACAGATGTCACGCCTATCTCAAAGCCGTTCCGGCGATAGCGGAATCTCCGGTTATATCGGTATCGAAGGGTCGGGATAAGGCCTACCCGCCTGTATGGGCATTCGGCGGTACGGGCACGGCGAAGCGCCGCGTCGAAATGCCCGCACCTCTCCTGCTTCGACGGCTATATACCTTGAACACCGTCACAAGAGGTGGCGGACGCCGTCACCGAAACAGCACACACGTGAGGGAGGGCTCAGCGGGCTCCCCACATCAGGCCCTCGATCTCGGCGCGCGACTGGGGACGGTCGGGATGGGCCAGCCCGAGCAGGACCGTGCTGCCGCCGTCCGGCCGGGTCAGCAGGGTCACCCGCATGAAGGCGGGCTCGTTCACCACGTCGGTGTACTCGGCCCGGACGGCCCGGGTGTGCCCCGGCCGCCCGCCGACGGTCACGGCGCGGTCGTCCAGCACCTCCACCTTGTCGCCGTGCAGCAGCAGCTGTGTGTAGAGATCGCTCAGGTCGATGACGGCCGAACGCAGGTTGGGCGGGTCCACCCGGTCGCCCGGCCGGGCCATGACCGTGGCGCTGTCCCCGTGCGCGGCGACGGACGTGAAACCGGTCACGGGCGCGACCACGCCCTCCCGCCACTGCGGCGGGAGCGTGTAGGCGACTCCGGCGATCTGGTCGTGGATCACCGTGGGAGGCGCGCTCTCGGCCCGTTGCAGGACCGTGACCACCACCGCGCCGATGACGGCGGCCGAGCAGACCAGCGCGAGCCCGCCGACGAGAAGGCGCCGCAGCCACCGCGGCATCGGGCGGGGGGGCGTCTCGGGTGGACGGTAGCGGCGGGCCGAGGGGGGCAGCTCGTCCTCCGGCTCAGAGGACTCCAGGCCCAGCGAAGGCCAGGCCGGACGGTCGACCTGGCGCCGCTCGAAGACCGGCGCGCCGTACGGGCGAGTGAACTCGCCTCCCACGGACTCCGGCCGCCCCGAGGAGCGCGCAGGCCCCTCCCCCGTGTCGCCGTAGAGCCCGGTGACGTCCCGCGCGAGCGCATCCCCGACCGCGCCGCCAGGCCGGCCGGTGAGGTCCCGCGCCGCCTCGGGCCTTCCCGAGGGACGCGTGGGCCCCTCCGCCGCGCCCCCGGCCGTGCCGTACAGGCCGGTGAAGCTCTCCTCGGCGAAGTCCCGGTCCGCATCCGGGCCGCCGTACGGCCGCGTGGGCCACTGCGGGGACGCCGTCGGCGTGGTGGACGACCGCGGCGGCCCGCCCGGAGCGCCGTACGGGCGGGTGCGGCCCTCCGTGGACGGCGGGTCCTCCTCTGCGGGGGGCCAGACCCGGCGGGTCCACTTGTCATCCACAAAGCCTCCCCGGGCGGCCTGGCCGGGCGCGTGGGACGGAACCGGCGAGCGACTCGGCGCTCAGGGCCGGGCGCGAGGCTTCGTGACCATGAACGCTGCTGTGGAGTTACTCACACCCACGCCGCCACGTCAACGGCTCCGGGCCGATTCGTCATCGCCCTGTTCCTCCTGGCGATTCCGCCTCGCCCTGTATGCCGCCGACCGGCTCCTCGTGGCCCTGCGCGGCGAGGCTCGGCACGGGACCGTCAGCGCCGTCAGCGCCGTCAGCGCCGTCCGTGCCGTCCGCGCCGTTCACGGCGGCCCCCTGGAGCCCCGCGGCGGCCTTCTGCAGTCCCGCGTCGGCCCCCTGCGGCGCCGGGCGGCGGTAGGCGTCCCACATCTGGTGGACGCGTACGCCCTGGCCCGCGGTGAACTCGCGCATGCAGCGGTCCTGGGCGTAATCCATGAAGTTGTGGATCGGATCGCCGCCCGCGGCGGGGCAGGTGTCCTTCTTCGGGGGGCAGCCGTTCGTCGGATACGCCTCGGCGGGGGTGTCGTCCACCGAGTCGCCCGGAGCCTTGCAGCCGTTCTCGAAGGTGTGCAGCAGGCCGAGCCAGTGGCCGATCTCGTGGACGGCCGTGAAACCTCTGGCGAAGTCGCGCAGCGGGCCCCCGGGGACGCTCCGCCAGTCGATCACCACGCCGTCCAGCACGGGCTCGTCGTCGTACCAGTACGGATAGGTGGAGTAACCGAGCACGAGCCGGCTCAGCTGCGCGATGTACAGGTTGAGCGTCTCGGGACCCCCGACCCGCAGCTTCTTCTTCATCGGCTCCTCGTAGCCGAGGGGGTCGCGGAACCAGTCCCGGTTGTCGGTGTGCGTGATGCCCTTGAGCTCGAAGCGCACGCCGGTGTCGGCCCCGCCGTACCCGCCGGAGTAGGCGGTGTTCAGTACGGCGATCTGCCGGGAGACGGCCGCGTCGGGCAGGCCGAGCGCGTGGTCCCTGATGATGTGCACCCACACCGGAACGGTGATCCGCTCGACGGCGCCGGGGGCGCTCCGCCGGCCGTTCGCGACGCTCCCCGGCCGCGGCGTGTCCCCCGGCTGCGCGGTCTCCCCCGGCCTCGACGTGTCCCCCGGCGGTGTCGTGCCGAGCCTGCGGGCCAGGTCGGCAGACATGCGCGCGACCTCGTCCGGCCCCGGCTCACGCGGCTCCAGCGCGTGCGTCAGCGCACCCACGCCGTGCCGGCGCTGCGGGACGGCGTGGCGGGCGAGGCAGGCGTCCGGCCGGGAGGCCGGCGATCCGCGCAGTCCGGTGCCGGTGAGACCACCGGTCTCCCTGGAGGCGGCGGACGCCGGGGCGGCGCAGGCGCCGCCCAGCGCGTAAAGGCATGCAAGGAAGACGGCGATGGGTCGCCGAACCATTCGTTCCCCCGATACGGCTGGTCAGAAGGCAGACCCTAACCGCCGGGGAGGCGATGATCCCGTATCGACACTCACTCGCCGGACGGCTCGCCCTTGGGCAACCCGTCGTAGATCTCCTTGCACTCCGGGCAGACCGGGTACTTCTTCGGGTCGCGGCTGGGCACCCAGACCTTGCCGCACAGGGCCCGCACCGGCGCGCCGGTCACGTAGCTCTCAGTGATCTTGTTCTTGTCGGCGAAGTGCGAGAAGCGCTCGTGGTCACCGTCGCCGTGCGAGAGCCGGGGTGTTACGTCGCTCTCGGGAAGAATCTTCGTGCCGCTCACGGATACCAAGTCTACTGAGCGAGCAGGCGCCCCCGCCCCGGACGTGCGTACGGCCCCCGCCGGGTGGCGGGGGCCGTACGGAGAGGACGGACGTCAGCCCATGTGGACCGGGGCGCCCTCGGTCTTGCGGCCGGCCTTGACGAACAGGGCCAGGGCAGCCGCGACGAGGGCGACCGCCGTGCTCACGACGAAGCCGAGGTGCAGGCCGTCCAGGAAGGACAGGTGCGCCGCGTCGGTGACCGTCTTGGCCACCTGGGCCGGCAGCCCGGGCGGGGCTTGGCCCACCGAGGCCATGGCCTTCAGCCCCTCCATCTCCGCGGGCTTGACGGCCTGCGCCATGGGGCCGAGGTAGCCCGGCAGCACGTCGGCCACCTTGCCGGACACGACCGCGCCGAGGATGGCGGTGCCGAGCGCGCCGCCGATCTGCATCGCGGAGTTCTGCACGCCGCCCGCGACGCCGCTCAGCTCCTCCGGCGCGTTGCCCACGATGATCTCCGTGGCGCCGACGAACACCGGCGACAGGCCGAACGCGAGCAGCACGAACGGGATCGCGGTGTCGGCGAAGGCGGCCTCGACGCTGAGCCGCGACATCAGGAACATCGCGAAGGCGCTGATCACCATGCCGCCCGCGATGGTGATCTTCGGGCCGAGCTTGCCGATGAGGATGCCCGCGATGGGCGAGGCGACGATCATGCCGGCGCTCATCGGCAGCATCCGCAGGCCGGAGTCGAGCGGCGTGAGCCCGTGCACGCCCTGGAAGAAGAACGTGAGGAAGAACATCGCGCCGAACATCGCGAACGACATGAGGATCATGAGGACGGTCCCGATCGAGACCGAGGCGTTGCTGAACAGGCTCAACGGCAGCAGCGGCTCGCGCACCTTCGACTGCCAGAACAGGAACACCGCCCCGATCACCACGGCGGCGGCGAGGAAGCCGAGCGTCTTGCCGTCGCCCCAGCCCCAGTCGGGGGCCTTGATGATGGCCCACACCAGCGAGAACATCGCGCCGGACAGCAGCACCACGCCGAGCCAGTCGACCCTGGACAGCATCTGCGCCTTGCTCTCCCGCAGCGCCCACAGGCCGAACGCCAGGGCCGCCACACCGACCGGCACGTTGATGAAGAACACCGACTGCCAGCTCACGTTCTCCACCAGGAGGCCGCCGACGATCGGTCCGGCCGCGCTCGACAGGCCGATGATCGCACCCCACGCGCCCATGGCCATGTTCAGCTTCTCACCGGGGAACGCCGACCGGAGCAACGCGAGCGCGGCGGGCTGGAGCAGCGCGCCGAAAAGGCCCTGCAGCACGCGCAGCGCGATCAGCATGGCCACCGAGGACGACAGGCCGATGGCGAGCGAGGTCAGCGCGAAGCCGGCGACGCCGATCAGGAAGACCCGCTTGTGCCCGAAGAGGTCGCCGAGCTTACCCGCGGTGATCAGGAAGACCGCCAGCGCGAGCAGGTAACCGCTGGTCACCCACTGCAGGTCCGCCAGCGACGCCTGCAGATCGGCCTGGATGGCGGGGTTGGCGATGGCCACGACCGTGCCGTCGAGCATGACCATGATCACGCCGAGCGAGACGGCGAGCAGCGTGAGCCATGGATGCCCCTGGCCCCGTCCTGGAGGCGCGTCGGCGTCCACCGATACGGCTTGAGTCATGGAGATTCCCCCTTAGCACCACTGTGTCGACCTGCAGCAATTTATGTCAGTCGATGACAGATGACAAATCCTTTTATCCGACATACGGTGACAACTGAGAGTTTGTGAACCGGCAGTTTCGAGGAGGTGACCGCCGTGGGTCTACGCGAACGCAAGAAGCAGCGGACGCGGGACGCTCTGATCGACGCGGCCCTCGACCTCTTCCTCACCAGGGGCTACGAGGCGACGACGATCGACCAGATCGCCGCCGAGGTGGAGGTCTCGCCCAGGACCTTCTTCCGGTACTTCGCTTCCAAGGAGGACGTCGCGCTCTCGCTGACCGCCGACGAGCAGCGGATGCTCCTCGCGGAGCTGGCCACACGCCCCGAGTCGGAGTCGCCGTTCACGGCACTGTGCCAGGCGATGCGTTCGTTACTGCAGATCCTACGAGAGGCGGATGAGACGGAGGCAGGCAGGTACCTGCGTTGCCAGAAGGTCGTGCACTCCACGCCCGCCCTGCTCGCCGGGACCATGCGGCTTGTGAAGGAGAACGAGCGCAAGCTGGTCGGCGAGGTGGCCCGCAGGCTCGGAGCGGACCCGTGCGACCTGCAGCCGCAGTTCATCGTGGCCGTCTTCGTCAGCGTGGCCCTCGCCTGCTTCGACGAGCGCACGCAGGACCCCGCCGTACTGACGCGGCGGCTGGAGGACCTGCTCGCGCTGGCCGAGCGCTCCCTGTGTCCCGGCTGGGACCTGCCCGTACGCTCCGGGGCGGCCGAGTCCGCCTCGACCCCGGGCTGACGTTTCAGGTGCAGCTCGCGCAGCCCGGTCAGGCGGCCGATCGTCTCCGGCAGCACGGTCAGCCGGTTGTCGTGGGCGCGCAGCTCGTGCAGGCCGGTCATGCCGCCGATCGACGCGGGGAGCGCGGCCAGCCGGTTCTCCGCGAGGTTGGGGTAGCCGAGCCGGTCGAGCCGTCCCAGCGAGGCGGGCACCCGCGGCACACGCCGCTTCACCGTGACCGCCCGCCACCCGCGTCGCCGCGGCGGGAGGATCGGCATGGCGACTGAATGTTTCATCGAGATGACGCCGCCCGGGTGATGGCCCTCGGCGGGAGATCGCGCTGGTCCGGTGGCACACCCTGCCGAACCGGTTCAGTGAGGGGCGGGCCCGTCGATGGCGACGCGAGAGCCGTCTCCTGTACGGCCCCTGCTCCCCCTGCCTATCGTGCGTTCGGCGCTTCCATCGGTGCCGATCCCCCACCCGAGGTACAGAATGAGAACACGTTTCATCGCCGCGGGCGCGGCACTCCTCGCCCTCCTGATGTCAGTGCTCGCGATGACCCAGAACGCGCAGGCCGCAACCGGACTGCACGTCAGCGGCACGAAGATCCTCGAAGCCAACGGGAACCAGTTCATCATGCGGGGCACCAGCCACGCCCACACCTGGTATCCGAGCCAGACGAGCTCGTTCGCGAACATCAAGTCGCTGGGCGCGAACACCGTCCGCGTCGTGCTGAGCGGCGGCCGCTGGACGGCCAACTCGGCGAGCGACGTCTCCAACGTCATCTCCCTGTGCAAGCAGAACCGGTTAATCTGCGTGCTCGAGAACCACGACACCACCGGCTACGGCGAGCAGAGCGGCGCGTACACGCTCGACCAGGCGGTGGACTACTGGGTCGGCCTCAAGAGCGTGCTGACCGGCCAGGAGAACTACATCGTCATCAACATCGGCAACGAGCCGTACGGCAACAACAACCCGTCGGCCTGGACCAGCGCGACCAAGAGCGCGATCAGCAGGATGCGGGCGGCCGGATTCCAGCACCTGCTGATGGTCGACGCGCCGAACTGGGGCCAGGACTGGCAGTTCGTCATGCGTGACAACGCCGCCTCGGTCTTCGACGGCGACCCCCAGAAGAACACCGTCTTCTCGATCCACATGTACGGCGTCTTCGACACGGCGGCCGAGGTCACCGGCTATCTCCAGGCGTTCCAGACCGCCGGCCTGCCGCTGGTGATCGGCGAGTTCGGCAACATGCACTCGGACGGCGACCCCGACGAGGACACGATCATGTCGCAGGCCCAGTCGCGGGGCGTCGGCTACCTCGGCTGGTCGTGGAGCGGCAACGGCGGTGGCGTCGAATACCTGGACCAGGTGACGAACTTCAACGTCAACCAGCTCACCTCGTGGGGCCAGCGGCTCTTCAACGGCGCCAACGGCATCAAGCCGACCGCCAAGGAGGCGACGATCTACAGCGGTCAGCCGCCGGTGAGCCCGTCCCCCAGCCCGTCCGCCTCGCCCAGCCCGTCCGCGTCGCCCAGCGCCTCGCCGAGCGCGTCCCCGAGCCCGAGCCCGTCCCCCAGCGGCGGCGCCAAGGGCTGCTCGGCGACATACCAGGTCGCCAACCAGTGGGGCGGCGGCTTCCAGGGCGAGGTGACCGTCAAGGCCGGCTCCAGCGCCATCTCCGGCTGGACCGTGACCTGGACGTACGCCAACGGCCAGACGATCACCCAGGTGTGGAACGCCACAGTGACGTCGAGCGGATCGTCGATCACCGCGAAGAACGTGAGCTACAACGGCGGCCTCGGCGCCGGAGCGTCCACCTCGTTCGGGTTCCTCGGCTCCTGGAACGGCACCAACGCGGTGCCGGCGGTGAGCTGCACCGCGAGCTGACACGCGACGCCTCACCCACGGCCGGGCGCGCTTCCCGCGCCCGGCCTCCGCGTGTCTCCGCGTGTCTCCGCGCGGCCCCGTGCGGGGCGTGCCTGGGGAATCAGTTGAGCAGGGGGTCGTCGGGGAAGGTGGCGACCAGCGCGAGGTCTCCCTTCTGCCTGCGCAGCACCGTGCGCCACAGCGTGGCCGGGTTCGGGTGGAAGGTGTCCCCCGGCTCGGAGTCCACGACGTACCAGGCGCCTTCCTGGAGCTCGTTCTCGAGCTGTCCCGCCGTCCAGCCCGCGTAGCCCGCGAAGATCCGCATCTGGGAGATCTCCCCCGCCAGGATCTCCGGAGGCGCGTCGAGGTCCACCGTGCCGAGGCGCGAGACCGCGGCCCTGCCCTGCAGCCGGCGCCAGCCCAGCGGTTCCTCGCCGCTGAGCACGACGGCGAGCGCGAGCGCGCTGTCCGTCTGCACCGGGCCGCCCTCGAACAGCACCGGAGGACCCGTGACCAGGGCGTCCCAGGAAGGTAAGACCTGGGTCACGGCGATCTCACTGGGCCGGTTGAGCACCACACCCAAAGTGCCGCCGTCCTCGTCGTGCTCCAGGACGAGCACCACGCTACGCCGGAAGTTGGGGTCGTCGAGCAGTGGCGTCGCTACAAGCAACCCGCCGACGTAGATCGCCTCCGCCATACATCCCATCATGAGGGAGGATTGCGGATTCGTGTACGCCGACCCCGGTTTGCCGCGTCATATTACTTACTGTGACGGCGACGTAACCGTGCGGGAGTCGATCAGGCTTCGGTGAAGCCGCGCGCCCTGCCGCCGGCCGACTCCCGTACGGCCGCCGCCACCGCGTTGGCCACATCGGGGTGGAAGACGCTGGGGATGATGTAGTTGGGACCGAGTTCCTCGCTCGTCACGACCGCGGCCAGCGCGCGGGCCGCCGCGAGGAGCATCTCCGGCGTGACGCCGTCCGCCTGGGCGTCGAGCAGGCCGCGGAACACGCCCGGGAACGCCAGCACGTTGTTGATCTGGTTGGGGTAGTCCGACCGGCCCGTGGCCACGACCGCCGCGTGCTCGCGGGCGTCGTCCGGGGAGACCTCCGGCTCGGGGTTGGCCAGCGCGAACACCACCGCGTCCTTCGCCATGGCGGCGACGTCGTCCCCGGTGAGGATCCCCGGGGCGGAGACGCCGATGAAGACGTCGGCGCCCTTGACCGCGCCGCGCAGGTCGCCGCCGTACCCCTCGCTGTTGGTGTGCTCGGCGATCCACCGCAGCGAGTCGTCGAGGTCGTCGCGGCCGAGGTGCACCGCCCCGCGGAAGTCGCAGACGACGACGTTCCTCGCCCCGGCCGCCAGCAGCAGGCGCAGGACGGCGGTGCCGGCCGCGCCGGCGCCGGCCATCGCGATCCGCACCTCGGAGAGCTCCTTGCCGACGACCTTCAGCGCGTTGGTCAGCGCGGCGAGCACGCAGATGGCGGTGCCGTGCTGGTCGTCGTGGAAGACCGGGATGTCGAGCAGCTCACGCAGCCGCCGCTCCACCTCGAAGCAGCGCGGCGCCGAGATGTCCTCAAGGTTGATGCCGCCGAAGCCGGGCGCGATGGCCCGCACGGTCGCGACGATCTCGTCCACGTCCTGCGTGTCGAGGCAGATGGGCCAGGCGTCGATGCCGGCGAACCTCTTGAACAGGGCGGCCTTGCCCTCCATCACCGGCAGCGCGGCGGCGGGGCCGATGTTGCCGAGGCCGAGGACGGCCGAGCCGTCGGTGACGACGGCGACCGAGTTTCGCTTGATCGTGAGGCGGCGGGCGTCCTCGGGGTTGCGCGCGATCGCCAGGCTGACCCGCGCCACGCCCGGGGTGTACGCCATCGACAGCTCGTCGCGGTTGCGCAGGGGGACCTTCGACTGCATCTCGATCTTGCCGCCGAGGTGCATGAGGAAGGTCCGGTCGGAGACCTTGTGGATCACGACGTCCTCGACCGCGCCGAGGCTGTCCACGATCGCCTGCACATGGTCGGCGTCCTTGGCCGCGCACGTCACGTCGATGCGGAGCTTCTCGTGACCGGCGTTGGTCACGTCGAGGGCGGTCACCACGCCGCCCGCGTTCTCCACCGCGTGGGTGAGCAGGCTGACCGCCTTGCCCCCTGCGGGCACCTCGAGGCGCACGGTGATCGAGTAGGACACGCTGGGCACGGTGGCCACGTCTATCCGCTCCTTTGCGGGGTGTTGCCTGGCCGTGCTCGCCCGGCTGCTCCAGTGGGGCGCGGCCTCCGCGTGGCGGCCACGCTCGCGCATCCGGCTGGACGGCTCATGGGTGCTATCCATCGTGCCATCCCCGGCGGGGTGTTTCAGCCCGGGCCGGTGCTCTTTCGTCACGCGCCGTGCCCGGCCCGCGCGCCGCCGTGCCACCGGGGCCGGGCGGGCGCGGGCGGGAACCGGTCAGAAAAGCGCGCTGGCCAGCGCCCTGCGCGCACGAGTGACCGACGGGTCGTCGGCGGGTAGCGCGTCGAACAGCCCCAGCAGGTGGACGCGCGCCTTGTCCCTGTCGGCGCCCCGGGTGCGCTTCACGAGCGCGACGAGCCGGTCGAACGCCTCGTCCACCTGGCCGTTCACCATCTCCAGGTCGGCGGCCTGGGTCTGCGCGTCCACGTCGTCCAGGCTCTCGGCGGCCCGGCGCAGCACGTCGGCCGGGTCGAGGTCCTGCGTACGCCGCAGCAGCCCGACCCCCGCGAGGCCGATCTTCGCGCCCTCATCCGACGGAGACCTCGCCAGCAGGCGCTCGTACGCGGCGGCCGCGGCGTCCAGGTCGCCCTTCTCCACGGCCTGCTCGGCCGCCAGGAGCTCGGGGTCGACCGGCGGCTCGGCGGGCTGGCCCTCGCCCGGCGCGGCCGGCTCCATGCCGAGCTGCTCGAACACCTGCGCCAACGCCTGCCGGAGTTGCGCCTCCGGCAGCGGGCCCTCGAACAGGGGCATGAGCTGCCCCTGGAAGGCCAGGTAGACGGTGGGCACCGCGCGCATCCGCAGCGCCTGGGCGAGCTGCGGGTCGGCCTCCACGTCCACCCTGGCCAGCACCCACGCGCCCGCCGCCTCCGCGGCCAGCTTCTCCATCACGCCACTGAACTGCCGGACCTGCTCGGCCCTGCTCACCGTCGCCTCGACGATCACGGGAACGCTCAGGGAGCGCTCCACCACGTCGGCGTTGAAGGTGGCCGAGGTCACCTCGATGACGTCCGCCGAGGCGGCTCCGGGCGGCCCGGCGGCCTCACGCCGCGCCTGCGCCTCGAGTGCCTGCTTGCGCGCGCCGAGGTCCACGGCGCCGTAGAGCGATCCAGGTCGAGAGAACTCCGCTGCCATACCCCCAATCCTGCCGTACCCGCCCGCGTGATCTGAGCCATCCCCGCTGTGTTCCTCCGGCGATCGGGGCGATTCCACGCACGCCGTAGGGTGAACGGCGCACGATCGCCACATGGAGGGAGCAGGACATGGCAGTCGAACGCATCGGCCCGCCGACCGTCGCCGGCGAGCGCGAGATGCTGCGCGCCTTCCTCGACTACCACCGGGCCACGCTCGCGCTGAAGTGCGACGGCCTGTCGGACGAGGAACTGCGCCGCAGGTCGATGCCGCCTTCGACGCTCACGCTACTCGGCCTGGTCAGGCACATGGCCGAGGTCGAGCGCGCGTGGTTCCGCCGCGTGATCGGCAAGGAGGACGTGCCACTCGTCTGGTCGGAGGAGGGCGACTACCAGGCGGCGTACGACCCGAGCGGGTCCACCGGCGCGGAGGCGTTCGCCGCCTGGCAGGCGGAGGTCGAGCACTCCCGCGGGATCGAGCGGGCGGCGGAGTCGCTCGACGTCACCGCCTACGCGCCCCGGTGGGGCGAGGAGGTGTCGCTGCGGCTGGTGATGCTGCACATGATCCACGAGTACGCCCGGCACAACGGCCACGCCGACTTCCTGCGCGAGGGCGTCGACGGGACCGTCGGCGTCTGAGGGCCTTGAGGCCGCCACAGAGTCGTCAGCGGGAGAAAAGGTCGATGATCTCGTGGCCGCGGCGGGTGCGCAGGATCCACACCTCGCGCCCCCTGCGCTCCCTGTGGATCAGCCCGGCCGCCTCCAGACGGTCGCAGTGGTAGGTGATGGCGCTCGGGACCGTGCCGGCCAGCGTGGCGAGCTGGCCCATGGTCGCGGGCCGGGCCAGCGACGACAGCAGGCCGGCACGGGCGGGACCGAGCATGGCGGCCAGCTCGTCGGCCGCTCGGCACGCGGGATCGGCCCCGAGCCACAGGGCGTCCGCCCGCGGGAGCGGGTAGGCGATCCAGACGTAGCCGGGCAGGTCGAGGTTGAGGATCGTGGCGTCGGGCCCGGAGAGCATGGGCACGAGCACCAGTTTGCGACGGCCGAGGTCGTACCGCGCGGGCTCCAGGTCGCTCATACGCAGGCTGCCGTCGGTGAACCTGATGCGCTCGCTGAGCGTGCCGAGGAGCGTGTCGAGCGCGCCGCGCACCACCGCCGTACCGACCCGCTCGACCTCCCGGTCGAGCAGCGGCTGCGCTCGCTCCCACAGAGGCCCGATCGCGGACCAGACATCGGAGACGGCGCTCGCGTACCCGTTCAGCCACCGGCGCGGCCGTTCGGCGGCCCACCGCCAGTGCTCGGGCACGCGCTCCGGCCCGTACGCCTGCTCCATGTCGTCGAGCAGCGCGTCCGGCCGCATGTCGAGCAGCCAGGCGAGCTGGGACTCCACGGAGGCGTCCGCGACCGGCGGCAGCGGGACGATCGTGTCCGGCGCCACGGAGTGGCCGGGCGCGCCGAGCGGGCGGCACGCCTGCCGGCCCTCGGCGCCGACGGACTCCCGGATCCTGCGCCGCCACCGCTCCGGCAGTCCCCGCCGCCGCGCGGCCACGGCGTCCACCAGCAGCGACAGCACCGACACCTGCGGCGATACCGCGACCGAAACTTCCGGGCTGGGGCAGAGCCGCAGTTCGCTCCACGTCTCCGCGCGTCGCACCTTTCCCCCGAGGCACTTGTTTCACTAGGTAACGGCACACCCTAGCTAAGCCGAGCAAAACCGCGCTGAAGCTTCAAAGATTCGCGAAACGACCGGGGCCATCGCTTGCACGTTCGTTGAAATGGCCGGGAACGCGGCCGCACACGGCCCAAGCTGACCGAGCGTTGCAACCTCGGGAAAGGACAGCACATGTCTATTCGGTTCGGCGGGCGCACCACCGCGTTCGGTCTCGCACTGGCCCTCGCCACCTCGGCGTCGGCCGCCGTCGCCGTCCCTGCCTTGGCCGCCCCGTCGTCGGCGACGGCGGCCGCATCGCGCACGTCCATCCAGAAGGTCCGGCTCTACGAACTGACGACCAAGGGCGACCAGGGCTTCTTCTACACGGCCAACCAGGCGGAGATGGAACAGGCCGTCACCAAGCACGGCATGCGGGTGACCCAGACGCCGCTGTACTCCATCTCCCGTACGGCCTTCCCCGGCGGCATGCCGATGTGGCGGCTCCGCTACACGGTCAAGTCGTCCTACCTGGTCACTGCCTCCCCCCAGGAGCGTGACCGGCTGGTCGGATCAGGCAAGTTCGTGAACGAGGGCATCCTCGGTTACGCGGCCGAGGACGGCTGCGCCGCCGGCACGACCAAGGTCTGGCGTCTGAGCGACAACGGCAAGTGGCGCCTGGCCGTGGAGTCGCACATGATCAGCATCGTCAACAACGAGCCCGGCTGGAAGCTCGACGGCCGGGCCCTCAACCACTTCATGTCGTGATCGCTTCCCGGCCGCCGGCCGAGCCCCGGCAGCGTGCCGGGGATGCCGGTCCGGCCGGAACGCGTTCCCGGGACGTCAGGGCGCAGGCCGTCCCGGGGACGTCCGCGTCAGAAGGCCGCGGGCTCGGAGTAGGTGCCCCACTCCTCGCGCAGGACGTCGCAGATCTCGCCCAGCGTGGCCTCGGCCCTGACCGCGTCCAGTATGGGCGGGATCATGTTGTCACCGGTCCTGGAGACGGCGCGCAGGGCCGCCAGCGCGCCGTCCACGGCCTTCCTGTCCCGCGCCGCGCGCCGCTCGGCCAGCACCTTGCGCTGCTCGACCTCGACCTCGTGGCTGATCCGCAGGATCTCCAGCGGCTGTTCCACGGTCGCGGTGTGGCAGTTCACGCCGACGATCCGCTTGTCGCCCTTCTCCAGCTTGCGCTGGTAGTCGAAGGCCGACTCGGCGATCTCCGACATGAACCAGCCGTCCTCGATGCCCCGCAGGATTCCGGCGGTCATCGTGCCGTCGCCGCCCATCTCCCGGATCTTCGCGAAGACCTTCTCCGCCTCGGCCTCCAGCCGGTCGGTCAGCGCCTCGACGTACCACGAGCCGCCCAGCGGGTCGACGACGTTGACGACCTCCGTCTCCTCCATGATCACCTGCTGGGTGCGCAGCGCGATCTCGGCGGCCTTCTCCGAGGGCAGCGCGAGCACCTCGTCCAGCGCGTTGGTGTGCAGCGAGTTGGTGCCGCCGAGCACGGCCGCCAGCGCCTCGATCGCGGTGCGGACGATGTTGTTGTCCGGCTGCTGCGCGGTCAGCGACACCCCCGCCGTCTGGGTGTGGAAGCGCAGCCACTGCGCCTTGTCGGTGCGCGCGCCGTACACGTCGCGCATCCAGCGGGCCCAGATGCGCCGCGCGGCGCGGAACTTCGCGATCTCCTCGAAGAAGTCGATGTGCGCGTCGAAGAAGAACGACAGGCCCGGCGCGAACACGTCCACGTCGAGTCCGCGCGACAGGCCGAGCTCGACGTAGCCGAAGCCGTCGGCGAGCGTGAAGGCCAGCTCCTGCGCGGCCGTGGCCCCCGCCTCGCGGATGTGGTACCCCGACACCGACAGCGGCTTGTACGCGGGGATCTCGGCGGCGCAGAACTCCATCAGGTCGCCGATCAGCCGAAGGTGCGGCTCGGGGGCGAACAGCCACTCCTTCTGCGCGATGTACTCCTTGAAGATGTCCGTCTGGAGCGTGCCGTTCAGCTTCCCCACCGGCACGCCCTGCCGCTCGGCCGCGACCACGTACATGCAGAAGATCGGTACGGCGGGCCCGCTGATGGTCATCGACGTGGTGACCTCGCCGAGCGGGATGCCGTCGAACAGCAGGTCCATGTCGAGGGCCGAGTCGATCGCCACGCCGCAGTGGCCCACCTCGCCGAGCGAGCGGGGGTCGTCGGAGTCGCGGCCCATCAGCGTCGGCATGTCGAACGCCACCGACAGTCCGCCGCCCCCGGCGCCGAGGATCATCTTGTAGCGCTCGTTGGTCTGCCTGGCGTTGCCGAACCCGGCGAACTGCCGGATGGTCCAGGGGCGGCCGCGGTAGCCGGTGGCGTACAGGCCGCGGGTGAAGGGAAACTCCCCCGGCCAGCCGATGCGCTCGAACCCGGGGGCGTCGCCGGGCGGCCCGTAGACGGGGTCCACCTCCAGCCCCGACAGGGTCCGGAACTCGCGGTCCCGCTTGAAGGCGGCGTCGTACCGCGCCTGCCAGCGGGCCCTGCCCGCCTCGATCGCCTCGGCGCTCACCGCGGCGCTCGTCGCATCCGGCTTCATCTACCCCTCCCCGCATCTCACTCCCCGAGAAAATACTAGGACGTCCTACTAAATTCGGCCACCGCCGACGCCCGGACGTCACGGGACTGACCACCCGCCTCCACGACAGTCATGTCACACGTTGGTCGCGAATTGTCACGGACCTTTGACAGAGCCAGGAAATCTTCAAACATGGTCAGCGCCCTTGAAGTCCACACGGAGGTGGATGTGAAGCGCTTGACAGTCGTCGCCGCGACCGCGGCGATGGTGGCGGCAACCCTCGCCACACCCGCGCAGGCCGTACCGACGGCCGCCGGGTCGGCGGCCCAGACCGAATACGTGGTTCTGTACAAGGAAGGCGCGGCCGCGGCGGACGCCCAGAAGGCGATCGAAGCGGCGGGCGGCAGCGTGATCAAGGTGAACACCGAGGTCGGCCTGGCCACGGTCAGCACCACCAACGCCGGCTTCGTCGACGCCCTGCGGGGCGCGGCGGCCATCGAAGGGGTCGCCCGCAACCAGGTGATCGGCAGCGCGCCGGACGACGCGAAGGCGTCCGCCGCCGCGAGGAAGGCCGTGGCGCAGACGGCCAAGAACAAGGCCGTCGAGAAGGAGGGCCGGGGCGGCCCGCCCGTCAGGTGGGGCCGCGACGTCAAGGACGAGCCGCTCGCCGAACTGCAGTGGGACATGAAGCAGATCCGCGCGGACCAGGCCCACAGATACGAGCAGGGCGACAAGGGCGTCCTCGTCGGCATCCTCGACACCGGCGTCGACGGCTCGCACCCCGACATCGCGCCGAACTTCGACCGGAGGCTGAGCCGGAACTTCACCGTCGACCTGCCGGCCGACGCCAACGGCACGGTGATCGACGGGCCGTGCGAGGAGGACCCCGACGGCTCCTGCACCGACCCGAACGACGTGGACGAGGACGGCCACGGCACCCACGTCGCCTCGTCGATCGCCGCGCCCATCAACAAGCTGGGCATCTCGGGCGTCGCGCCGAAGGTGACGATCGTGAACCTGCGGGCCGGCCAGGACTCGGGCTACTTCTTCCTCCAGCCCACCGTCGACGCCCTCACCTACGCGGGCGACATCGGCGTCGACGTGGTCAACATGAGCTACTACATCGACCCGTGGCTGTTCAACTGCGCCGACAACCCGGCCGACAGCCCCGAGGAGCAGGCCCAGCAGCGGCTGTACATCGCCGCCACCCAGCGGGCGATCAACTACGCGCACGCCCACGGCGTGACGGTCGTCAGCGCGGCCGGCAACGAGGCGATCGACTACACCAAGACGAACGTCGACACCCGCAGCCCCGACTTCGCCGGTTTCCCCGGCCAGGCCGCCAGGTCCCGGACCATCCCCCCGTCCTGCGTCTCGCTGCCGAGTGAGGCCGAGCACGTGATCTCGGTCTCCTCGACCGGCATCAGCAAGCGGAAGGCGTACTACTCCAGCTACGGCAACGGCTACGTCGACGTGGCCTCGCCCGGTGGCGACGTCTACGACACCCCCGGCAACACGAGGGACGTCACCAAGGCCACGCTCTCGGCCTACCCCAAGGCGCTCGCCGTCGCCAACGGCGAGATCGACGAGAACGGCGACCCGACCGTCGACTACGTCGTGAAGGACTGCAAGGGCTCCGTCTGCGGCTACTACCAGTACCTGCAGGGCACCTCGATGGCCTCGCCCCGCGCGGCCGGCGTCGCGGCGCTGATCGTCAGCCGGTACGGCAAGCACGACCGCGTCCACGGCGGCCTGACGCTGGACCCGGACAAGGTGGAGGCGATCCTCAAGGGCACGGCCACCAGGACGGCCTGCCCGAACCCGCCCGCGTTCACCTACACCCGCAACCTGCCGAGCGGCTCCACCGTGACCGCGACGCACACCTGTGAGGGCGCCGCCGACAACAACGGCTTCTTCGGCAGGGGCGTCGTCGACGCCCTGCGCGCCGTCGGCCGCTGAGCTGAGCCGATCCCCTGGGGCCGGTGGCGCACCCGTGCGGGGGTGCGCCACCGGTCCGCCCGGGCGGCGCGGATCACGAACCGCCCAGGTACGCGAGGACGGCGGCGACCCGGCGGTGGATGTCCGGGCTGGCCTCCAGCCCCAGCTTCAGGAAGATCGAGTTCACGTTCTTCTCCACGGCGGAGATCGACAGGGACAGCGCCCGCGCGATGCCGCCGTTGGATCTGCCGCGCGCCATCTCGCGCAGCACGTCACGCTCCCGGGGCGTGAACGCCTCCCGCTCTCCTCGTACGGCGCGGCGCGCCAGCAGCCCCTCCACCACCTTGGGGTCGATGACCGAGCCGCCCGCGGCGACCGAGCGGATCGCGCCGAGCAGCTCGTCGAGGTCCCCCACCCGGTCCTTCAGCAGGTACGCGAGGCCCTCGGTGCCGCCCCTGAACAGTTCGAAGGCGTAGATCGAGTCGGCGAACTGCGACAGCACGACGACGCCGACGCGGGGATCGGCCGCGCGGATCCGGTGGGCGGCGTCGATCCCCTCGAACCCCGGCCGCCAGCCCTCGCCCGGCATGCGGATGTCGGTGACGACCACGTCGGGACCGAGCCGCCTGGCCGCGTCGACCAGTTCCGCCGCGCTCCCCAGCGCCCCGACGACCGCGACCTCCCCCGAGCTCTCCAGCAACTGCCGGGTGCCCTCCCGTACGAGGTAGTGGTCGTCGGCGACCAGGGCGCGCAGCCTGCGCGGTTTCCTCCCCGCGCCGGGCCCGGCGACGCTTTCAGGCATTGGCGGTCACCCAGGCGCGCACCCGCGTTCCCTCTCCGGGTCCGGCCGTCGTCTCCAGCCCGCCGCCGAGCGCCGCCATGCGGTCGGCCAGCGTGGCCAGTCCGCGGTGTGGCACGGCCCGGGGGTCGAACCCCGTCCCGTCGTCGGTCACGGACGCCTGGAGCCTGCCGCCGTCGTGCCAGAGCCGCACCTCGATCCGCGACGCCCTCGCGTGCTTGAGCGCGTTGGCGATCGCCTCGCTGACCACGAAATACATCGCTCCCTCGATCTCGTCAGGGAACCTGCGGGCGCGCAGGGCCCGGTCGGCCGTCACGGTGGTCGCGACCGGCAGGCCGGAGCATCGTCCCTCGACGGCCTCCACCAGCCCGCCCTGGCTCAGCACGGAGGGATGGATGCCGGCCGCGAGCTCCCGCAGGTCCGCCAGCGCCTGGCGCGCCTGTTCCCGCAGCAGGGCCAGGGCCTCGGCCCCGCCACCCGTCGCACGGGCCAGCTCCAGCCCCGCGATCAGCGCGACGAGCTGCTGCTGCACGCCGTCGTGGATGTTGCGCTCGATCCGCCGCCGCTCGGCCTCCTGGGCGTTCACCAGCCGGGCGGCCAGCGCCGCGCTGCGGATCGCGAGCCCGACCGGCACCGCCAGCGCCGCGAGCAGCCGCCGGTCGTCGCGTGTCAGCCGCCCCGCCGCCCTGGGCCCGCAGGTGACACGCCCCAGCCCGGCCGGCACCGTGAGCACGGCGTCGCCTCGCTCCTCCCCCGCCACGACGCGGGTGCCGTCCGCGAGCTCGACGGCGGCCCAGCGGGCGTCCAGGCCCGCCCGCACCGCCTGCGCCAGCCTGCCGAGCTGCTCGACCGGCTCGGCCTCCTCCAGGTCCGGGCCCAGAGTGGACAGCAGTTCGTCGACCGTCGGGCGGACGTCGAACACGAGGTACAGACGCGAGCCCCTGACGCCGACCCGGATGTCGAGCAGGTCGTGCCGCACCACGGCGGCCCCGATGGCGGCCGGCAGCGCCCCCACCACGCCGAGCACCCCGACGACGTCGGCGGCGTCGTACGTTTCCGAGGCTCCCGCGACCATGATCACGACGAACGCGCCGAGGTTGGCCAGCAGGCCCGCCACCATCCAGCCGAGCCGGCCCCGCTCCGCCGGGTCGCCCCGGAACAGACGGGTGAGGAGGCCGCCCAGCACGACCAGCGCCACCAGGAAGGCGACCAGCTGGCCGGCCGACGCCAGCAGTACGGCGACGAAGCCGAGCGGTCCCCGCAGCCCGAGGGGGTTGGCGTGCTCGACCTCGTCCGGATAACCGCCGGGCAGGAACAGCACGCCCAGCCAGTGCGCGGCGATCGCTCCGGCCGCCGCGACCGCGACGACCCGCCAGCGCCGTGACGGCAGCCTCCCGTCGGGAAACAGGAGCGGCACGAACACCCACGACAGGCCGTAGAAGATCGGGAACGCCGAGCTCAGCACGGCGGCGACGACGATCGGCCAGTACGGGTCCGGGCCGAGCCGGATCAGCAGGCCGATACCGAGTCCGCCCAGCCCGAGACAGTCCGCGGCGGCCAGCAGCAGCCAGCCGTAGGCGTTGTCCGGCCGCCGGGCCGCGATCAGCCAGCCGAGGGCGGGCAGCACCAGGGCGATCACTATGAACGCCCACTGCGACGCGGGAGCCGGCAGCCCCGTCTCCAGCAAGGCGCCGGCGACGATCCCGGCGGCGGCGACGGCGGCCATGCCCGCCGCGAGCGGCCGGGCCGCTGCCGTGGACTTCATGCCAGGCATCGTGGCGGGCCGGCGCGTCCGCCGTCTATGAGGTTGTCCTCACATTCGGTGCGGCTCCCCGCAGCCCGCGGGCCGGGGGCCCGCCGGGTGTCGGGACCGCCCTGTGATCGTTAGCGTGAGATCACGTGGACGCCCCCCGCTGCGGCGAGCCGGTGACCGGCCCGCGCGCCCCGGCCCGGATGTGAGGGCACCCGGGCAGAACGGGCGCCCACCCGCCGCACCGCGGCGGTGGGCCCCGCGCCCCGGTCCGGGCGGCATCCGGGGGCTCACGGCAGAACCCGCGCGCCCCCTCCGGAGCGATTCCCAACCGTAGAAGGAGCTTGCATGCCTGACTCGTCGAGATCGATGCGCACCAGGACGATTCCCCTCATGAGCGCGGCACTGGCGCTCGCTGTGGCGGCCACCGCCGCCCCCGCCGCCGCGGCCCCCGCCGGAAGTGCCGTCGGCGCCGGTGCGGCGATCGCCGCGGCGGCGCCCACTCCCACCGGCACACCGGACATTCCGAACTCACCGGTGGGCGAGCAGCTTCGCTGGCTCCTCGCGGCGGTCGCCGCCCTGCCGATCCCCGAGGACCAGATCAGGGCCCACTTCAGCGCCTCCTTCCTCGAACAGCTTCCCCCGGCCCAGCTCAACGCGGCCCTCGATGCGATGGGCGGCGTACGGCTCGAGTCGCTGACCCAGGTCACGCCCACCGCCCTCTCCGGGGTGGTCACGACCGCCCAGGGACGGCTCCAGCTCACCATGTCCGTCGACGGCGACGGGAGGATCGACGGCCTCCTGTTCGGCCTGGAGCAGCGCCCGGCGCCGCGGAGCTGGGCCGAGCTGGACAAGCGCCTGCGTGCGCTCGCCCCCCGGGTGGGGTTCCTGGCGGCCGAGGTCCGCGGAGACGGCAAATGCCGTCCCGTGCACACCGTCGCGCCCACCACCCCACGGCCGCTCGGTTCCATGTTCAAGCTGTACGTGCTGGGCGCGACGGCCGAGCAGATCAAGAAGGGCCGGCTCTCCTGGGACACGCCCCTGACCATCCGGCCCGAGCTGAAGAGCCTGCCCAGCGGCACGCTCCAGGACCGCCCGGACAACAGCACGGTCACCGTACGGGAGGCGGCCAAGCTGATGATCTCGATCAGCGACAACACGGGTGCCGACCTGCTCATCGACAAGGCCGGCCGCGCCCAGGTGGAGGCCCAGGCGCGCAAGTGGTCCAGTCACGCGGCGCTGAACCGGCCGTTCCTCACGACCAGGGAGCTCTTCCTCCTCAAGGGGGCGGACTACCCCCGCCTCGCGAAGAAGTACCTGTCCCTCGACCGGACCCGCCGGTACCGCTACCTGACCGCCACCGTCGCGCGTACGCCCCTGACCGAGGTCAAGCCGTGGAACAAGCCCAGGGACATCGACAGGCTGGAGTGGTTCGCCTCTCCCGGGGACGTCTGCCGCGCCTTCGCGGGCCTGTCGGCGCTGAACACGCCGCCCCTCGACGAGGCCATGTCCGCCAACGACGCCGGGCTCGGGCTCGACCCGAAGGCATGGCCCACCGTCTGGCACAAGGGCGGCTCCGAGCCCGGTGTGCTCTCCATGGGCTACCTCGCCCGTGACGCCTCGGGTAGGACGTACGTGGTGACCGCGCTCACCGGCGATCCCCGCACCGCAATGGACGAGACCTCGGCCGGGGCCGAGCTGCTGGCCCTCGTCCGGGGCTCGTTCGCGATGCTCTCCGAAGGCCGCGTCAGGAGCTGAAGTCGCCCGCCGCGACGCGCAGGGTCCGCAGCAGGCCGAACATCTCGCCCAGCTCGGCGTCGTCGTACATGCCCATGCAGAAACCCGCGTCCATCAGGTCGGCCGTGGCCCGCCGCACGATGTCCCGGCCCTCGTCGGTGATCTCGGCGAGCACGCCGCGGCCGTCCCGCGGGTTGCGCATGCGGCGGACCAGACCGGCCCGTTCGAGGCGGTCCACGGTGTTGGTCACGCTCGTCGGGTGCACCATCAGCCGCTCGCCGATCTTCGACAGCGGCAGCGAGCCTGCCCGGCTGAACGTGAGCAGCACGAGCGCCTCATACCTGGCGAAGGTCAGGTCGTACGGCTTGAGCAGCGTGTCCAGTTGCGCCAGCAGGATCTGATGGGCTCTCATGATCGAAGTGACGGCGGCCATGGCGGACGACGGGCCGAACGTCGAGCGCCAGGTCTCGGCCGCCCGCTCGATCGGGTCGAACGGGAGCTTGAGCGGCCGGGGGCCACCCGTGGGCGGCGGCTCTGAGCTGGGCGGAACGGACACAGCGATATACGGTAGCGCGACACCGGCCATGATCGACCGGCGCACCGAGCGTAACCGAATTCATTCCTTGACCCCAGAACTCCCCCCGTCCGGGTCACGCTCCGTTATGGTTGCCACGTCGAAAGGTGAGGCGGCGGCAAACCCGGCGGCACGGGGAACCCCGTCTGCTAGAGGGCGTCTCGCGGACGGGGGTCCGCGGGGGACGCGCCCGACGGCGGGCGAGGCGGGGCCGGCCGGCGAACCAGCGCCACGGGGAACGGCGTGGGTTCGCGCACCGCTCACACAGACACGGGGGAGATTCTCAATGGACAGCATCGCTGTCCCGGCGCCGCATGCGCGCCGGACTTCGGTGGCGTGGCCGGGGGCCGCGCCCTGCTGTGGGTGAGCATAGGGGCGGTTCACGCGGTGAGCTGAGACACGGCGCGCTGGTCGCGGCGACCGTGCTGCTCGTGCTGGCGCTCGTCGCCGCGTGGAGCGTCCTCATTCCCGGTTTCATGGACTGGGACGACATAGTGGCGGCCGTCATCGGCTCGCTGCGCCTGACGGGGCCGCTCGGAGCCGCGTTCGCGGCCTGGGTCGCGCTCCGCAGGCGCCGCGCGGAAAAGGGCCGTGTCCTGACGCCGTGGCGGGCCGCCAGGGCGCCGCTGTCGATCATCGCGGTCGTCACCGGTTCCTTCGGAGCCACCGTGCTGCTGCTCGGGCTGCGCGCCGCGCTGACCGGGCAGGGCGGACCGCTGCTGCCCGGCGGTCTCGCGATGTCCGTCGCCGGGCTGGGGCTGTATGTCGTGGTCGGCTGGATCCTGGGCTGGCTCGTGCCGGTCGTCGTCGTCCCGCTGATCGCGGGAGCCGGCACGTACGGGCTGTTCACCTGGCTCGCCACCGGGCCCAACTGGGCCGACCGGCTCGCTCCCGCCACCGGGGAGCCGTACGACCTGCTCTCGGGCGTCAGCGAGACCGCCTACGCGGACCAGACGCTCTGGCTGCTGGGCCTCAGCACCGCGCTGCTCCTCGGATGGGTGGCCCTGGTGACCCGGCGGACGCTGGCGCTGGCCGCCGCGGTGATCGCCGTGCTGGCCGCCGGGACCGGCGCGGCCCGGCTCGTCACCGTGCCGCGGACGATAACGGTGAGCGAACGCCTCGTCTGCCAGGAATGGCCGATCAGCGTCTGCGTACATCCGGCGCTGCGTGGGGGTCTGGCCGAGCTCGCCACCGTGTTCACCACGCTCGCAATGCGCCTGAACGGCACGCCGGCCGCCTTCAAAAGGGTCGAGCAACGGGCGTACGGCGAGGAGGACTCGGCGGGACCGGGAGTGGTCGTCGTCCACATCGACGACCTCGGGTCGGGGTACGCCCAGCGGGCGGCCACCGAGTTCCTCGACCGCCTCGCCCGCCCCTGCCCGGAAACCGTGGCCGCGGGCTACCGGGCCATCGTCGTCGCCTGGCTGCGCGGCGTCTCACTGCCCAACGGACCGTTGCGCGAGCACCACGAGGCGTCCATCTGGTTCTCGGAACTGACCGAGGCCCAGCGGCACGACTGGCTGCGCATGTTCTACTCCGACTTCGTCTCCTGCGGCCTGCAGGCCAAGCACTTCGGCGGCGGCACGGGGCACGCCGATCCCGTCGCGACGGGCTATCCGGCGAACCCCACCCCCGCGTACGCGCCGGGCTATCCGGTCGAGCCGACCTATCCGGGTACGGCCGTCGCCACCGGCATGCCGACCGGCCCGGATCCCGGCTGGGAGCGGGAGACGGACCCGCGCGGCGGCGGAACCGGTCCGGGATGGACCGGCCCGAGCCCGTCCGCCCCGGTGTGGCCGTCCCCCGCCGCGAGCCCGGCGGGCCAGGATCCGGCGGGTCAGGACCCGATGGGTCAGGGCTCGATGGGCCACGGTCCGATGGGCCGCCCGGGTTATCCGGGTTCGTGGGACATACCCAGCGGCGAAGGCGCCCGGAGAGGCGGTCCCTGGGCCCCCGGCCCGGGACGGTCGCCGCACCCCTGGCGGCCCGGTAGGAGCGGCAGGCCGGGTGACAACGCCTCCCCGGGCCGGGCGGGTGAGCCCGGCGCGCAGGCACGGCCCGGCGGCGTCGCGAGCCCGTCACCCGTCCAGGACCGGCCCGCCCGCCCGCAGCCCGGCGCCTCACCCTCCGGCCGGCTCCAGGCCGGCGGCCCGGCGGCACAGGGCGGGGCACAGGGCGGGACACAGGGCGGGGCGCAGGGTCACGACGACGCGTCGGGCCGTGGGCGGTCTTCCGGGCAGGGTGGCGCCGAAGGTCGGCCGGCGGGAACCGGCGGGCAGGACGTGCCGCGCGGGGACGACGGCCGGGGCGGGCGTCGCGCCCGTCCACGTGTCCCCGGCCCCGGCGGTGCGGCCCGCCATGTCCCCGGTCGCGACGGGCACGAGGGGCGCCCCGGCCGCGACGGCGAGCGCACGCCGGACGAGACGGGCCGCTCCGACCGCGCCCGGCCCGCCACCGGCGACACCACCGGCGCCCGCGACGCGAGCCCTCAGGACAACCCCGGCGTGGCCGGCGTGCCCGGCGCGCTCCTGGCCCCCGCCGCATAGGGGCCCGCACCGCGACGGGTGAACCGGGCGCGGCACGCTCCAGGTCACCGGGCCGCGCCGCTCCGCGGGCGGACGGGACGAAAGCGCCGGCGTCCGGCGGGCGGACGGGACGAAAGCGCCGCACCGGAACCGCGTCCGTGCTGGGGCCGGGACGTAAGCATTGCGGCGGAGCCGCGTCCGGCATGCGGACGGGCGAAAAGACGGGTTTGGGAGGGCCGAAGCACGGTTCGGAGGCAGCAATGATCTTGCCGAACGTGAGATCGCGGGAATACCGGGAAGATTCCCCTCGTGGACCGTCAGACCCGTCCCTCGTTCGCGCCGGCCGACTCCGGCGCCGCCGCCACCGACGCCACGGCGAGCGCCGGGGCCCCCGCACGCCGCTCCCGGCGCGGCTGGCGGGTGCTCGCCGGCCTGTTGTTCGTGGTCCTGCTGCTCGTGGTCGGCGCCCGGCTGACCTGGTCCTGGCTCAACCCGCTGGGCGAGCAGACCATCGACCGCAGCGGCCCCGCGCTGCTCCGGTCGGTGCAGAACCTGAGCCGGTTCGAGGCCGCCACCGGCGACTTCCAGGTCATCGTCGACCTGGAGAAGGACGCGAAGTTCCTCCCCGACGCCATCAAGGGCACCCGCACGCTCTTCGTGGGCGCCGGGAACGTGGACGCCTACGTGGACTTCTCCGCGCTGCCCAAGGACGCCTTCACGGTCTCCCCCGACCGTACGGCCGTGACGGTGCGGCTGCCGCACGCCGAGCTGGAAAAGCCCAACCTCGACAACAAGCGGTCGTACGTCTTCGCGCAGGAGCGGGGCATCTTCGACCGCATCTCCGACTTCCTGTCGTCGTCTCCGCAGAACCAGCAGGAGCTCTACGTGCTGGCCGAACGCAAGATCGCCGACGCGGCCACCGCCAGTGACCTGCGCTCGCGGGCCGACCAGAACGCCAAGGCCATGCTGGAGGGCATGCTGAAGTCCCTCGGCTTCACGACGATCACGGTCAAGTACGCCGGCGAGCCCTGACCCGTCGGCCGCCCTGACGCGAGAGCCGTACGGGCCCGAGGGGGCACCCGATACCAGCGCGTCCCGATACCTCAGCGCAACGCGGCGATGAGGTCGTCGGCGGCGGCGTAGGGGTCGGTCTCCGCGCCGAGCAGCCGCTCGGCGAGCGCGTCGAGGCGGTCCCCGTGGAGCACGGCGAAGCGCGACCGGAGCTGGGCCAGCGCGATGGCCTCGATCTCGTCGCGGGCCCGGGCCAGCCGCCGCCTGCGGGCCTCGCCGGACTCCTCCAGGTACGCCTGGTGCTTGTCCAGCGCGGCCAGCAGGTCGTCGGCGCCCTCGCCCCTGGAGGCGACGGTCGTGACGATCGGGGGCCGCCACGGCGTCTCGACGAGCCCCGTCATGTTCCGCAGCTCCCGCACGGTCGCCTGGACGCCGTCGCGGTCGGCCTTGTTCACCACCAGGACGTCGGCGACCTCCAGGATGCCCGCCTTGGCGGCCTGCACGCCGTCGCCCATGCCCGGCGCGAGGATGACGACGGTCGTGTCGGCCAGGCGGGCGATCTCCACCTCGGCCTGCCCGACGCCGACCGTCTCGACGAGGATCACGTCGCACCCGGCGGCCTCCAGCACGCGCAGCGCCTGCGGCGTGGCCCACGCGAGCCCGCCCAGGTGCCCCCGGCTCGACATGCTGCGGATGAAGACCTCGGGGTCGGTCGCGTGGTCCTGCATGCGTACGCGGTCGCCGAGCAGTGCGCCGCCGGTGAACGGGCTGGACGGGTCGACCGCCAGCACCCCGACCCTGCTGCCGCGCCTGCGGAACGCCCGGATGAGCATGCCGGTCGAGGTCGACTTGCCGACGCCCGGAGAGCCGGTCAGGCCGATGACCCGGGCGGTGTACGGCCGGGCGGTGCCGGTGGCGAGCTCGGCCATCGCCTCGCGCAGGGCACGGCTCGCCCTCGCGGGCGCCGCCCGGTCTCCCCCGGCGGAGCCGGTGGCCCGCGCGGCGTTCCCGGCGTTCCCGGCGTTCCCGGCGTTCCCGGCGGCCTCGACGGTCTCGACGGCGTTCTCCACGAGCGAGATCAGCCGAGCCACCGCGCGCGGCCGTCCCAGTCGCGCCTGGCCGACAAGCTCACGGACGTCCACCTGCGGCTCCGATCAGGCGCCCGGCCCGGGCACCCGGATGATCAGCGCGTCGCCCTGGCCGCCGCCGCCGCACAGGCCGGCCGCGCCGAGGCCGCCGCCACGCCTGCGCAGCTCGTGGGCCAGGGCCAGCACGATCCTGGCGCCGGACGCGCCGATCGGGTGGCCGAGCGCGATGCCGCCGCCGTTGACGTTGACCTTGTCGAGCGGGACGCCGAGCTCCTTCGCAGACTGCAGCACGACCTGGGCGAACGCCTCGTTGATCTCCAGCAGGTCGAGGTCGCCGGCGGTCAGGCCCTGCTTGGCCAGCGCCTGCTTGATGGCGTTGGCGGGCTGGGACTGGAGGGAGTTGTCCGGCCCGGCAACGTTGCCGTGCGCGCCGATCTCGGCCAGCCATTCGAGGCCCAGCTCCTCGGCCTTGGCCTTGGACATGACGACCACGGCGACGGCGCCGTCGGAGATCTGCGAGGCCGACCCGGCCGTGATGGTGCCGTCCTTGGTGAACGCCGGGCGCAGCTTCGCCAGGGCCTCGACCGTGGTGTCCTTGCGGATGCCCTCGTCGGCGGAGAACAGCACGGGGTCGCCTTTGCGCTGCGGCAGCGGCACCGGGACGATCTCGTCGTCGAACAGGCCCTTCTCGGTGGCCTCGGCGGCGCGCTGGTGCGACCGCGCCGAGAACTCGTCCTGCTCCTCCCGGGTCAGGCCGAGCCTGGCGTTGTGGCGCTCGGTGGACTCCCCCATCGCGATCTGGTCGAACGCGTCGGTGAGCCCGTCGTGGGCCATCGCGTCGAGGATCCCGGCGCCGCCGTACTTCACGCCCTTGCGCAACCCGGGCAGCAGGTGCGGCGCGTTGGTCATCGACTCCATGCCGCCCGCGACGACGATGTCGAACTCGCCCGCGCGGATGAGCTGGTCGGCCAGCGCGATCGCGTCGAGGCCCGACAGGCAGACCTTGTTGATGGTGAGGGAGGGCACGGTCATGGGGATGCCGGCCTTCACCGCCGCCTGGCGCGAGGGGATCTGACCGGCCCCGGCCTGGAGCACCTGCCCCATGATCACGTACTGGACCTGGTCCGGGGAGACGCCCGCCCGCTCCAGCGCGGCCTTGATCGCGATTCCGCCCAGCTCGACGGCGGACAGGTCGGAGAGCGAGCCGAGGAGCCGTCCAATAGGCGTACGTGCTCCGGCGACGATGACGGAACCTGACATTGGGACCCTCCACTACGAGATCGGGGCGACGGTGTCACCATACCCAGGAGTAGTACGGTCGCCCGGAAGCGGGCGGCGACGGAAACGGCGGAGGGAGACGGCGATGCTGCTGCGAATCGACCACGTGGGCGTGGCCTGTCACAAGCTGGAAGAGAAGATCGAGTTCTACGAGTCCGTCTTCGGTCTGACCGTCGTCAGCCGGGAGGTGAACGAGGAGCAGGGCGTCCGCGAGGCCATGCTGCACGTCGCCGACGGCGACCAGGGCGCGTCGTACGTCCAGCTCCTCGAACCGCTGCACCCCGACACCGCCGTGGGCAAGTTCCTCGCCAAGCGGGGCGAGGGCGTGCATCATATCGGGTACGGCGTGGCGGACGTCACCAAGGCCCTGGAGGAGATCGGGGCGAAGGGCGTGCGCCTGATCGACGAGCGGCCCAGGCACGGGTCGATGGGAGCCTCGATCGCGTTCCTGCATCCCAAGGACGTGGGAGGGGTTCTCACCGAGCTCGTCGAGACGTCCAGGCGCTAGGCAAACGCAAGAAACGTTCATACGTAACAAGTCGCGCAGAAAGTCGGAGGGGGCCTCCAACGCGGCAGTACCGGAGTACGCTGGCGTACCACCGGACGTGGACGCCATACCGGCTTCCCCGCCTCGGAACCGACCCCCCGTCCGGCCCCTGTAGCCGTCTCGACAACCAGGATCGAGCCTCATGCAGTCCGACATCGACGCCCAGCTCAACAACTTCTTCGAGGACGCCCCATCTCGCGAATTCGACGTGGTGCTCCGGGGTTATGACCGGCACCAGGTCCACGACCACCTGAAGACTCTCGACACCGAACTGCGTCAGGCCAAGGAACAGATCGGCGCCCTCCAGCGGGAGCTGTCCGACTCGCAGCGCCAGCTCCAGGAGCAGGAGCGGCCGACGTACTCGGGTCTCGGCGCCCGCATCGAGCAGCTGCTCAGGCTGGCGGAGGAGCAGGCCACCGAGCTCGTCCAGGCGGCCAGGTCGGAGGCGAACGAGATCCGCGCCGCCGCCAAGGTGGACGCCGCCGACCTGCGGGCGGCCGCGGAGAACGAGGCGGCCGAGAAGCGGGCGCTGGCGGCGCGCGAGGCCGAGGAGATGCGCAGCACCGCCGAGCGCGACGCGGAGGAGATCCGGTCGACGGCCAGGCGTGAGGCCGACGAGCTGACCGCCACCACCGAGCGCGAGGTCGCCAAGATCCGCGCCACCGCCGACCACGAGGTCGCGGAGAAGCGGGCGGACGCCGAGCGCGAGATCGCCAAGCTGCGCACCACGACCGAGCGCGAGGTGGCCCAGCTGCGGGCCTCGACCAAGCGCGAGCGCGACGAGGTGCTCACCACGGCCAAGCGTCAGGCGGACGAGATGCGGGCCCAGGCGCAGCGGATCCTGGAGGAGTCGGAGGCCAAGCGCGCCCAGGACGAGGCGGAGTTCGAGATCCAGCTCGCCGCCCGCCGCGAGGAGGCCGAGCGCCAGGAGGCCGAGCGGCACGCCACCGCCCAGGCCAACACGCAGAAGCTGGTCGCCGAGGCCGAGCAGCGCGCCGCGACCGCCGAGCAGCGGGCCGCCAAGGCGACGCAGCAGGCCGAGCAGACCCGCCGCGAGGCCGACACCCACGCCAAGCAGCTGCTGGCCAACGCGCGCAAGAACGCCGACCAGCTGGTGTCCGACGCCAAGGCCAGCGCCGACACGATCGTGACCGAGGCCAAGAACGAGGCCGAGCGCACCCGTACGGCGATGCAGCGCCAGGTGGACGAGCTCACCCGCCAGCGCGACAGCATCACCAGCCACCTCGCCCAGCTCCGTCAGCTGCTCGGCGGCGCCCCGCTGCCGGGCATGGACTCGGAGCCGGCGCCCGTCACCGCGGCCCCGGCGAAGCCGGCCCTGTCGGCTCCGCCGGTCGTGGAGAAGCCGGCCGTGCCCGCCACGCCGGCCGTCGAGCCGATCAGCTCCACCAAGAGCGACGACGACGCGGAGTGGTGGCAGGAGTAGCCACTGGCACATTCGGGGAGTCTGCGACGGCTGAACGAACGGGGCCCGGCGCTCAGCGCCGGCCCCGTCTTCGTGTCCGTGCTCCCGCTTCCTCCGCCCCGGCTTCGTGGTGACCGGCGTCGTGGTGACCGGCGTCGTGGTGACCGGCTTCGCGGCGGCCGGGGCGGCCCGCGACTCCCGCACGTATCGTCCAGGCCTTCCCGTCAGCTACCTGAACCCCCGGCGGTCCGATCGGCCGGGGACTCAGCTGAGCGACTTGACGAACTCCGCGACGACGCGGTTGAACTCCTCGGGCTGCTCGATGGCGGACAGGTGGCCCGCCTTCTCGATGACGGCGAGCCGCGCCTGCGGGATGGCCTCCACCATCGCCTCGGCGTCCGGGAGCGGCGACAGCTCGTCCTCATCGCCCACGACGACGAGCGCGGGCACCGTCAGGGACCGCAGCGTGCCGAACGCGTCGGGCCGCGCGGCCATCGCCCGCTGGGCCCACGCGACGGCCGCGGGCGGCGCCGCCTGGACGAGCCCGCGGACCCGCCCGAGGACCATCCCTCTGCGCTCCCTGGTGGTCGCGCCGACCATCGCGGGCAGCGACTCGGTCACGAGGATGCCCGTGCCGCCTTCCAGGACCGCGGCGGCGATCCGCTCCCTGTTCGCCCGGGCCGGCTCGGGATCGGCCTGTGCCTTGGTGTCGGCGAGGATCAGGCCGCGTACGCGGTCCGGGTGGCGGCGGCACAGCGCCATCGCCACGTAGCCGCCCATGGACAGGCCACCGACCACGGCGCGGTCGACGCCCTCCTGGTCGAGCAGGTGCGCCACGTCGTCGGCCATGAGGTCGATCGAGGGCTCGTCGTCACCGAGCACCGTGCCTCCGAAGCCGCGCAGGTCCGGGGTGATCACCCGGCAGACGGGCGCGAGACCCTCGCGCTGGGCGAGCCACATCGCCGAGGACAGGGGGAACGCGTGGAGCAGGACGACTGGCAGGCCGCTCCCGGCGGATCGCGAGTAGAGCTGCATCAGGTCACGGTAACGCGCCGCGCGCCCGTCGCCGCCGTTCGTCACCGATTCGCGACCCCGCCGGGCCCTCCCGTCACGCTCAGACCGCGGTCGGCAGCGGCGCGGCGGCCGGATTCACGCGCTTGACGATCTCGTCGAGCACGATCCGCACGTACGGCTCGCCGACCCACAGGTGCTTGGCCCCCTCCACTCCGACGACCTCCGCCTGCGGCGCCGCCGCGAACCGGCGTGCGGCCTCCTCGGGCCGCAGGTAGTCGTCGTGCTCCGGCACCAGGGCCACGAGCGGGCGGCCGAACTCGCCCCAGGCGACGAGGTCCTTCTCGCCGGCCCGCTTCAGCGGCGGCGACAGCAGGATCGCGCCCCGCACGATCGGGTCGCGGCCCCACCGCAACGCGAGTTCCGTGCCGAACGACCAGCCGACCAGCCAGGGGTTCGGCAGGTCGTGGAAGTCGGCGTACTCCAGGGCGGCGGCGACGTCCCACCGCTCTCCCTCGCCGCCGTCGAAGGACCCCTGGGAGGTGCCCCGGTCGGAGGTCGTGCCCCGGGTGTTGAAGCGCAGCACCGCGAGGTCGGCGAGCGCGGGCAGCCGGTAGGACGCCTTGCGCAGCACGTGGCTGTCCATCATCCCGCCGTGGGTGGGCAGAGGATGCAGGCAGACCAGCGTCGCCACCGGCGGCCGGCTCTCCGGCAGCGCCAGCTCGCCGACGAGGGTCAGCCCGTCGGCCGTCTGCAACTCGATGTCCTCGCGCCGGGCAGGCAGCACCGTGGACGCCCTGATGTCCATTCCCACCTCGAAAGCTCGTGTCAGTAACGGCTGCGGCCCGGGCCCCGGTTGGCCCGGTTGCGCCAGCACGCGGTGTGCCAGTGCCGCCGCTCGTCCTCTCCCCCGGACCACGCCGGCCAACTCACCACGTGCGGCAGCCCGGGCCTGATCTCCTGCTCGCACCCCGGGCACCGGTACGCCTTCCCCTGGGCGGCGCCGGAGACGTTGCGGACGACCCATTCGCCGTCGTGCGCGCTCTCCACGCGGTCCACTCCGGCCACCTGAGGGCCCACCGGTCGTACGGCACGGCCGTCCTGGCGTTCGAACGGGCCGCGGCGGCGGGCACGGCGGGGACTCACGGGGGGCATCCTTCCGGGGGGTTCACGTCAGGCAGAACGGGAGATGACGGCCCATTCTTCCAGCACCGGCTCAGCCGGCGTACGCGCGGATGCCCCGAACGCCGGCCGGGCCGAACGTCCGCACCATGGCGGACAGTGTCCCAGAACGCCTCCGGACCTCCGTGAGCCCGGTAGGGTTGGCGCACATGCGGCTGGTCATCGCGCGGTGCAGCGTGGATTACGTGGGACGGCTCACCGCCCATCTCCCCATGGCGCCCAGGCTCGTTCTCATGAAGGCGGACGGCTCGGGTCACACTGAGGAAGGCGAAGCCGTCTGATGATTGCTCGTTCTGTCGCCCGCTAGGCCAGCATCTGATCGGCCAGTGCATCATGACCCGGGACGACGAAAGTCACGCCTCCGTGAGAGGCGCGAGCAGAGAATTCCAGTGCGGCGCGACGGTCACCGACCGCATGCGCCTGCGCATGAACAAGGCTGACAAGAAAAAGGGCCCTGACAGGCCCGACTCGCTCCCTGAGAACGTGGCCGACATGGAGCTGTACCGGCAGCTCGGAGGTGCCTGATCAAGGCCGAGGCCCGCGCAGCTCGCTCCTAGCCTTGCGTAGCTTCTCGGCCTTCAGCGCCGACGTCTCAGCCTCTGCCCGCGTGCTGTGGTAGCCCGCGCGGAACCTCTGTAACCACGCGCCGACCTCCTCGGGGTGTGTGACGCCGTACCAGAGCCCCGTCCACAGCAAGTCCACGGCCTTACGAACAAACTCATCTTTCAAGGCAGCCAGATCGGGCTGTTCATCGACTGGTCCATGCCTGCGGTCGAGTGGGGTGCCCCCACCCCGAGCTAACTCCGTCACAAATCGCAGATCGTAGTGCCCCCCGATGGGCAGGGGGGGGAGGTTTCCTGCGCAAGCGGGCAACACCTGCCACGAGTGCCGGGCAACCTCCTGCTAGGAGGTGTCTGCTCAGCTCTGAAGCTCGCGCATCTCGGTGCGGGCCTTACGCAGCTTCTCGTACGCCTTCCGAGCCTTTTCTGCTTCGGCTCGGCCGTTGTACCAGGACGTTTGCAGCTTGGGGAACCACTCGCCGATCTTGTCGGGATTCTTAAAGAGGTACACCACGGCCGAGACGGCGCCTGCTCCGCCTACGCCAGTTGTAAGCAACTCCAGCGTAAGCGGAGAGTTCATGGAGATGCGCTCGACCCGCACGGACTGCTCGGCCGTGGTGCTCAGCGGTCCCACGACCGCACTCAAGTCCTCGGCGAATGTGGGCTCCTCGCTGCCCCGATAGTCATGCAGCAAGCCGTTAAACACCCTAGCCACGTACACGGTGCTGACGAATGTACGCACTGCGGCCAAACCCTCCACAACCGAGCTGATGGTCGGCGTCGGGAGAGTGACGCCTGGAGAGGTCCACAAGATCACTTCGAGCCGTTCAGCGGTTCGAGAGGACAGGGTTCCTGGTCGCGGCATCACAACTCGCAGATAGTAGTGCCCCTGGGGCTCGGGGGGTGATCTCTTATGCAAACGGGCAATCTGCCCGAGGGGGTTCCCATCCGCCTCACAGGTTGGGCTACCGGATCCTTCGGTGGGCCAAGAGGTTCATAGTGCAGCCGGATGGCGAGAACCCTGACCAGTCCTTCACCTACCTGCTGGGACGTGACTCCTGGCTCGACAATCGCGGCTAGCCTTGCTCCATGCGTCTAGTGATCGCCCGGTGCGTGGTTGACTACATCGGCCGTCTGACGGCCCACCTTCCCTCGGCCGTCCGTTTGGTGATCTTTAAGGCGGACGGCAGCGTGTCGATACACGCCGACGACCGGGCGTACAAACCCCTGAACTGGATGAACCCTCCTTGCAAGGTCCGCGAGGAGACGATCGACGGCGTGCTCACCTGGTCGGTCGTGCACGGAAAGACCGGCGAGAAGCTCGTGCTGACGATCGAGGAGATCCTGCACGACTCCAGCCACGAGCTGGGCGTCGATCCGGGCCTGCGCAAGGACGGCGTCGAGGCGCACCTGCAGGAACTGCTCGCCGAGCACATCACCACGCTCGGGGACGGCTGGACCTTGGTGCGCAGGGAGTACATGACCGCCATCGGTCCCGTGGACATCCTGTGCCGCGACCACCTCGGCGGCACGGTCGCCGTGGAGATCAAGCGGCGCGGCGACATCGACGGCGTGGAGCAGCTCACCCGCTACCTCGAACTGCTCAACCGCGACCCGCGCCTGGCCCCGGTCAAGGGCGTCTTCGCGGCCCAGGAGATCAAGCCGCAGGCCCGCGTGCTCGCCACCGACCGCGGCATCGAGTGCGTGACGCTCGACTACGACGCCCTGCGCGGCATCGAGCCGGAGAACCCGACGCTCTTCTGACCCCCGCCGTGTCCACCGTACGGAGGACATGGACCATCGTCCGATCGAGGGTGTCCCATGATCCGCTCCTGGTGGATTCTTGGGCCATGGGACACGCGATACGCGTACGAGGACTGACGAAACGATACGGCGAGGTCCAGGCCGTCGGGGGCCTGGACCTGGACGTCGAGGAGGGCGAGGTGTTCGCCGTCCTCGGCCCGAACGGCGCGGGCAAGTCGACCACGGTCGAGATCCTGGAGGGCTACCGCCAACGCGACGCGGGAGAGGTCACCGTGCTGGGCCGGGACCCGGCCCGGCCGACCCGCGAGTGGCGATCCCGCATCGGCATCGTGCTGCAGACCGCCGACGACCGGGCGGAGCTGACCGTGCGGGAGACCCTGCGGCACTTCGCCACCTACTACGCGAACCCCCGCGATCCCGACGAGCTCATGGAGCAGGTCGGGCTCACCGACAGTGCGGGCAAACGCATCCGCCAGCTCTCCGGCGGCCAGCGGCGGCGGGTGGACGTCGCCCTCGGCGTCATCGGCCGCCCCGAGCTGCTGTTCCTCGACGAGCCGACGACGGGCTTCGACCCCGAGGCGCGGCGGCGGTTCTGGGAGCTCATCGAGGGCCTGGCGCACGACGGCACGACGATCGTGCTCACCACCCACTACCTGGAGGAGGCCGAGACCCTGGCCGACCGGGTGGCGGTCGTGGCGCGGGGACGCGTGGTGGCCGAGGGCGACCCCGCGACGCTGGGCGGCCGGGCCACCGCGAAGGCCAGGGTGACCTGGTCGGACGGCGAGGTCGAGACCGACAACCCCACCGCGGCCGTCCTGCAGCTGTCGCGCAGGTACGACGGGGAGATCCCCGGCCTCACCGTCACGCGGCCCACACTGGAGGACGTCTACCTCCGCCTCATCGACGCCCGGGATCCGCTCAGCGGCGGCGTCCCGGTGACCGCCGCCGCCGTACCCGTGGAGAGTGCGTCATGACCACCACCCCCGCCGCCGTCCCGCGTGCGGCCGTGCCCCTGCCGTCCCCGCTCAGGATCGCGCTGGCCCGCGCGGCCGTCGAGACGAAGGTGCTGTTCCGCGAGAGGGACGCCGTCGTCTTCACCTTCGCGCTGCCGATCGTGTTCCTGGTGCTGTTCGCCTCGATCTTCTCCGACAGCGCCGAGGGGACCGGCGTGACCGTCGCCCAGCTCTACACCGCCGGCCTGATCGGCTCGGGCGTGATGGGCACGGGGTTCCAGAACCTCGGCATCGGCATCGCGGGCGACCGGGAGGACGGCACCCTGAAGCGGCTCGTCGGGCTGCCGATGCCGCGTGCGGCGTACTTCATCGGCAAGATCGCCAGCGTGCTGGTCATGACGGTGCTCCAGGTGGCCATCCTGCTCGCCATCGCCGTGCTGTTCTACGGTCTGGAGCTGCCTGCCGAGGTGTCGACCTGGGCCACGTTCGCCTGGGTGTTCGTGCTCGGCGTGTCGGCCGCGTCCGTGCTCGGCATCGCCGTGAGCGGCCTGCCCCGCTCCGGCAAGAGCGCGACCGCGGTGATCAGTCTCCCGTTCGTGGTGCTGCAGTTCGTCTCCGGGGTCTTCATCCCGATCACGCAGCTGCCCGACTGGCTGGTCAACGCCGCCTCCATCTTCCCGCTGAAGTGGATGTGCCAGGGGTTCCGGTCCGTCTTCCTGGGCGACGCGGGGGCCGCCCTGGAGCTGACCGGGTCGTACGAGCTGGGCAAGGTCGCCCTCGTCCTGGCGGCCTGGCTGGTCGGCGGTCTCGTGCTGTGCGTGACGACGTTCCGCTGGAAGGGGCGGCGCGACGGATGAGCCCGATCGCGGAACGCGGCGCCGGCCGGTCCTTCGGCCGACGATACCGGAGCCGGGGCCGAAGTCCCGGCCCCGCCCGCGCGAGGCCCGGCGGGACCACCGGGGAGGGGCACGCCTGGCAGACCTTCTCGGGGTGGGAGATCCTCTTCGGCCTGACCCTCGCCGTCACCGCCGGGTTCGTCGCCGTGACCGACGCGCCGGTGGCGGCCAGGGCGGCCGCCGTCGGCGGGCTGGCGGCGCTCGCCGTGGCGTACGTGCTGGTGGGGCGCCGGTCGATCCTGCTGGACGGCGGGGAGGACCGCCGGGATCTGCTCTACTGGGCCCTGGTCATCGCGATCTTCGTCCCGTCGGCGCTCCTGGTGTCGTCGGTGTCGCTCGTGCTGTTCGCCCTGTGCCCCCAAGCGTTCATGATGCTGCGGGTGCGGCGCGCCGTCGCCGTCGTGCTCGTGCTCAACCTCACCCCGGCCTGCCGGTTCCTGATCCACGCCCAGTGGGATCCGGGTCAGGTGGTGACGTTCGCCGTCTGGACGACGCTGATCCTGGCGTCCATGCTGGTCCTGGGGCCGTGGATCACGCGGATCATCGAGCAGAGCAGGGAGCGCGCCCAGCTCATCACCGAGCTGGAGTCGAGCCGGGCCGAGATCGCGCGCCTGTCGGCGGAGCGGGGCGCGCTCGCCGAACGGGAGCGGCTGGCCGGGGAGATCCACGACACGCTGGCCCAGGGGCTGACGAGCATCATCATGCTCGTCCAGGCGGCCCAGGCCCAGCCCGACCCCTCCCATCACCTTGCCCTCGCCGTGCGGACCGCGCGGGAGAACCTGGCCGAGGCCCGAGACCTGATCGAGGCGCGCATGCCGACGCCGCTCGACGGCTCCACGCTGGAGGAGGCGCTGCGGCGGGTCACCGGCAGGGTCGGGGAGGAGGCGGGCATCGACGCGGTGTTCACGGTGGAAGGCGACTCCCGGCCGCTGCCGGCCGGCGCGGAGGTGGTGCTTCTGCGGGCCGCCCAGGAGGGCCTGGCGAACGCGCGCAGGCACGCTGCGGCCTCGTCGGTCACGGTGACCCTGGAGTACGGCCCCTGCCACGTCACGCTCCGGGTTCGCGACGACGGCGCCGGCTTCCGCACGGGCGCCGAGCACGGATACGGTCTGCGGGCGATGCGGTCGCGGGTCGAGCAGGAGGGCGGCACGTTCGCGGTCGGGAGCCTCCCCGGCCAGGGCACCACCCTCACCGTGACCCTGCACTCCACCCCCGCCGTGCACCCCTCTCCCGCGATGCACTCCGGGGCGCACCCCGCCCCCGCTGCGCACCCCGCCCCCGCTGCGCACCCCCCTCCCGCCATCCATTCCGCCCCCGACGTTCACTCCGCCCCCAAGGTGCACTCCGCCCCCGCCCTGGGCCTCTCCGCCGCCGACGATCCAAGTGATCCCGCCGAGTCCGACACGTCACTCCCATGAGCCGTACGGAGGCCTCCCATGCCCGCCACGCCCGCCACGCCCATCTCGTCCGTGCCCACCGGCCCGGTGGTCCGCGTGCTGATCGTCGACGACCACCCCGTCGTACGCGAGGGACTGCGCGGGATGCTGGAGTCCGATCCGGCGATCACCGTGGCAGGCGAGGCGGGATCCGGAGAGGAGGCCGTGGCCCGTGCCGCGGCGCTCGCGCCCGACGTCGTCCTGATGGACCTGCGGATGCCCGACGGGGACGGCGTGAGCGCGACGACGCGTATCCTCGCGGCCCGGCCCGAGACCCGGGTGATCGTGCTCACGACCTACGAGACCGACCAGGACATCGTCCGGGCCGTCGAGGCCGGCGCCACCGGCTACCTGCTGAAGGACACCTCCCGGGCCGACCTGCTCGCCGCGATCGCCGCCGCGACGCGCGGGGAGACCGTGCTGTCGCCCTCGGTGGCGACCAAGCTCGTCACCCGCCTGCGCGCCCCCGCCGCGAGCGCGCTGTCCCGGCGTGAGACGGAGGTGCTGGCCCTGGTCGCGCGGGGACTGACCAACGCCGAGATCGGCAGGGCGTTGTTCATCAGCGAGACCACAGTGAAGACGCATATGCTGCGGATCTTCACGAAACTCGGCGTCTCCGACCGCACCGCCGCGGTGACGACCGCCCTGGCGCGCGGGCTGCTGTAATTGCCGATGCAATTGCAGCGCGGTGTGTGTATCTCAATTGGTAAGCGTGCTGACCTCTTGACCGCGTTGTCAAGCTAATGACCGTCTTTGGCATAGCCCGGAAGTGCTTATTTCTCAGCACTTCCGCAAAAAGGATCTTGGGTTCATAATGGGGAGTTCTGGGGGGACCATGACAGGGTGAGGTGAAAAGTGGCGGGACGGGACTATCGGGGGATGTCGGCTGCCGAAAGGCTTGCAGACAGGAGGGAAAGGCTCATATCGGCCGCATACACCTTGTTCGCCCAACCCGGCTTCCACGCCACCACCATCGAGAGGCTGTGCGCGACCGCGCGCATCTCCAATCGCGCCTTCTACGAATGCTTCTCCAGCCGTGAGGACCTGATGCGCGCGGTTTACGAGCGGTGCATCGAGGAGACCCTGTCGTCGGTCACCGAGGCCATCGACAAGGCCCCGCCCAGGCTCGACGACCGGATCGTCGCCGGCATCGCCGAGTACATCCGCTTCGTCACCAAGGACGTGCGGCGCGCCCGCCTCATGCACCTGGAGGTACGGCGGGCCGGCAACGTGCTCAGCGGCGCCCGTCAGCAGGCGGTGGCGTCGTTCACCAAGGTCATCGAGTCCTCGGCGCGGGGCGCGGCCCGTACGCCTCCCCTCGACCTCCACCTGCTGGCGCTCGGGCTCATCGGCGCGATCACCGAGTTACTCATCGAATGGGTGATGACCGAGCCGTCCCCGTCCGCGGAGCAACTGATCGAGACCGCCGTGTACATCTTCCGCCGCACCTTCGCCTCCGACGGCCCCCTGACGGCCCCCGCCCAGTGAATTGGGGCACGGCGACTACGCTGAACGGCATGACCCGAGCCGACAACGACAAGCCGGTCGTCCTGTCCAAGATCTACACGAAGACGGGCGACGACGGCACGACCGCCCTGGGCGACATGAGCCGCACCCGCAAGACCGACCCCCGCCTGGCCGCCTACGCGGACGTGGAGGAGGCCAACGCCGCCATCGGGGTCGCCCTCGCCACCGGCGGCCTGTCCGAGGACGTCACGGCCGTCCTGGGCCGGGTGCAGAACGAGTTGTTCGACGTCGGCGCCGACCTGTGCACCCCTGTCGTCGGAAGCCCCGGTCGTGACGGAGCCGCGCAGAGGGAGTACATCCCGCCGCTGCGCGTCGAGGAGCCGTACGTCGCCTGGCTGGAGGAGCAGTGCGACCGGTTCAACGCGGAGCTGAAGCCGCTGCGCAGCTTCATCCTGCCCGGCGGCGCACCCGCCACGGCCTTCCTCCACCTCGCCCGCACGATCGTACGGCGGGCCGAGCGGTCGGCCTGGGCGGCGCTGGAGGCGCACGACGACGTGAACCCCCTGACGGCCAAGTATCTGAACCGCCTGTCCGACCTGATGTTCATCCTCTGCCGCGTGGCCTCCGCCGGCGACGAGATCCTCTGGAAGCCCGGCGCCACCCGCTGACCCACCACAGGGACGCGAGGGCGCGGCCGTGCTCTGGACTGAGGAGCGCGCGGGAGCGAAGCGACCAAGCGCGACGAGGTCTGGGCTCACGGCGCGTCTCCGGCACGGCCAACGGCCTCAAGGCGCCCGAGCCGCCTCGCCAGAGGCGAGGCAATTCTACGCAGCGTCGAGATGGGCGCTGGGCGGGGCGGACTCCAGCCAGGCGAGGAAGCCGGTGAGAGCGTCCTCGCTCATCGCCAGGGACAGCGGGCCGCGCTCGGCCGAGCAGACGACGGTCCAGTAGCCGGCGGGCCCCTCACCCGTGTCGAGCATCCTCCGGCTGGAAACGGTGAGGCCGCGCCTCGCGAGTGCGTGGCGCGGCCTCAAACCGAGTCCCAGGAACGGAATCCAGTGGAGCTCTCCCCCTACGTAGCGGGCGACCCCGCTCTTCCAGCCTCCCTGGCCGTCCCGTACCCGGCAGACGATCGTGCCCCGGGCCCGTGCCAGCACGAAGCCCCGGATGAAGAGGAGCGCGGCCACGGCGAAGACGCCCGCGAGTATCCCAAGCGCCGCCACTGCCGCCCTCCCCCTGTCGTGTCAGACCTCTTCGCCGGCCGCCCGCAGCCGGGCAGCCGCACGCTTGGCCTGCAGCCGTGCGTCCACGTCCTCCTGGTCGGCCTCGATCGAGGCCTGAGCACGCTGCAGCGCGTCCTTGGCCCGCGCGACGTCGACCTCGGAGCCGAGCTCGGCCGCCTCCGCCAGGATCGACACGTCGTTGTCGGCGACGGAGATGAATCCGCCGTGCACCGCGGCCACGAGGTCGCCTTCGTCGCCGCGCTTGACGCGCAGCACCCCGCCCTCGACGAGGACACCGAGAACGGGAGCGTGGTTCGGCATAATACCGATCTCGCCGTCCACGGTCTTGGCAATGACCATGTCGGCCTCGCCCGTCCAGATCTCACGTTCCGGCGACACGACGCCCACGCGAAGCTTTGCCACTTCTCAGCTCCCTTTCGACGGACGCCCGTGCGGCCCGGCCGAAGCCGTGCCGCACAGGCGTCGAAGGCGTCCTAGCGCTCGAGTTCCTTCGCCTTGGCGATGGCCTGCTCGATGCCGCCGACCATGAAGAAGGCCTGCTCGGGCAGGTGGTCGTACTCGCCGGCGCACAGGCCCTTGAACGAGGCGATGGTCTCGTCCAGCGGCACGAACTCACCGGGCTGGCCGGTGAACGCCTCGGCGGCGTACATCGGGTGGGACAGGAACCGCTCGATGCGGCGCGCCCGCTGAACGGTGACCTTGTCCTCTTCGGAGAGCTCGTCGATGCCCAGGATGGCGATGATGTCCTGCAGTTCCTTGTACTTCTGCAGGATCCGCTTGGTCTCCTGGGCGACCGCGTAGTGCTCCTCACCGATGATCTGCGGGTCGAGGATCCGCGAGGAGGAGTCGAGCGGGTCCACCGCGGGGTAGATGCCCTTCTCCGAGATCGGCCGGGACAGAACGGTCTGCGCGTCGAGGTGCGCGAACGCGTTGTGCGGCGCCGGGTCGGTGATGTCGTCCGCGGGCACGTAGATCGCCTGCATGGAGGTGATCGAGTGGCCGCGGGTGGAGGTGATGCGCTCCTGGAGCACGCCCATCTCGTCGGCGAGGGTCGGCTGGTAACCCACGGCGGACGGCATGCGGCCGAGCAGCGTGGACACCTCGGAACCCGCCTGGGTGAAGCGGAAGATGTTGTCGATGAACAGCAGCACGTCCTGCTTCTGCACGTCGCGGAAGTACTCCGCCATGGTCAGAGCGGACAGCGCCACCCGCAGACGGGTGCCCGGGGGCTCGTCCATCTGGCCGAAGACGAGCGCGGTGTCCTTGAGGACGTCCGCCTCCTCCATCTCCAGCCACAGGTCGTTGCCCTCACGGGTGCGCTCGCCGACGCCCGCGAACACCGAGGTGCCCGAGAACTTCAGCGCGACGCGGCGGATCATCTCCTGGATCAGAACGGTCTTGCCGACGCCCGCGCCGCCGAACAGACCGATCTTTCCACCCTTCACGTACGGCGTGAGCAGGTCGATGACCTTGATGCCGGTGGGCAGCATCTCCGTACGGGCCTCGAGCTGGTCGAACGCCGGAGCCGGACGGTGGATCGGCCAGCGCTCGCTGACCTGGATGGAGGCCTTGTCGGCGTCGAGCGGCTCGCCCAGGGCGTTCCACACGTGGCCCTTGACCGAGTCGCCGACCGGCACCGAGATCGCCGCGCCGGTGTCGGTCACGGCCGCACCGCGGACCAGGCCGTCGGTGGGCTGCATCGAGATGGCCCGGACGATGTTGTCGCCGAGGTGCTGGGCGACCTCCAGCGTCAGGGTCTTGGTCTCGCCGCCGAGCGTGACGTCGACGGTGAGCGCGTTGTAGATGTCCGGCATGGCCTCGACGGGGAACTCCACGTCGACGACCGGACCGGTGACGCGGGCGACACGGCCCACGGTGGTCTCAACAGTCTGTGCGGTCATTTCACTCTTTCCCCGCTGCGGCGTCAGCCAGCGCGTTCGCGCCACCGACGATCTCGCTGATTTCCTGGGTGATCTCGGCCTGACGCGCCTGGTTCATCTGCTGCGTGAACACGCGGATGAGCTCGTTGGCGTTGTCGGTGGCCGACTTCATCGCGCGGCGCCGGGCGGCGTGCTCGGAGGCGGCCGACTGGAGCAGCGCGTTGTAGATGCGCGACTCGATGTAGCGCGGCAGCAGCGAGTCGAGCACGTCACCGGCCGTCGGCTCGAACTCGTAGTAGGGCGGGATGCCCTCCGGGGGCGTCTCCGTCTCCTCGACCTCGAGCGGCAGGATCCGCTTGACGATCACGTTCTGCGTCAGCATCGAGACGAACCCGGTGTAGACGACGTGGATCTCGTCGATCCCGTCCTCCGCCTTGAACGCCGTGATGAGCGCGTCGCCGATCTCCTTGGCGTTGGCGTACGTCGGGTTGTCGGAGAAGCCGTCCCACTCGCCGAACATCTCCCGGCTGCGGAAGCGGTGCCAGGTGAGGCCCTTGCGGCCCACGACGTACGGCTTCACGGTCAGGCCGCGCCCGGTCAGGTGGCCCTTCAGCGCCTCGGCCTCACGGAGGATGTTGGCGTTGTAGCCGCCGGCGAAGCCGCGGTCGCTGGTGACGATCAGGACGCCGGCCGTGGCCGGCTGCTCCTTGGCCACCGTGAGCGGGTGGTCGACGTTGGTCGTGTTCGACAGGACCGCCGACACCGCGTGGGTGATCTCCCGCTCGTACGGCACGGCCGCCTGCATCCGCTGCTGCGCCTTGACGATGCGCGACGAGGCGATCAGCTCCTGCGCACGGGTGATCTTCGCGGTGGACTTGACCGACTTGATCCGCCGCCGCAGCTGTCGAAGCTGGGCACCCATGGGTTACTTCGCCTCGGCCTTGCGAACGTGCTTGACGACCTTCTCCTGGCCGACCTCGCTGGCGTCCAGCGCCTCCACCGGCTCGTCGTTGACGAGCAGCTCACCGCTGGAGGTGGTGAAGCCCTTCTTGAACTCCGTGATGGCGTCCTTGAGGGTGGTCACCGTGTCGTCCGTCAGCTCCTTGGTCTCGCGGATGCTGTCGAAGACACCCTTCTGGGCGGTGCCGAGGTAGTCGAGGAACTCGGCCTCGAAGCGGCGGATGTCCTCGACCGGCACCTCGTCCAGCTCGCCGGTGGTGCCGGCCCACACCGAGACGACCTGCTTCTCGACCGGGAACGGGCTGTACTGCGGCTGCTTGAGCAGCTCGACCAGGCGGGCGCCGCGTTCCAGCTGGGCGCGGGAGGCCGCGTCCAGGTCGGAGGCGAAGGCCGCGAAGGCCTCCAGGTCGCGGTACTGCGACAGCGACAGACGGAGCGTGCCGGCCACCTTGCGCATGGCCTTGACCTGGGCGGAACCACCGACTCGGGAGACCGAGACACCGACGTTGATCGCCGGGCGGACGCCGGCGTTGAACAGGTCGGTCTCCAGGAAGCACTGGCCGTCGGTGATGGAGATGACGTTGGTCGGGATGAAGGCCGACACGTCGTTGCCCTTGGTCTCGATGATCGGAAGACCGGTCATCGAGCCGCCGCCCATGTCGTTGGAGAGCTTGGCGCAGCGCTCCAGCAGACGCGAGTGGAGGTAGAAGACGTCGCCGGGGAAGGCCTCACGGCCCGGCGGACGACGCAGCAGCAGCGACACGGCGCGGTAGGCGTCGGCCTGCTTGGTCAGGTCGTCGAAGACGATCAGCACGTGCTTGCCCTGGTACATCCAGTGCTGGCCGATGGCAGAACCGGTGTACGGGGCGATGTACTTGTAGCCCGCGGGGTCGGAGGCCGGAGCGGCGACGATGGTGGTGTACTCCAGCGCGCCCGCCTCCTCGAGGCGGCCCCGCACCTGGGCGATCGTGGAGCCCTTCTGGCCGACGGCGACGTAGATGCAGCGAACCTGGCGGCTCGGGTCGCCGGAGAGCCAGTTCTCCTTCTGGTTGAGGATGGTGTCGACCGCGATCGCGGTCTTGCCGGTGCCGCGGTCGCCGATGATCAGCTGACGCTGGCCGCGGCCGATCGGCGTCATGGCGTCGATCGCCTTGAGGCCGGTCTGCAGCGGCTCCTTCACCGGCTGGCGCTGGACCACCGAGGGGGCCTGCAGCTCGAGGGCGCGGCGGCCCTCGGCGGCGATCGGGCCCTTGCCGTCGAGCGGGTTGCCCAGGGGGTCGACCACGCGGCCGAGGAAGTCGTCGCCGACCGGCACCGACAGGACCTCGCCGGTACGGCGGACCTGCTGGCCCTCCTCGATGCCGCTGAAGTCACCCAGGACGACCGCACCGATCTCGCGGACGTCGAGGTTCAGCGCCAGGCCGCGGGTGCCGTTCTCGAACTCGAGCAGCTCGTTCGCCATCGCCGAGGGAAGGCCGGAGACATGGGCGATGCCGTCCCCGGCGTCGACGACGGTCCCGATCTCCTCGCGCGCGGCACCTTCCGGCTCGTACGCCTGGACGAAGCGCTCAAGGGCGTCCCGGATCTCGTCCGGCCGGATCGTAAGCTCCGCCATCTCTTTCTTGTCTCCCTATTCGCCTCAGCCGGCCAACCGGCGGCGGACTTCTTCGATACGTCCGGCGATCGTGGTGTCGATGTAGTCGTCTCCGACCCTCACGGAGAACCCACCGAGCACCTCCGGGTCCACCTCGACGTTCAGGTGGACGTCTCGCCCGTAGGTGGCTCGCAGCCAGGCCGCGAGCCGCTGCTTCTGCTGTTGTGAGAGCGGCACCGCGCTGCGGACCACGCCCACCAGTCGCTCGCGCGCCCGCGCGACGATCCAGCCGAACTCCTCCAGTGCCGACTCCAGGCTACGTCCCCGCGGGTGCACAACAGCCTGCGTGACGAGCCGTACGGTGGAGGATGCGGCCTTGCCGCTGAGCAGCGTGGCGAGCAGGTCGCGCTTGTGCTCGGCCTGGACCGCCGGGTCGCTGAGCGCGCGGCGCAGCTCCGGGTTGGCGGCGAGGATGCGGCCGAAGCGGAACAGCTCGTCCTCGACGTCGTCGAGGCGGCGCTCCGACTCGGCTTCGGCGGCCGCGGACATCACGCCGACGCGCTCCAGGGCGTCCGGCAGGTCGCCGGCCTTGGACCACTTGGCCCTGACGGCGGCGACCGCGATCTCCAGCGTGGCGTCGCCGACCTTGCCCTGCAGCAGGGAGCGCAGGACGCTCTCCTTCTGCTCGGCCGGGCGCGAGGGGTCGGAAAGACCCCGGCGCAGCCCGTGCTCACGGTCGAAAAGGTCGGCGACGGCGAACAGCTCCTCGGCGAGGGCGCCGAGGTCGGCGGCCGCGGCGGCGGTGTTGAACCGCTCCTCGACCTCCGTGAGGGCGGTCCTGCTGAGGCCGCGCATCAGCGGACCGCCTCCGGCCGGCCCTCGAGCTCTTCGAGGAACCGGTCCACGATGCGGCGCTGGCGGGCCTCGTCCTCGAGCGACTCGCCGACGATGCGGCTCGCCAGCTCCGTGGACAGGCGCCCGATCTCACCGCGCAGCTGGGTGAGCGCCTGCTGGCGGTCGGCCTCGATCTGGGCGTGAGCCGCCTCGACGATGCGCCGCGCCTCGGCCTGGGCCTCCTCGCGGAGCTCGGCCTTGATCGCGGCGCCCTGCTCGCGGGCCTCCTCGCGCAGGCGGGCCGCCTCCTGGCGGGCCTCCGCGAGCTGCGCCCGGTACTGCTCCAGAGTGCGCTGGGCTTCGGCCTGGGCGTCCTCGGCCTTCTTGATGCCGCCCTCGATAGCCTCGGTCCGCTCGGCCAGCGTCTTCTGGATACGCGGGGTGAGGATCTTTCCGACGACGAGGAAGACGACGAGGAAGGCGAAGCTGCCGACGACCAGCTCGTAAACGTGCGGCAGGAGCGGGTTGTTCGTCTCCGCCGCGAGGGTGTTAGCTGCCAGAGTCATAGGTGCAGCCTTCCGTCAGAGTGGGTACGTCAGCTCGTGGGGTAGATGAACGGGGCGACGAGGCCGATGAGGGCCAGCGCCTCGGTGAGGACGAAGCCGAGCAGCATGTTCTGCCGGATCAGGCCGTACGCCTCGGGCTGGCGGGCGATGGCCTGCACGCCCTGGCCGAAGATGATGCCCACGCCGATGCCGGGGCCGATGGCGGCGAGGCCATAGCCGATGGCACCAAGGTTGCCGATGACGCCGGTGGCCGCAGCGAGAACGCTCATTGGTGTTCTTCCTTTACTGGTCGGCCGGTGAGTGCCTCACTCACCGGTCTGGTCTACGTCAGGGGCGGGTCTCAGAGATCCGTCAGTGGTCGGGGTGCAGCGAGCCGCCGATGTACATGGCGGCCAGCAGGGTGAACAGGAAGGCCTGCAGGAACTGGATGAACATCTCGAAGCCGGTCATCGCGATCGTCATGACCGCGCCCACGACACCGAGGCCCGCGCCGAGAGGGGTGAGCTTCTCGAACAGGAACCAGAAGCCGACCATGCTGAAGAAGGCCAGGATCAGGTGGCCGGCGAACATGTTCGCGAAGAGTCGGACGGCGTGGGTGAAGGGCGCGATGATCAGGTTCGACAGGAACTCGATCGGCGCCAGCAGGACGTAGATCGCCTTGGGCAGTCCGGGCGGGAACATCATGTTCTTGAAGTAACCGCCGAGGCCCTGGTGCTTGACGCCCAGATAGATCTTGATCACGTAGATGGTGACCGCGAAGACGATGGGGAACGCGATGTGCGACGCGACCGGGATCTGGATCAGCGGGACGACACCGAAAAGGTTCCACAGCAGGATCAGGAAGAACAGGCTGAGCAGCAGCGGCATCCACCGCTCGGCGTCCTTGCCCAGGAACGGCCGGGCGACCTGGTCACGGACGAACTGGTAGCCCATCTCGCCGATGTTCTGCATGCCCCGGGGCACGAGCTTCGGGTTGGCGAAGGCGCTCCACGCGAGGGCGGACACCACGATGGCGCCGAAGATCGCCATGAGCACCGGCTTGGTCAGCCAGGACGGGGCACCCTCATACAACGGAGGGAAGTCGAAGATGGACGGTCCCGGCGCCGTGAAGTTGTCCTCGGCGACGAGCATGAGGGGGGTCACTTGGCCACCTCGCCTACCTGCTCGGGGCCGAATGCCCGAAGCATGTGCTTGTTCGTCCGTTCGCTACGCTCGCGCACGGGCGTTCCCTTCAACGATTGGATCAACAGAAGAGCGTGGGAAGCGGGCCGGCTGTCAGCGGCCGTACTTCAGATAGACGAGGTAGGCAGCCAGCCCGACCCCGAGAATGACGCCTATGGGGATGAACGCGTGCACGCCGGTCCACCAGCTCAGCAACCAGCCGAGGCCGCCCCATACCAGGATCCCGGACAGCAGATAGCTCGGGACCGACCAGGCGGCGTCGGCGAAGTCGCGGCCGTCGGTCTCGGGCCTGCGCTCCTGTTCGCTCATCGCGGGCACGACGATAGCAGGAGCCATGCGGACTAGTCATATCGGGCTGCCCCGTACGCACGGTCATCCGCGGCCCTGCCCGGGAACCTTCGCCTCAGGCTCCACATAAAGCATCTTCAATTTCATGAATCCGCGCATCTCACCGATGGTCCACGTGAGCGTGCACGCGATGACGCTGAGCGCGAACACCCGGGAGTCGAACGCGGTGGTGCCGGAGAAGGCGTTCATCATCGCCATGATCGCGAGGATCTTGACGACGTAACCCAGCACGGCGGCCGCCATCATCGCCATGGGTGAGACCCGGCCCGCCCAGGAGACGACGACCAGGCCGACGGTGAAGAAGGCGGCGACGAGGACGAGACCGATGCCGGCGCCCAACGCACCCTTGGCCCCGGTCGTGAACACCGCGACGAGCGCGGCGAGGAGACCGACGATCAAGGTCGGCACGGCGGCGCCCTTGAGAACGCGCACGTCGTTGGCCTGCAATGGGACTCCAGAATCGGTTGTCAAACGAGCGATTGCTACCTGCTGGGGCGTCGTTGGTCTCGCCCCTTGCTAGTGAAAGCTATCACAAGCCCCGGAGTGCCACCTTTACCTGGCGTTTCGGGTCGTCGTCGACCTGTGGGGACGGCTCAGCGGAAGGTCCCGGTGTCGGCCCGGGAAGTGGAGGGGGGGACGCCCGGGGCCCCCGGGGCGCCCTGACCGGGGTAGGGATGCCGGCCCTGCGCCGGGAGCCCGCCAGGGACCGCCTGGCCGGGGGCGGCGGGAGCGGCCTGGCCGGGGGGGACGGGAGGGGCGGGCGGGGGGACGACGGGGAAGACGAGCGTGTCGTGCTCCGTCGTCCCGCGCCTGGCGGGGCCGGGGCCGGACGAGCGGCTCCCGGCCGGACGTGCTCCGATCTTCTGGTCGTCCTTGTGGTCCTGCGGGGCGGTGCGCCGCGATCGCCACCGCGGCAGACCCATGATCACAAGCACCGCCACCGCGAGCACGATCGTCAGGGGGAACACGATGAGCGGCACGCGCCCGATCGACAGGCCCACGATCGCGAAGGCGAACAGGAACGTCCACGCGTACATGATCAGGACGCTGCGCCGGTGGGAGTGGCCGATGTCGAGCATCCGGTGGTGCAGGTGGCCGCGGTCGGGGGCAAACGGGGACATCCCGGCCGACGTCCGCCGGACGACCGCCATGATCAGGTCGGCCAGCGGCAGCACCACGACCGCGATCGGCAGCACCAGCGGCAGGATCACCGGGAACCGGTTGATCTTGCCGACGACCGCGTCCGGCTCGACGGACGACAGGCTCGTGATCAGCGAGGCGGCGAGCAGCAGGCCGAGCAGCATGGCGCCGGTGTCGCCCATGAAGATCTTGGCGGGGTTGAAGTTGTGCGGCAGGAAGCCCGCGCACATCCCGATGAGGATCGCCGCGATGGCGGCCGTCCCGTTGATCCGCGACCCGCTCGCGGTCTGCTGCAACACGATCGAGTAGGCGAAGGTCGCCATCGCCGCGATCCCGACGATCCCCGCGGCCAGGCCGTCCAGCCCGTCGACGAAGTTCACCGCGTTGATCACGACGACCACGATCATGATGGTGAGGATCGTGTACAGGGTCCTGTCGAGGGCCTGGGAGCCGCCCATCGACTGTGGCATCGGGAGGAACTGCAGGTACATGCCGAAGTAGACGAGCAGCCCGCCCGCCGCGATCTGGCCGCCGAGCTTGACCAGCGCGTCCATGCCGAGCCAGTCGTCCAGGAAACCGGTGACGACGATCAGGCCGCCGGCCGCGAGGAGGGCGGTGATCGTCTGACCCGTCTGGCCGCTGTCGAACGCGCTGCCGACGTACGGCAGGTTGCTGGCCACCAGCAGCGCCGCCGCCATGCCGCCGAACATCGCGAGCCCGCCCAGCCGTGGAGTGGGCACCGTGTGCACGTCCCGCTCCCGCACCTCGGGTGCCGCGCCGATGCGCAGCGCGAACACCCTGACCGGCGGCACCAGCAGGTACGTCACCGCAGCCGCCACGAGCGCCAAGAGGAGATATTCGCGCACGGACCTAGTTTCCTGGATAGGCGGATCGGTTGTGACGGGCAAAAGACATAGATCGCCCTATCCCTAACGGGGATATGCCGGATGCGTCGCGGTCAGCCCCTTTACCCGTTCGAGGACCGACGTTATCGCACCCGGCTGCCGGATGGCCCGGACGACGAGAGACGCGATCTCTCTCATTTCCGCCACGCCCATGCCCTGGGTGGTCACGCAGGGCGTGCCGACCCTGATCCCGGAGGTCACGGTCGCGGGCGCCGGATCGTACGGGATCGCGTTGTGGTTGAGCAGGATGCCGGCCTCGGCGCACCGCCGCTCCGCCTCCGCCCCGCTCACTCCGGTTCCCCGCAGGTCGACCAGCGCGAGGTGGGTGTCGGTGCCGCCCGACACCGCGCGCAGTCCCTCGTCCACCAGTCCCTCCGCCAGGGCCCTGGCGTTGTCCACCACCGACGCGGCGTACGCCCGGAACTCTGGCCGCAGCGCCTCGCCGAACGCCACCGCCTTGGCCGCGACGACGTGCATCAGCGGCCCGCCCTGGCTGAAGGGGAACACCGCCCGGTCGATCCCCGACGCCAACTCGCCGGTGCACAGCACGCCTCCCCCGCGCGGGCCGCGCAGCGACTTGTGGGTCGTGAAGGTCACGACGTCCGCGTACGGCACGGCCGACGGGATGGCCCGGCCGGCCATGAGGCCGATCTCGTGGGCGACGTCCGCCAGCAGCCAGGCTCCGGCCTCCTCGGCGATGGCCCGGAAGGCGGCGAAGTCGATCAGCCGGGGGTATGCCGTGGCCCCGCAGACGATCACCCGAGGCCGGTGGCGCAGCGCCAGGTCCCGCACCTCGTCGTAGTCGATCGTCTCGGTGTCCCGCCGGACTCCGTAGGAGACGACGTGGAACCACCTGCCGGAGAAGTTGACCTTGGATCCGTGGGTGATGTGGCCGCCGTGCTCCAGCGCGAGCGCCAGGACGGTGTCCCCCGGCTGCAGGAGGGCCGCGTACGCGGCCAGGATGGCCGTGGTGCCGCTGTAGGGCTGCACGTTGACATGATCTGCCCCGAACAACCGCTTGGCCCGCTCTACGGCGATCTGCTCGGCGCGGTCCGCCACCTCGCAACCGCGGTAGTACCTGTGGCCCGGATAGCCCTCGGCGTACTTGTCGTTGAGCACCGAGCCGAGCGCGGCGAGGACGGCGGGCGAGGAGAGATTCTCGCTGGCGATGAGCTGGAGCCCCCCGCGCAGCCTGGCGACCTCGTCGAGCAGCAGCTGGGCGACGTCCGGGTCCTGCGCGGCGAGCCGGGCGAAGTCAGGCCCGTAAAACGGCTCCGAACTGTCCATGGAACCGCCTCACAATCCGGTGGCGGTCTTCGCTCCAAGAGTAGACCGCCCCGAGACCGCGGCGCGGGCGTCGCCGCCGGCCGGGAGATCGCCAGGAGGTTCTCAGCATGTCCTCAGCACGTTCTCAGGACCTTCTCAGGAGGTGAAGGCGTGCGGCGCGCCGGCCTTGCCCGGAATCCAGCGCGGCGTGTCCGCCGCCTGGTCGCTGATCGCCGTCAGCACCGCCTGGCGGTACATCCCGAGCCGGTTGCGCCATTCGGCCAGATCCTTGACATAGCGCTCGGCGACCGGGGCGTCCCACACGTCCCTGCTCCGCGCCATCTCGTACGGTTTGTCCAGCGACTTGGTGAGCTGGTCCATCAGCGGGACCACCTGCAGCCACAGGTCCACGAGCTTCTGGTATTCCGGGTTGAACACCCATCCCGTCGGCTGCCCGCCGGGCGAGAGCAGGTCGGTGCTCGACGGTGCCGGCGGGGTCTCCCCCGGCTGCAGCGGAGTCGGCGCCGGCGGGTCCACGAAACTCACGATCGCGCCTCCTGTGGGGAGCCGGCCAGCATGCCGGCGTTGGTCATCGCATTCCGCCGGGTGCCGGTCCCGGACCGATACCGTCCGTGCGGGAACGTCGCTCGCACGCGTCACTTCTCCGGATTCCGGATGATGACTTCGACGGCTTCGACGCTGCCCGCGGGCCCGTCGGGCTGGATCTTCCTGGCTACCCAGTCGTCCTTGCCCCACTCCCCTTCAGGGACGCCGATATCCGGCATGTCCACGGGCTCGATGTCCCGATGGTGGTCCACCAGCATGCGCGGCACGGCCTCGTCGTCCGAGTGGCGGGCGGGGTAGGTGAGCGCGTCTCCGGGCTGCCCGGCGGCGAGCGATCGGGGGTCGGGAGCCGGAGCCTGGCCGGTGTCCCGCGTCCCCGCCGTGCCGTCGGTCTCCGCACCGTATGCGCCCACGCCATCCGCGCCCTGACCGTGCGTTCCCACGCCGTGCGTGCCGTGGCCGTGCGTCCCCGCGCCGTGCGTGCCGTGGCCGTACGTCCCCGCGCCGTGCGTGCCGTGGCCATGCGTTCCCACGCCGTGCGTGGCCGGGCCGTACGTCCCCGTGCCGTCCCTGGCCGGCCCGGTCGCGCCAGTAGCGGCATCGTTGTCACACGCCCGCCCGCTCGTACCCGCCGTGCCGTCGGCCCTGTCGCTCACACCGGGCGCCCCGGCGTGACCCGTCGCGCCATCGCCACCGGCACCCGTCGCGCCCGCTGCCCCCGCCGCCCCGGCCGTGTGGGTGTCTCCGGCTCCCGTCGTCCCCACCGTGTGGGCCTCTCCGGCCGCCGTCGTCCCCACCGCATGCAGGTTGCCGGTGACCGTACCGGTCGTACCCGCCGCATGCCCGGTGCCAGGAGTATCCATCGCCTGCAAGCTGCCGGTCACCGTGCCCGTCGCGCCTGATGGCGCGGGCGCCGCATCGGCCGTACCCGTGGCACCGGCCGTCCCAGCCGGGTGAGCCGTGCCGTTCGCCGCGTTCGTCCCCGCAGGTGCGGCGGGCGCCACGTCGGCCGTGCCCGCCGGGTGAACTGTCCCTGCCGCCGTGGCGGCGGTGCCGGCAGGTTGCGCCGTGCCGGTGGCCGTTCCAGCGGTGGCTGCCGCCTGCCCGTTACCGGCGGCGTCCGCCGGGTGCGCGGCCCCGGTCGCCGTGCCGCTCGCGGCCGTGTCGCCCGTGTCGCCCGTGTCGCCCGTGTACGCGTGACCGCCGGCGCTCGCCGTCACCGCGCCGTGGCCGGCGGGGGTCCCCTGCACGGCGTTCGAGTTGCCCGCGGCCAGCGGATCACCAGAGAGGTTGTCGGCGGGAGTGCCGACATAGGCGCCCATGGGATCGCCGGGCGCCAGGCCGGGTTGAGGAGGCCGGTTCGCGGCCGGGTTGGTGGGCTCGGCGGGCGGCACCAACCCGGGCGGCCCGTCCGGGTGTGCGCCGGTGCCGCTTGCCGCCTGCACGTTCCCGCCGGGCGTCTGGACGTCGCCGGGCTGGTTCATCGGCGTGCTGACGACCTTGACGCCGTCGACGACGGTCACCTGTCGGCCGGCGGGGTCGATGTCGTCCGGATGATCCTTGCCGGGGGTGTCGTAGATCGCCGAGTCGTTTCCGGCAGTGGAGGGCCGCTCCCCCGCCGCTTTCGAATCGACCGGCGTCCCCTGCCCCGGGGTCTGGTCCTGCCCCGTCGCGACGGGCTGCTGCCTGCCGTCGGGCTGGCTCTGACTCGCCCCCTGGCGGTCGGCGACAGGCTGGGCGTGGCTCGTGCCCTGGTCCTGGCCCACAACCTGATCGCCACCGACCGGCTGACCCGGACCGGCAGGCTGGCTCTGACTCGCCCCCTGGCGGTCGGCGACGGGCTGGGCGTGGCTCGTGCCCTGGTCCTGGCCCACAACCTGATCGCCACCGACCGGCTGACCCGGACCGGCGGACTGGTGAGCCTGTCCGGAGCCGCCGCCGGTCGCGCCCGCGTCGCCGGTGCCCACCGCGCCGTTGGCGCTTCCCGCCTGGGCCGCACCGGAGCCGGTCCCCGCGCCGGTGCCGCCGCCCGGACCTGTGGCCGGAGGCGTGCCCGTACCCGCGCCCGTACTGGCGTCTGTGGTCGTACCGGTGGCGTCGGCGGGGTGGGCCGGACCGTGCGTCGAGGAGGGCATCTGGGCGAGGGAACCCTCGACGGTGCCGTAGGAGGGCTTGTCCGCCAGCTTCCCTTCCGCCACGCCGCCACCCCCGCCGTCGCCGTTCGCGCGGGTCGCGCCGTCGGCGGCACTGTGCGCCCGGTGGGAGGTCTCACCCTTCGCGGCAGTGCCGGAATCGCCCGAACCATGGGCGGACGACGACCGGGAGCCTTCATGCTTGTCGTGGGCCGCCTTACCGTCGGCCTTGCCCTCGCCCTTGCCGTCGGGCTTCGCGTCCGGCTTGCCGTCGGCCTTGTGCTCGGCCTTGCCGTCAGCCTTGTGCTCGGCCTTGCCATCAGCCTTGTGATCGGGGTGATCGGGCTTGGCGTCTCCCTTGTCGCCCTGCGCGCCGGACTTCGGCGCCGGATCGTCGGCCGGCGCGGTGGTGTCCCTCTCCTGCGTGAAGGAGGCGCCGTGGGCCGTGGGGGCCTTGCCGGCGCTCTGCTGTTTCTCCTTCTTCTCCAGCAGGACCACACGGTCGGTGACGTCCTTGGCCATCGTCGAGCACGCGTCGGCGACCTGCGACGGCCGGTGGGTCACGTGCACGGAGACGCCCGCCGTACGCGTCAACTGGGTGACCCGGGCCTCGATGCCGTCCATCTGCCTCGCGGCGTGCTGAACCTGCGACAGCAACTCACGGACGAGCTTCGGATCCATCCCGTCGAGCTTGGCCATGGGCGCGCCTCCACAGAGATATCGGCGCACTTCACGGTAGCCGGGGTGGCATCAGTAAAGAAGCCCGATAGCCAGACGGCATCGATCGCCCTGATCAGAGCCCCAACGGCGTCTCACGATACGAGACGCACCTCCGGAGCGCGGTCACTCCTCGGTCGCGAGGTACCCGACGAGGTTGCGGATCTTGTCCACGGGGATGGCGCCCTTGCGCAGCACCCGGGGCACGGCGGTGGTCAGGTCGAGGATCGTGGACGGCACGTTGTCGTCGCAGGGGCCGCCGTCGAGGTAGACGGCCACCGAGTCGCCGAGCTGCTCCTCGGCCTCGTCCGCCGTGACGGCCGGCGGGTTGCCGGACCGGTTGGCGCTGGAGACCGCCATCGGGCCGGTCTCCTTGAGGAGATCCAGCGCGACCGGGTGCAGCGGCATGCGGACGGCGACCGTTCCCTTGCTGTCGCCGAGGTCCCACGACAGCGACCGGTTGGCCCTGAGGATGAGTGTGAGCGGCCCGGGCCAGAAGGCGTCCACCAGGTCCTGCCCGTACGTCCCGAGGCTCTCCACGAGGGCGTTGGCGGCCCGCACGGTGCCCACGAGGACGGGCACGGGCGTTTCCCTGCCCCGGCCCTTCGCCTCCAGCAGCGCGTTGACCGCGGAAGGGGTGAAGGCGTCGGCGCCGATCCCGTAGACGGTGTCGGTGGGAAGCACCACGAGATCGCCCCGGCGTACGGCCGAGGCGGCGTCGGTCAGCCCGGCCGTCCGCTCGGTCTGGTCAGCACAGTCATACCGTCGGCTCACGAAGCCATCCTTCCACGTGTCCCGCCCGGCTCCGCCGCCGCGTTCGAGTCAGTCCTGGGTCAGCCGGGCCGTGACGAACCTGTCCCGGCCGGTCAGGTCCTGGCGCAACCGCACGTCGCGCCAGCCGTTCTCCTCGGCGAACAGCCAATAGACGGCGTTGCCCTGCTGGTCGGCGTGCTCGACCACGGCGAACCCGCCCGGCCGCAGCAGCCGCCGCGCCGTGCGCTCGACGGCTCTCACCTCGTCCAGCCCGTCCTCCCCCGACCCGTACAGGGCCCGCGAGGGATCGTAGTCGCGCACCTCGGGGTCGCGCGGGACCGCTCCAGGCGGAATGTACGGCGGATTGGAGATGACCAGATCCACCTGGCCGTTCAGTTCCGGCAGGCAGTCGGCCAGATCCTCCGGATGCAGGGTGGTGCGGCCCTGGCCGTGTTCGAGGATGTTGCGCTTGGCCCAGCCGTACGCCACGGGGTCGATCTCGACGGCGTGCACCTGCGCCAGCGCGACCTCCTGCGCGATCGACAGCGCGATGGCCGCGGAACCGGTGCCGAGGTCGACCACGACGGGAGAGGCGACGTCCATCTCGCGCAACCGGTCGATCGCCCAGCCGGCCACGACCTCGGTCTCCGGCCTGGGCACGAACACGCCCGGGCCCACCTCGAGGGAGAGGTAGCGGAAGTAGGCCCGGCCGGTGATGTGCTGCAGCGGCTCGCGTGCCTCGCGCCGGGCGACGCCCTCCCAGAACCGCGCGTCGAAGTCGGCGTCCTTGATCGTGTGCAGCTTGCCGCGCGGGACGCCGTGCACGAAGGCCGCGATCTCCTCGGCGTCCGTTCGGGGTGACGGCACTCCCGCCTCGGCGAGCCGGGCGGTGGCGAGGGCGATTTCGTCGAGCAGGAAGGTCATGATCTCTTACAGCACGGTCGTCGCGGCGTGGCCCGGGGAGCGCCGGTCATGGGCAGAAGGGCCCCCGGAACGGCCCACGGTCATCTGGGGACCCACCTCCATCACCGCTTCTCCCATCGTCCCCTCATCAGGCTCGCCGCCGGCTCATGAATGAGCGGCCAGCTTCTCCGCGAGTTCGGCGTCGAGCAAAGCCTGTATCACCGCGTCGAGATCGCCGTCCAGGACTTGGTCCAGGTTGTAGGCCTTGAAGCCCACACGGTGATCCGAGATGCGGTTTTCCGGGAAGTTGTAGGTGCGGATCCGCTCGGAGCGGTCGACCGTGCGCACCTGCGACTTGCGCTCGGCCATCGCGGCCGCCTCGGCCTCCTCCTGCGCCATCACGAGCAGCCGGGCGCGCAGGATGCGCAGCGCCGACTCCTTGTTCTGGAGCTGGCTCTTCTCGTTCTGGCAGGAGACGACGACGCCGGTGGGCAGGTGGGTGATCCGCACGGCGGAGTCGGTCGTGTTGACGCTCTGGCCGCCGGGGCCGCTGGAGCGGAACACGTCGATGCGCAGGTCGTTGGGGTCGATCTGGACGTCGACCTCCTCGGCCTCGGGATAGACGAGCACTCCGGCGGCCGAGGTGTGGATGCGGCCCTGCGACTCGGTCACCGGCACCCGCTGGACGCGGTGCACGCCGCCCTCGAACTTGAGCCGCGACCAGACGCCCTCCCTGCCCTTGATGGCGACGGTGACGTCCTTGTAGCCGCCGAGGTCGGAATGCTGCGCGTCGATGATCTCGGTCTTGTAACCGACCCGCTCGGCGTACCTGAGGTACATCCGCAGGAGGTCTCCGGCGAACAGGGCGGACTCCTGGCCGCCCTCGCCCGCCTTGATCTCCATGATGACGTCCTTGTCGTCGTTGGGGTCGCGCGGGACCAGGAGACGGGTGAGCTTCTCCTCCAGCACCGGGATGCGGCCCTCCAGCTCGGCCGCCTCCTCCGCGAACGCCGGGTCCTCCGACGCGAGCTCGCGCGCGGCCGCGAGGTCCTGCCGCACGCCTTCGAGCTCCCGGTACGTCGCGACGATCGGCGTGAGCTCCGCGTAACGCTTGCCGTACGTCCGCGCCTTGCCCTGGTCGGCGTGTACGGCGGGGTCGGCGAGTCGCAGTTCCAGATCCGCGTACTCACTCATGATCTCGTCGAGGTTCACCGCACGCTCCTTTGCTCAAGCTCCTCGGTAAAGGCCGTAATCACCAAGAACGCCGACCCGGAGACGCCCCAAGAGAGGGGCGCCCCCGAGCCGGCGTCCTGGAGGAGCTACTTGCCCTGGGCCTTCTTGCCGAAGCGCGCCTCGAAGCGCGCCACCCGGCCACCGGTGTCGAGGATCTTCTGCTTGCCCGTGTAGAAGGGGTGGCAGGCGGAGCAGACGTCGGCGTGGATCACGCCGTTCACCGCGGTGCTACGCGTGGTGAAGGTGTTCCCGCAGGTGCAGGTCACCTGGGTGACCACGTACTCCGGGTGGATGTCGGGCTTCATGTCTCAGTCCTAACGCTAGGCGCGGTCGCCGGGTCGCTCCGTCTGTCACGGCCTGCGCGCATCGGCACACCTGTGATGCGCGGTGCGGGAACCGGTACCGCTGCGGTTCGGCTACCAGTGTGCCAGATCCTCCAACCATCCCAGGCCATAGGCTATTCCCCGGGACCGGGCGCCGGTCGGGCCGCGTCAGGTACGCCTCAGGTACGCCAGCACGGCGAGGACGCGGCGGTGGTCGCCGGGCGCGGGGTCGAGACCGAGCTTGAGGAATATCTGCGAGATGTGCTTTTCCACGGTGCCCTCGCTGACGCCGAGCCGGGACGCGACGGCGGTGTTCGACCTGCCCTCCGCCATGAGCCCCAGCACCTGGCGCTCCCGGCCGCTGAGCGCGTCGAGCCCGGCCCGGCGGCGGCTCAGCAGCTGGGCGACCACCTCCGGGTCGATCACGGTGCCGCCCGCGGCGACCCGCCGCACCGCCTCGACGAACTCGGCGACGTCGGCGACCCGCTCCTTGAGCAGGTAACCCACGGCCGTGGCGCCCGCGCCGATCAACTCGGTGGCGTACCGCTCCTCGACGTACTGCGAGAGCACCAGGACGGGGAAGCCGGGCCGCCGTCCACGCACCTCTATGGCCGCGCGCAGCCCCTCGTCGGTGTGCGTGGGCGGCATGCGCACGTCGGCGATCGCGAGGTCCGGCCGATGCTCGGCCACCGCCGCCACGAGGCCGGCGCCGTCGCCCACCCCGGCGACCGTCTCGATCCCCGCGTCCTCCAGGAGCCGCGCCATCCCCTCCCGCAGCAGCACGGAATCCTCGGCGATCACCACACGCATGGGCCCACCCTATGCATGGCGATCACCAGGTGCAGGGCAGTTCGGCACGGACGACCGTCGGCCCTCCCGCCGGGCTGTGCACGGTCAGCACACCGTCGATCGTCGCGGCGCGGTCGGCCAGACCGGCCAGGCCGCCGCCCGGCACGGCCACCGCCCCGCCCGCACCGTCGTCGCGGACCTCGACCACCACGTTCGACTCACGACGGCACACGCTGACCGACGCCCCCGTGGCGCCGGAGTGCTTGGCCATGTTCGCGAGCGTCTCGGCCACGACGAAGTACGCGATGGTCTCGACGGCGGGCGGCGGCCGGTCCGCGAGCTCCACCCGCACGTCCACCGGCACCGTCGCGCGTGCGGCGAGCGAGGACAGGGCCGCGTCGAGACCGCGGTCGGTGAGGATGGCGGGGTAGATCCCGCGGGCGAGGTCGCGTAGCTCCGCGATCGCGGCCTTCGTCCCCGCGTGGGCCCCGGCGACGAGCTCGCGGGCCGCCGCCGGGTCCTCGTCGAACTTGGCCAGCGCCCGCCCGAGGTCGAGGGCGACGGACAGGAGCCGCTGCTGGGCGCCGTCGTGCAGGTCGCGCTCGATGCGCCGCCGCTCGGCCTCGGCCGTGTGGACTCCCCTGGCCCGGCTGGCACGCAGCCGCTCCGCCTGGGCGCGGAGCCGGGACGGGTCGTCGGCGCCGAGCAGGACGGTCGCGATCGTCGTGTGCAGCCATGCCATCGCCCGCACCGCGTACATGGCGACGACCAGGATCGCCAGGCCGAGCAGCGTCCACAGCAGCGACCCGGGCCACGGGCCGTACTGGAGGCGCTCCCCCGCCCTGGTCTGCAGGCCCAGCAGCGCGGCGAACGGCCCGGTGGCCAGGGTGAGCCCGCTCCCCCACAGCGTGAGCGACACGAAGCACTCCAGTGCGCCCAGCGGCAGCAGCAGGAGCAGGTAGCCGAGGTCCTTCCAGGTGGCCGGATCGCCGAACAGCCAGTCCACCTGGCGCATGACTCCCGCGCCGCGCGGACGGGGACGGTAGGGGTCGGCGATCCGCACGCCGAACGCCAGCCGGAGCAGCCGGCGCTCCAGCTTCGCGGCCCCGCGCCAGGTGAGCACGGTGAGCACCAGCAGCGGAATCCCCACCCAGACGAGGACGGACACGGCCGACACGGGGAGGGCGATTCCAATGAAAGCCACCCAGAACCCACCGAAGAACACGCTGATCAGCAAATACGGCGCGGCGCGCCACGTCATCGGATCGAGGGCGACCCGCAGCGGCCCCGGACGCCCGATCGGCACCCGCTCCCGTAATGACCGGCTGTCCCCGGCCGCCGTCCCGGCGCTCATCGTCGCCTCCCGCCCTCCCGTACGGCACGCGCCTTCCCCGTGGAACGGCGCACGCCGCGATGCCTCGATGGCCTCCGCGCGTGCGCGCTCGCACAAAGCCTGCCAAGCCGGACGTCCGGAGGGAACGGGGCGAGCCCTCACCGGCCCATGGGGGACAACCCGCACCGGGGTCGTCGTGGCGACCGGGGGCGGGAACTCCCCAGGCGACGGTGCGGCGTCCGCCGGCCGATCCGCCCACGTTGTGCGGGCTCGCCGGGGCCCGGAAAGGCCGACGCCCCGGACGGCGAGGCCGTCCGGGGCGTCGGTCGAAAAGGCGTCAGTCGCGGTCGTTGCTGACCGTGGTCGTCTTCACCTGGAGCAGGAACTCGGCGTTGGACTTGGTCTCCTTCATCTTCTCCAGAAGGAGCTCCAGCGCCTGCTGCATGTCGAGGGCGTGCAGGACCCGGCGGAGCTTCCAGACGATGGACAGCTCCTCCTTGCCCAGCAGGATCTCCTCCTTGCGGGTGCCGGACGCGTCCACGTCCACCGCCGGGAAGATTCGCTTGTCCGCCAGCGACCGGTTGAGCTTGAGCTCCATGTTGCCGGTGCCCTTGAACTCCTCGAAGATGACCTCGTCCATCTTGGAGCCGGTCTCGACGAGAGCCGTGGCGAGGATCGTCAGCGAGCCGCCGTTCTCGATGTTGCGGGCGGCGCCGAAGAACCGCTTCGGCGGGTAGAGCGCTGTCGAGTCGACACCACCGGACAGGATGCGGCCGCTCGCGGGCGCCGCGAGGTTGTACGCGCGACCGAGACGGGTGATCGAGTCGAGCAGGACGACGACGTCGTGGCCCAGCTCCACCAGACGCTTGGCCCGCTCGATGGCGAGCTCGGCGACCGTGGTGTGGTCCTCGGCCGGGCGGTCGAAGGTCGAGTGGATGACCTCGCCCTTGACCGACCGCTGCATGTCGGTGACCTCTTCCGGACGCTCGTCCACGAGGACGACCATCAGGTGGCACTCGGGGTTGTTGCGCGTGATCGCGTTGGCGATCGCCTGGAGCACCATGGTCTTGCCGGCCTTGGGCGGCGACACGATCAGGCCGCGCTGGCCCTTGCCGATCGGCGAGACGAGGTCGATGATCCGCGTGGTCAGGACGTTCGGCTCGGTCTCCAGGCGCAGGCGCTCCTGCGGGTAGAGCGGCGTGAGCTTGTTGAAGTCGGGCCGCTGGCGGGCCTGCTCCGGGTCCATGCCGTTGACGGTGTCGAGGCGGACGAGGGCGTTGAACTTCTCACGCCGCTCGCCGTCCCTCGGCTGCCGGACGGCGCCGGTGATGACGTCGCCCTTGCGCAGGCCGTTGCGGCGGATCTGGGCGAGAGAGACGTAGACGTCGTTCGCACCCGGCAGGTAGCCGCTGGTCCGCACGAAGGCGTAGTTGTCGAGAATGTCCAGGATGCCGGCGATCGGGATCAGGACGTCGTCCTCGCTGATGACCGGCTCGTTGCCCTCGAAGCGGTCGCGCCCGCGGCGGCCGCGCTCGCGGAAGCGGCCACGGCGCCCGCGGCCGTCCTCGCCCTGCTGGTCGCCCTTGCCGTCCGCGCGGCTGTCCGTACGGCTGTCGCCGCGCCCGTCGGAGCGGCCGTCACGGCCGTCGGAGCGGTTGTCACCGCGGTTGTCGCCGCGGTTGTCGCCGCGGTTGTCGCCGCGGTTGTCGCTGCGGCCCTGCTGGTCGCGGCGGCCCTGGCCGCCGTCCCCGGCGTCGGCGGCGCGGTCGCCGCGCTGGTCGCCGCGGCCGTCGCGCTCGCGGCTCCGCTCGCCCCGCTCACCGCGCGTGCGGCGCTCGCGGCGCTCGCCGCGTTCGGGCCGCTCGGCGCGGGTCTCGGACTGGGCGGCCTCGGCCTGCGGCTCGGCGACGGCGGCGACGCCGTTCTGCGCGGCGTCGGAGACCACGGCCGGCGCGGCCTCGACCACGGGACGCTCCTCACGCGCCGCGACGGCAGGCTCGGCAGCGGGCGTGGCGGCGGGCGCCTCGGGTGCGGGCGCCGCGGCGGCGCGGGAACGTTCCCGGCGCCCACGGGCGGGGCGCTCGGCGACCGCGGGCGCCTCGGCGGCGGCCTTCGGCTCGGCCGCGGCCTCTCCCGATCCGCCCTGCTTCTCCTGGATGGCCGCGATGAGCTGGCTCTTGCGCATCCGTCCGGTCCCCGTGATGCCGAGGCTGGTCGCCAGGGCCTGAAGCTCGGGGAGCACCATGCCAGCCAGGCCGGTGCCGGAGCGACGTCGCGGACGGGCCGGGGCGGAAGTGGGGGTGTCGCCGGCGGCCTGGCCGTCGGAGAGGAGTTCGGTGGTGTCGCTCAACTAAGGGTCCTTCCCAGGGGTCGGGCGCCAGAATCGTGCGTCCAGGCGTCCCGGTGATGCGACCCGGCGGGACAGACCGGGTCGGGCTTCGCGAATCTCATGTGTCGATGACCCTCGGGATTCGCGAGCGGTAGGTGCCCGGGGGCGATCCCCCGGATTGCCGCCACCGACCAGATGTCTTGGTGGTTCGAACGCGCATGTCTCCGAGAACGCCGCCCCCGGCCATGCCACCCGAAGGTGTGCCGACTGGAGGAAACGGTTCCGGGGAAATCGCCCTGCCCGCGTCGAAGGACGCGAGGCGAAGTGCAGCGATGTGCGAATGACAAGCACGCACCCAACACGGGGGCACCTGGTGCGGCTATCAGCCTAACATCACCAGCGCGCACAGCTATTCCCTGAAGGTCGAAGAAACATCAGCGTGTCTCGGGAAACCGAACGTACGCACCAAGCGGGTCGACGTTCATTGGCTGGATGTGCCAGTCATTACCCACTTCTGGCGCGATCAAATCCTTGGTGTCCTGTGTCGTCAACGCGAGAACAGTCGGACCTGCCCCCGAAACGACGGCGGGCACCCCGGCCTCGCGGAGCCGTCGCACCAGTTCGGCGGTGCGGGGCATCGCGGGCGCGCGGTACCTCTGGTGCAGGCGGTCCTCGGTGGCGGCGAGCAGGAGATCCGGTTCCGGTCTCTGTGTCAGCGCCGCGACGAGCAGAGCCGCCCGCCCCGCGTTGGCCGCCGCGTCCGAATGCGGTACGTCCTTCGGCAGCAGCCCCCGAGCCTCCTCCGTGGACAACCGGAAGTCCGGGATCAACGCCACCGGCCGGACGTCCTCGTGTGGACTCAGTTTCACCATACTCGCCGCTCCCGACTGGTCCGTCCACGCGATGGTGAGACCGCCCGCCAGGCACGGCGCGACGTTGTCGGGATGCCCCTCCAGCTCGGTGGCCAGCGCGAACACCTCGGCGTCCGGCAGATCCCCCGCGCCCCGCCCCCGTACGAGGGCGCGGGCCGCGAGGATGCCGGCGCAGATCGCCGCCGACGACGAGCCGAGCCCCCGGGCGTGCGGAATCCGGTTGCGGCAGCGCAGCGCGATGCCGTCCGGCTGGGCGAACCCCATGCGGTCGAACGTCGCGCGCATGGTTGTGACGACGAGATGGCCCTCGCCCTCGTCCAGCTCACCGGCGCCCTGGCCCTCCACGGCGATCCGCACGCCGGGCGAGCCGGAGATCTCGGCCTCTACCTCGTCGTACAGGTCGAGCGCGAGGCCGAGGCTGTCGAAACCGGGGCCGAGGTTGGCGCTCGTCGCCGGCACGCGGACGACGACGCCGTGACTTTCCGTCAATTCGTCACCTGAACCCTTTGATGGGCGAAATGAGAGGGCCGGTCAGGCGAGTCCGAGCGCGGCCGCGGCGGCGTAGGCGTCGATCGGGATCGTCACGGGCGCCGGGGCGCCGGAGATGGCCCAGTCGGGGTCCTTCAGTCCGTTGCCGGTCACGGTGCACACGACCCGCTGTCCCGGCGTGAGCAGGCCCTGCTCGTGCGCCTGGAGCAGGCCGGCGACGCTCGCGGCCGAGGCGAGCTCGACGAACACGCCCTCCTCCTGCGCGAGCAGCTTGTACGCCGCGGCGATCTGGCGGTCGGTGACGGCCTGGATGTCGCCCCCGGACTCGTCGCGGGCGGCCTCGGCGAGCCGCCAGGAGGCGGGGTTGCCGATCCTGATCGCCGTGGCGATCGTCTGCGGGTGGGTCACGGGGCTGCCCCCGACCAGCGGCGCCGCGCCGCTCGCCTGGAATCCCAGCATTCGCGGCCGCTTGGTGGCCACGCCGTCGTCTGCGTACTCCTTGTAGCCCATCCAGTACGCCGAGATGTTGCCGGCGTTGCCGACCGGGATGCAGTGGACGTCGGGCGCGTCGCCGAGCGCGTCGACGACCTCGAAGGCCGCCGTCTTCTGGCCCTGCAGGCGGTGCGGGTTGACGGAGTTGACCAGCGCGATCGGGTACGTCTCCGCGAGCTTCCTGGTCATCTCCAGGCAGTCGTCGAACGAGCCCTCGACCTGGAGCAGCCTGGCGCCGTGGACCAGCGCCTGGGCGAGCTTGCCCATCGCGATCTTCCCACGCGGCACGAGGACGGCGCAGGTCAGCCCGGCCCGTACGGCGTAGGCGGCGGCCGAGGCGCTGGTGTTGCCGGTGGACGCGCAGATGACCGCCTGGGCGCCCTCCTCGACCGCCTTGCTGATCGCGACGGTCATGCCGCGGTCCTTGAAGCTGCCGGTCGGGTTGAGGCCCTCGACCTTGAGATGGACGTCACAGCCCGTGATCTGGGACACCCGCCTGGCCGGGACGAGCGGCGTGCCGCCCTCGAGCAGGGTCACCACGGGCGTCGTCGTGGAGACCGGCAGACGGTCGCGGTACTCCTCGATCAGGCCACGCCAAGCCCTGAACATTGGTCGCTCCTCCCACGCGCGCACACGCGTGTCACCAGGGGTATCGGTCACCGAGTCTACGGCCAACCGTTTGACGTGCGGACTTCGTTGTCCACCAAATGGACATATTGGGCGCCACCTTAGGGAACTGTCAGCGGGTTTCGCTACTGTGGAGCCGCCCTTTGACCATCGCTGTAGAGGACGAGGATTGGCCCACCTGACGGGCGTGGAGCCCCGGCCGAGGATTCGCCACAACGACTACTCTCCGCTCACGCCGCCGCCCATCGGCGGCTGGACGCCCACGCTCAGCGCGAGTGTCGTCATCCCCGCGCACGGCGGGCAGCACCGCCTCGACCTGACGCTGGCCGCGCTGGCCGCGCAGACCTATCCCGCGCGCCTCACCGAGGTGATCGTGGTGGACGACCGCAGCGATCCCCCGCTGCGCCTGCCCGATCTGCGGCCCGAGAACACCCGCGTCGTGGTCGTCCCGCCCGGCGGCTGGGGCGCCGGGCACGCGATGAACGCCGGCATCGCGGCGGCCGAGGGCGAGATCGTGCAGCGCCTCGACGCCGACATGGTGATCTCGCGCGAGCACCTGGAGGCGCTGTTCCGCTGGCATCACCTCACCGACTACCTCGTCACCATCGGCGGCAAGAAGTTCGCCGAGGAGCCGGCCCTCACGCCCGGGCAGGTCCACGAGGCCGTACGGCACGGCGCGCCGGAGGACCTGTTCGACCCCTCTGCGCTGGTGTCCAGCTCGACCGAGGAGACCATCCGCCGTCTCGACGGCCTGCGGGCCAGCAAGAACCCCTACCAGGTCTGCACCGGTCCGACGGTCTCCCTGCGGCGGGCCCTGCTCGGCGAGGTCGGGGGCTTCGATCCCGAGGTGGTGCGCGGCCAGGACACCGAGTTCGCCTACCGGCTCGCCCAGGCGGGGGCGGTGTTCGTCCCCGACATGGAGGCCCGCGCCGTGCATCTCGGCCTGCCCGCCCAGCGGGGTGAGCACGGCAGGTCGATCGTCCGGCTCGTCGAGGCCCACCTGGCGCACCGGGTCCCGCTCCGCCGCGACCTGCGCAAGGAGCCCGGCCGTCGCTGGCTCGTGCCGTACGTCGAGGTCGTCTTCGACGTGACGGGGGCGGACGAGCGGCGCATCGTCGCGGCGGTCGACGCGGTGCTGCGCGGCACGCTCGCCGACGTCGTGGTGACGCTGGCCGGCCCCTGGTCGCCGCTCGAAGGCGGCCGCAGGTGGGCGCCGGGGACCGGGGCCTTCGACCTCGCCCTGGTCAGGGCGGCGTTCGGGCACGACGCGCGGGTGCGGTTCGCGGAACGGGCGGCGCCGACCGCCGCGCCCGTCCCCTTCCGCTACACGGCGCCCGTCGACGCCCCGCCGGCTCCGGCGCTGCTGGAGCGTGCGGTCAAGGCGATGCTGGAGGAGCGGATCGGCCTGCTGGTCCTGGACCTGCCGGGCGGAGGCACGGCCACTTTGGAGCGGACCGAGGCCGTCGCGCGCGCCCGCCGGCTCGCCGCTCCCGGTGAGAAACCGGCGGACGTGATCGCCCAGACCCACGGCGTGCGGCACGCCGCGGCGAGCGAGTTCGAGGAACTCCCCAAGACCCCGGCGAAACCCGCCGCGCCCGCCGCCCCGCAGACCACCCCGAAGCCGGCCGCCGCCCAGGCCCCGCAGCCGGAGGCCGCGCCGCCGCGCCGCCGGGGTCTGTTCCGCCGCTCCTGACAGGTGCGGGGAGTGGACGGGCAGGGCAGAACCATCATGCCCGCAGGCTCGGGGCCGGGGCGGTCAGGTCTTCTTGAACGTGAAGGGCCGGGTGAGGCCCCGGGCGATGCCACGCAGGCCCCGGTCGCGGCGCAGCGCCGAGACCTGCCCGCGCAGCCCCGAGACCTGTCGCCGCAGGGTGCCGATCTCCCGGCGGAACTCGACGGCGGACTTGCGCCACCGCGCCGCCTCGTCGCGCCACCTGGTCACCTGTCCGCGCAGCCGCTCCACCTCCTTGGTCAGCCGCTCGACCTCGGCCTGCGCCTGCACCCGCTGGCGGTAGGCGGTGCGGGGGTTCATGTACGCCGGGGCCTGCGCGCCGGGCTGGAAGCCGTAGGTCTCGCCGTCGACCCAGTACGTGCCGAACATCTCGTCCACGGCGTCGTCGAGGTCCTCGCCCTCCTCCGCGACCAGGGCGGCGCGGGAGAACGCCTCGGTGCGTTCCAGGCGGGCGGCGGTGACGCCTCCGGCGTCCTCGGCGAGGAGCGCGCTCACCAGCCCGAGCTCTCGCTCGCGCGCCATCGCGACCAGCTCGCCGATGCTGTCCTCCCCCGGCACCCAGCCGGGCGGGATGCGCAGACGGTACGGCGAGTCGGTGTCGGACGCCGCCGTGGCGAGCCGCACGCGGCCCTCGTGGGTGTAGTGGGCGCGCAGCAGCACGAGATCGAGGCGCGGGTCCTTGAGCGGCGCGCGCTGCTCGGGCGCGAGCTCGTCCCACGGGCCGGTCAGCACGACGGCCAGGTCGGTCACCGTGCCGGCCAGCGCGCCGTCCACGGTGGCCCTGACGTCGTCGTACGATCCCGCGGTGGCGTCCACGAGGACCTCCACCTGCGGGACCTTCCACTGCCGGGAGGGATGGGTGCGCAGCCAGCGGTAGCCGGGGACACGGTCGGTGACCAGGGCGTGGCTGACCCGGTTGACCGGCGCGCTGTCGCGCATGCGCATGGACGGGCCGAGGTGGTAGGCCCTGGCCTGCGGGTCGGGGATGAAGACGGCCCCCGCCTGGGCGAGCCGGTAGCCCATCTCGGTGTCCTGGCCGAGGATCATGTCGGGGTCCATCGGCCCGGCCCGCTCGAACAGCCGGGCGGAGACCGACGACGCGCCGCCGATGTGGATGCTGAACGGCCGCGGCGAGCGGGTCAGCCCCTGCGACCGCTCGACCAGGTTCTCGATCCAGGCGTGCGGCTCCGCGGGCTCGAAGAGCTTCGCCAGGTCGTCGGTGCCCGCCACGTCGGCGGGGCCGGGGAGCGGGACGGTGGTGAAGCGCAGGTAGGAGGTGACCGACAGGTAGGGCGCGAGGTGGTGCCAGCGCATGTGCGCCTCCACCTCCTCCGGCTCGGGGACGACGTCGGAGTCCATCCAGTGGATGACGTCGCCCGTCGCGGCGGCCAGCCCGGTGTTGCGCGCCCTGGCCCGGCCCGGCGTCTCGCAGACCAGCAGCCGCGTGCCGCGGGGCCGGATCTCCGGGAGGCGCAGCGGCGGCTCGCTGCCGTTGTCGACCACGATCACTTCGAGCAGGTCGGCCGGGTACGTCTGCCTGGCCAGCCCGGCGAGGGTGAGGTCGAGCTTGGCCTGGTCGGCGTACGCGGGGATGACCACGCTGACCCGCAGGCGGGGCGTCCACGACGACCCCAGGGCGGGCGGCCGGAGGACGGTGTAGTCGTTTCCCCTGATGCGTGGCGTCATGGTGCTTCCAAAATCACACTCGGGCGAAAGCCGCGCCACTGGTTCGCGGCTACTCGCAGGAAGTGGGCGAGAGGAAGGTTCCAGGTGTGGTCGGCGCCGACGGATCGCCGCAGGACGTAGCCCAGGCCGTGGGTGCGGTAGACGCGGCCCCCCGCCGCCTCGACCGCGCGCAGGAGGTGCGCGTCCTCCCCGCGGTCCAGCGGCCCGAAGCCGCCGACCTGCTCGAAGAGCTCGCGACCGAGCAGGATGGTGCCGCCCGCGACGTGGTCGGCCCACACCTCGCTGCTGTAGTCGACGCGGCGGATCGTCGCGTGGAGGGGCTGGAGGTAGAAGAACTCCGGCGCGGTCCCGACCAGTTCCGCCCCGGAGTAGGCCATGGCCAGCAGCAGGTCGGCCAGGTGCTCGGGGCCGTACCAGTCGTCGTCGTCCCATTTGGCGACGATGCCGGTGGACGCCCGTGCCGCCGCCGTGTTGAGCACCGTGCCGAGCGGCGCGTCCGGCTCGGCCTCGATCACGGTTATCGGATGGGGAAACTCCTCGACCGCCTCGCGCACCCGCGCGGCCGGGAACCCGTGCAGGGCGACGACCGCCTCGAAGTCGACGCCGCGCTGGCGGGCGAGCTGCCGCAGGGCGCCGCCGACGTAGTGGGGCCGCCGCGTGGCCATGACGACGGTCACCGGGGCGAGGCCGGTGCCGACGCCCAGGGCCCGCAGCGCGTGCCTGCGCAGGCGCACGCTGTGCTCTTCCCTGCGCAGGTCGGCGACCGATTCGGGCGTGCCGTCGTCGGCCTCTGGGGTCCAGGCCGCGGCCAGGCCGGCGAGGACGGGGTCGGCCTCACGCACCCACTGCGGCGTGTCTTCGCAGGCGAGCGGCACCCCCGCGGCGGCCAGGCCGACGACCGGGTCCAGCGCCTCGGCGGCGGGCTCCTCCGGCCACTCCAGTCGCAGCCCGCGCAGCGGCCTGAGGGGGGCGACGTCCGCGGCGTGCGGGGGAACGGCCAGCGGCCGGCCTCCGATCGTCCAGCGGCCGTCGCTCCAGGACGCAGTGGCGGTCTCCTCGGTGGGGCGGCGCGTGAAGCCGTACGGCGAGCATGTGTCCGTCGTCACCGTCACGGCGTCCCTCCCGCGCGTCCGCTTACAGGATGGTGAACTTCTATCAGCCGAACCTTGTGAATTGCTGTGACCGCCGGGGTCAACCTGACGACTCGCTGTGACTCCGGGCGCGGACGGCAGGAATCACATGTCGTCGGGGACGGGCCACACGCGCCCGCCGGCGACGTCGCCGAGCGTCTTCACGTCGATCGTCTTGGCCTTCCGCTGCCGGGCCACCCAGTCGACGAAGGCGGCGAACTCCTTGGGCGCGGTCGCGTACCTGTCCCGCGGGTCGTCCTTGATCTCGTGGAAGACGAAGATCACCAGGCCGGGGCCGCCCTCCCGCTGGGCCCGGGTGACGAACTCCCGCAGCGTGCGGGCCGTACGCGGCAGGCCGGTCTGGCTCGTGGCGCGCACGGCGGCGAGATCAGCGGGCGGAATCGTCTCGGTGACCGGGCAGGAGCGGCAGCTGTCGGGCCGGTGCAGGCCGTTGATGCCGCGCGCGGTCGTGTAGCCGCAGCCCATCGCGAGCTGCTTGCTCGTCTCGTCGAAGTCGCCGAACGGATAGGCGAACGAGCGCACGGCGAAGCCCATCTTCAGCAGCGCCCGCCTGTCGTCGCAGATCTCCGTCCGCTGCTCGGCGTCGAACAACTCCGACAGATGCGGATGGTGAAGGGTGTGGCCGCCGATCTCATGGCCGTCCTTCGCGACGGCCCGCAGCCCGGCCACGCTCAGGAAGCCGCGTCTGCCGAGGCGTGCGCTGCTGACGTAGAAGGTGCCCTTCAGGCCGCGCCTGCTCAGCATCCCGGCGACGGCGAGGTGGTCGGCCGTGCCGTCGTCGAAGGTGAGTACCACGGTCGGCACCCGGGCCGCCCGCGCTCCGCGCTCGGCCACGTGCGCGGGGGCCGCCGCCCGCGCGGCAGTGCTCACGACCGCCTGTGCGGAACCAGGTACGGCCGCCTGCGCGGGGACGGCCGAGCCCGCCGTCGCCCCGGCCGGGTGCTGGAGTCCCGCGATCGACGCCGCGGCGACGAGACAGGCCGGTAGGAGTCTCTTCACCGTAAGTCGCATGGAGAGAAACTTTACTCACAATCGGCAATTTCTTTGCCGGGTGATGTCCAACCGTGATGAAACGGTCCAGAGCTGGCGCTTTCAGCCCTTGCCGCGTCCTCGTTCGAACAGTGCGACGGTCAGACCCGGCAGCTCCGCGGAGTGCCAGGCCGTCGAGAGGCGGTATCCGGCCGCGCGCACGGCGGCCACCTTGGGGATCTTCGTGCCCGTCAGCCCGGCTTGCTTCGTCCCTCGCCAGACCACCCAGACCCGGCGGTGCCCGGCCAGGGCCTCGGCGAGGTCGTCACGCTCCGCGTACTCGAAGGCCGGGCCCTGCCCCCTGAGGAGCACGTCCTCGGGGAGGCCCTCGCGGCCGTAGTAGACGAAGCCGGTGCGCAGCCGGCTCTGGCCGTACACGATGGCGTCGCCGGGGCGCTCCCCCGCCCGGATCACGCCGACCGCGCCGGGGAAGTCGTCGTAGTGGCCGTTGCGCTGCCGATAGTCGGCCTGCGCGGGCAACCCCAGCAGCGCGACGGCCAAGACGACGGGCGTACAGACCAGCGCGAAGGGGACGGGGGCCAGGCGGACCGAGGCCAGGGCCACGCCTCCCGCCAGGGCCAGGGCGGGCGCCGCGACGAACACGTAACGGTCCACGTAGGCCGGGGTCACCAACGCGTCGATCACGAGCAGCAGCACGGGCGGAAGGACGAGCCAGCCGCCGGCGAGGACCCCCCAGGGAACCGACCTGCGCAGCAGGATCACCACCCCCACGACGGCGAGGGCGAACAGCGGCGGCCCGGCGAGGTCGGAGCCCGCCGCGTGCTTGGGGAACTTCAGCAGCACGTCGGGCCCGTGCGGCTGGATCCAGCTGATCGCGTGGCGCTCGCCCCAGCCCACCAGGGCGAGGACCGCGAGAGGGACGCACCCCGCCGCCGTCGCCGGGACGATCCTGGTCAGGAACGTACGGCGGGGCAGGGCGAGCAGGGCGGCCAGGAACTGGGCCGGGAGCACCAGGACCGAGAACAGGTGCGTGCAGCCGAGCAGCGCCACCGACGCCGCGTACCAGCGGATTCTGGAGCCTGTGGGCGCCTCGGCCACCCGGTGCAGCGCCCAGGCGGAGACGACGGCCGCCGCCGCCGCGAACGCGTACGGCCGGGCGTTCGCGCCGTGGTAGGACACCGACGGCAATACGGCGAACAGCGCCGCGGCCAGCACGCCCGCCCGGGGACCGGCCAGCCGGCGGCCGAGGTCGGCCAGGAAGCCCGCCGCCACACCGGCCGCGAGGGCCGAGGGCAGGCGCAGCCACCACTCGGCCTCCCCCAGCCACGACCAGACATGGATGAGCAGGTAGTAGGGCAGGAAATGGCCGTCGATCTGCTGGACGAGTCCCCACAGCCCGCTCAGCGGCCGGGCCACCGCGGCGCTGTAGGTCGCCACCTCGTCGGCCGACAGCGACGCCGTGGTGCCGGAGACGGCGACACAGGTGGTCAGCAGGCCCGCGAGCAACGGCGTCCAGCGGGGCCATTCCCTCGCGCCCGCACCCGTCCTCTGGCCGGACGTCCGGACCGCCTCGCCGGTAACCACACTTCCCCCTACAGAACTGATCATTTCGGCCAACCAAGGACATCGAACACGGACGGACGCGCGGATCGGCGGGCCGTTATCCGATCGAGTCGTTGCGCCGCCGGCCTCGTGAAGCCATCCGTCCGGGACATGCCGGGCTCCACCGTACGAGATCTCAGTGGGGACTCCTCGCGGAACTGTTTGATTGTTATAGTGACATGCAAACAGTTTGGAGGTGGCTCGTGTACGACGTGCCCCAGCACGACGCCGGCCGGCTCCGCCGGCTGATCCTGACCGCGGCGCCCCCGTTCCTGATCCCGCTCGTCCCGCTGCTGCTCGTCGTCGTCTTCCGGGACCGGCTGCCCGACCGGGCGTACGTCCCTGACTGGGCGCCGGATCAGGCATCCGGCTGGAGCCAGTGGCTGAGCACCCACATCTGGCCCGTGGGGTTGTTCGAGGTGGTCTACTTCTCCATGTTCATGCACTACCGGCGCTGGCCCGAGTTGCAGCGGTGGGTCGCGGCGTTCTCCTTCGGCATGAGCGTCGCCATGGCGGCGACGAGCGGGTTCGCGGTCGCGGCGCTGATCGACTCCGACGGTCCGGTGCCGCAGCCGTCGTGGGCCGGCCCGGCGGAGGTCGCGATCGCCCTTCTCGCGGGGATCGGGGCCTGGCGGCTGGCCGGTCCGCTGCCCCCCGCACCCGCGGCGGTCGGTGCACCACCCCCGGGTGTCCCGGTTCTGCCGCTCGCGCCCGGCCAGCGGGCCGTCTACACCGCGTCCACCTGGCAGCGCCTCGTGTTGCTGCAGGGAGCGGCCTTCCTCGGTCTCGCCTGGTTCTCGGCCTTCAACCTCTCCCGCAGCTGGCCGGGCACCGCCATGGCCGGACTGGTGGGCGTCTTCCTGGTCCTCCAGGCCCGCACCGTGCTCCGCATCGACGGCCGGGGCGTCGAGGTGAGCCTGCCCTGGCTCGGCGGCCTGCGGCGGGCCCTGCCGTACGATGCGGTGCAGTTCGCCTCGGTGCGGCCGAGGGGGTCCCGAACCGGTCCCGGCGGCCTGGTCGGCGGCAGTAAGGGGTGGGGATACGTGAGCGGCCGTGGTCCTGTGCTGGCGCTGCGGCTCACCGACGGCCGGGAGTTCCTCTACTCGACCCGGGACGCGGAGACGGCCGCCGCGCTGGTGAACGCGTCCCTCGCCCGGGCCAGGGGAGCCGCCGGGTGCTGATCGTCGTCGATCCGTCCTCGGCTCAGCCGCTGGCCGACCAGGTGGCGGCCTCGGTGCGCGCGGCGGTCGCCAGGGGCGCGGCGGTCCCCGGCGACAAGCTGCCCTCGGCCCGGGCCGTCGCCGCCGCGCTCGGCATCAACCTGCACACCGTGCTGCGCGGCTACCAGCAACTGCGCGACGAGGGCCTGGTCGAGCTGCGCCGGGGCCGCACGGCGACGATCACGGATCTCGCGGCCGAGGGCGGCCGCCTTCGCCTGCGCGAGGCCGCCGAGGAGTTCGCCGGCGCCGTGCGACACCTCGGGGCCTCCGAGGAGGAGGCCCTCGACGCGGTCCGCAGGGCGCTGGCCGAGCGCTGATCCGCACCTCGCCCGCCGTGTCGACGGCATCCGCGCCGCCGGGAGGCCGGGCCGGTCAGGCGGCTTCGCCGTCCAGGGGGCGGCGGCGGAACCGGCGCAGGTTCACGACCAGGAGGGCCGCGGCGGCGACGGCCGCCAGGGCGCAGGCGGCGAGGACCGGCGGGGAGGGGTCGTCGTCCGCCGCCGCCCGCTCTCCGGCCTCGGGGAAGGTGATCGTCCCGGTGGCCGTACGGCTGACGCGGCCGCTGCGCAGGGTGAGCCGGAAATTCCAGGGCCCCGCGGGCAGGTCGTGGCCCAGCAGCACGGTCACCTGACCCTGACCGCCGGGAGGCAGGGTGGTGGCGCGGGTGCCGCGGAACGGTCCGGCGCTCAGCTCGCTCGGCCCCTCCGACAGCCGCACCTCGCCCTCCAGGTCGACCGCGCGCTCCCCCGTGTTGCGGACCTCGGCCACCAGCCGCGGCTGCCCGGCGTCGGTCCGCCCGGCGGTCACCTCGCCGATCCGGAAGCTCGTCGGCGGTTCGCCGCCCGGGCCCACGTCAAGGTAGGTGCGGACGCCCACCCGGTTGACGAGCGCGATGTTGCCCGCCGGGCCGGGTGCGCCGGGATACAGGCTCACGCGCTGCCGCTGAGACGAGGTGCTGAAGACCTCGAGACGCCGGGTGAAGGTGGTGCCGGGATTGACGTGGTCGACGATGAAGGCGTGCGAGCGCGGGTCGTCCAGACGGTTCTCGTGGATCTCCAGGAGCCGGATGCCGAACCTCTCCGGGCGTTGCCGGTCCGCGTCGCCGGCGGCCGCCGGCGCGACGGCCGCCGCGTGCAGCACGATCGCGAGCAGGCCGGCGGCGACGATCCGAGCCGAACGGTCAGGCAACGGAGTGGTTCACCGTGCCGGTGTAGGTGCCCGCCACGGCCTGGGCGGGAACGGTGATCACGATGGTCGGATCCCACGTGGCGGAGTTGTCGCCCGAGCCGACGCCGGCCGACGGCGCGGCGGCACCCCTCTTGCCCATCTGCCGATCTCCTCCGTCGATGCGATGCCCCGTCCGGGCCGCGCTCGGTGACATCCTGGCCGGTCGCGGGCGTACGTCGCGGTCTTCGAGCCGGCGTCTGGGGACCTTTTGTGATCAGATGACGCCCGCCGGAGACGCGCGGCCCGATGCCCACGGTTGCGGCTGGCCCCGGCGTGGCGACGGCAAGCGGCCGCCCCGGTGCCCTAGCCTGCCGTGCGTCGTTCACGAGGGAGATCGGCCGCACGGCGGCGAAACGACGGCACGGCGACGAGGAAGGCCACATGGTGACGCTCTGACCGCTTGAACCGGTCCTCCGCGGGGCCGCCGCCGTTCCCGGCGGCGGCCTCAGGCGGGTGTCAGGGTGCCGGGCGGTGTCAGGGAGTGCCGGGGAGGCTCCAAGGGCGTCAGGGAGTGTCGTCGCCCTCGACCCGCATGACGCTCGCGACCGCGCGGACGATGTTCAGGTCGCGCAGGTCCTTGATCGTGCCCGACAGGGCGGCGTCGCTGGCCCGGTGGGTCACCAGCACGAGCTGGGCGTCGTCGCCGCGTCCCTCCTGCCGCACCGTCTGGATCGACACGTCGTGCCTGGCGAAGATGTCGGCCACCCGGGCGAGCACACCGGGCTTGTCCGCGACGTCCAGCGACACGTGGTAACGGGTGACGCTGTCGCCCATCGGGTGGACCTTGAGGTCGGCGTACGTCGACTCCTCCGGCCCGCGGGTGCCGGCGAGGCGGTTGCGCGCCACGGCGACGATGTCGCCCAGCACCGCGCTGGCCGTGGGCGCGCCGCCCGCGCCCGCGCCGTAGAACATCAGCCGCCCGGCCGACTCGGCCTCCACGAAGACGGCGTTGTACGCCTCGCGCACGCCGGCCAGGGGGTGCGACCTCGGGATCATGGCGGGGTGCACTCGGACGCCGACCGACCGGCCGTCGTCGGAGCGGGCGCAGATGGCCAGCAGCTTGATGACGTACCCCATGCCCCTGGCCGAGGCCACGTCGGCCGCGGTGATCTCGGTGATGCCCTCGCGGTGCACGTCGGCGGCCGTCACCCGGCTGTGGAAGGCGATGCCGGCCAGGATCGCCGCCTTGGCGGCGGCGTCGAAGCCCTCGACGTCGGCCGTGGGGTCGGCCTCGGCGTACCCGAGCGCCTGGGCCTCCTCCAGGGCGTCGTTGAACGAGGCGCCGGTGGAGTCCATCTTGTCGAGGATGTAGTTGGTGGTGCCGTTGACGATGCCCAGCACGCGGCGCACCCGGTCGCCGGCCAGCGACTCGCGCAACGGGCGCAGCAGCGGGATCGCGCCGGCGACGCTCGCCTCGAAGTACAGGTCGGCGCCGTTCTCGCGGGCGGCCCGGTGGATCGTCGCGCCGTCCTCGGCCAGCAGCGCCTTGTTGGCGCTCACCACGGACTTGCCGTGCGCCATGGCGGCGAGGATCAGCGACCTGGCGGGCTCGATCCCGCCGATCACCTCGACGACGATGTCCACGTCGTCGCGGGTGACCAGGGCCTCCGCGTCGGTCGTGAGCAGGGCGGGATCCACGTCGGCGTCCCGCTTGCGCCCCAGCCTGCGCACGGCGACGCCGGCCAGCTCGAGCGGCGCGCCGACGCGGGCGGCCAGGTCGTCGGCCTGTTCGCGGAGCAGACGCACGACCTGCGACCCGACGACGCCGCAGCCCAGCAGCGCGACCCTGAGCGCCGGTTTGGCTTTACTCACGACCCCTCCTCGCTTCGCCGCCGGACTGTCCGGGACGGCCGCTCACAGCTGCCCCCTGAGCAGGTCGTCCTCGGTCTCTCTGCGGATGATGACCCGCGCCTGGCCGTTGGACACCGCGACGACGGCGGGCTTGGGCAGATAGTTGTAGTTGTTGGCCAGCGACCGGCAGTAGGCGCCGGTGCCGGCGACGGCGATCAGGTCGCCGGGGGCCAGGTCGCCCGGCAGGTACAGGTCGCGCACGACCATGTCACCGCTCTCGCAGTGCTTGCCGACCAGGCGCGACAGCATCGGCGCCGCCTGGCTCACGCGGGAGGCGAGCACGGCCGTGTACTCGGCGCCGTACAGGGCGGTGCGGATGTTGTCGCTCATGCCGCCGTCGACGCTCACGTAGGTGCGCAGGCCCTCCACGTCCTTGACCGTACCGGCCTCGTACAGGGTCACGCCGGACACTCCGGCGATCGAACGGCCCGGCTCGACCGTGAGGCGCGGCACCGGCAGTCCGGCCGACTCGCACACCTTCGTGACGATCTCCCGCAGGCCGTCCGCGATGACCTTGACGTCCAGGGACTCGTCCCCCACGACGTACGGGATGCCGTATCCGCCGCCGAGGTCCAGCTCGGGGAGCACCACGTCGTGCTCCTCCTTGATCTCGACCAGCAGCCGGGCCAGGCGGCGGGCCGCGACCTCGAAACCGCCGGTGTCGGTGATCTGCGACCCGATGTGGGAGTGCAGGCCGACCAGTTCGAGCTGCGGCAGCGCGAGGATGCGCCGCACCGCCTCGGCGGCGGCGCCGCTGCTCAGCGACAGGCCGAACTTCTGGTCGTCGTGGGCGGTCGCGATGAACTCGTGGGTGTGCGCCTCGACGCCCACGGTCACCCGGATCATCACCTTCGGCCGCACGCCGTGCTCCTCGGCCAGGAAGCCGAGTCGAGCGATCTCCTCGAACGAGTCGACCACGATGTGGCCCACGCCGACCTGGACCGCCTTCTCCAGCTCGGCGAGCGACTTGTTGTTGCCGTGCATCGTGATCCGCTCGGCCGGGAAGCCCACGCTGAGCGCCACGGCGAGCTCGCCGGCGCTGCACACGTCGAGGCCGAGGCCCTCCTGGTCGATCCAGCGGGCGACCTCGCGGCACAGGAACGCCTTGGCGGCGTAGTGGACCTCGCCGTCGTGGAAGGCGGACCGGTACTCGCGGCAGCGTGAGCGGAAGTCCTCCTCGTCGATGACGTACAGAGGTGTGCCGAACTCCTTCGCCAGGTCGCGCACGTCGATCCCACCGATCGTGACGGCACCGTCGGCCCGGCCCGACGTTCGCGGCCAGATGGCCGGTTCGAGCGCGTTGAGGTCGGCGGGCACGTACGGCGGACGCTCCTCGGGGTGTCCGGCGGTGACGGCGACGATCGTTGAGGCGGCGTGCAGGTCGCCGGCGGGGTGGGCGAATCGACTCACCCGAACGAGGCTAGCCGACCCTGCGATTCACTCGCGCCCGCTGCTCACCCTGCGAGACGGCCCGAACGGAAGATATTCAGATCCGCAGGTCATCGGCGACAGCACTTTCAGCCAACCGCTGGTTTTGTTCAGATTTTGCCGGGTGGGGCGACGCCGAGCTCCGCCATCCCCTCGCCGAGCACCCGGCGCACCGCCTCCCCCATCCGCACCCGCGCGGCGTGGACGTCCGACGGCGCCTCGTCGCCCCTGGGGATCGGGGACGCGCGCTCCACCGCCGTGTGGTAGACCTCGGCCAGCCGTTCGAGGTACGCCGCCCATCCCGGATCGCGGCTCTCCCTCCTGCTCGGCAGTTCGGCCAGGACCCGCAGCACGGCCCGGTCGAGGGGGCCGTCGAGGAGCTCGGGCCGCGCCGCCGCGCCGCCCGGCACGCCGAGGTCGCGCGCCCAGCGCCGTACGGCTCCCGCCCGCACGTACGCGTACCGCACGGCGAAACCGGGGTTGTCCCATGTGCGGGGAAAGTCCGGCCACGGCGCCACAGCACCCGTTTCCGGCGGAGGCTCGGCGAGCGGGGCGGCCAGGATGTCGTGGACGATCTCGCCCGGCGCGGCGACGCCGATGACGAGGAAACCGTTCGGCCGGACGTCGACGTGCCGCACCCCGGGCACCGCGCGCAGCCGTACGGCCAGCCGCTCGGCCGCCTCGGCCGCGGTCTCCGCGGTCCCCCGCAGCGCCGCGGTGGAGACGAACCGCGCCTCCCGCTCCCACGACCCCTGCGGCACGGGCGGCGCGCCGAGGACGTCGCGCAGCGCCTCCATGATCATGGCGCTGCCGGGCCGTCCTTGGGCGCGGCGGTCAGCGTGAGACACCCGGGGATCGCGGCGAACGCCTCACGCAGGCACGCGGCCGGATCCGCGGACGTGGGCTCGCCCGGCATCGACGTCCAGGACTCCAGAGCGCCGTGCCAGGCCCCCACGAGCATCTTGAGGGTCACGGCCTCGAACCCCACTCGGTGAGCAGCTCCAGGTCCGTGTCCGACCGGTACGGCTGTCGTGGTCATCGCGGCGAGTCTAGCCCGGCAGGCGATGCCTCTCGAGGGCCTATGCCCCGAGTGGCATGCCGAAGTGGGCCGCCTTCGCGGCGAGGCCGGGCTCGACCTCGGCTGACGTGCGGACGGATCAGAGCAGGGCGAGGGGTTCGGCCGGGACGTACCCCTCCATGCGGGCGGAGCCGAGCAGCGAGCCCTCCGCCGAGTCGCGGACGCAGACGTAGGAGTACCGGTCGGCCGAGTAGACCCGCACCCCGTCCGTACGGCACTGCCGCATCAGGACCTCGCCCCACTCCTCGGAGACGTCGGCGAAGCCGAGCGCGGTGAGGGTCTGGCGGCGGGCCAGGACGGTGCCGCCGGCCACCTCGGGCAGGAACCGGTGCTCGGCCCCCGGCTGGCGCAGCAGCGTCGCGCCGGTCCCCGGCAGGTGGGCGTAGAACGACGCCTTTCCCAGCACCTCCGCGTCCGTGGAGGCGAAGTGCCGGACGAGGTCGGCCAGGTAGTGCTCGCCGTACAGGTCCCTGGCGTCGAGCACGGCCACGTAGTCGCCGTCGGCGAGCCTGATCGCGCGGTCGAGGGCCGCGCCCCGGGTGACCGGCTCCTCGGTGGCGCGGACCACGACGTCGAGGTCCGGGCACGCCTGGCGGACCGTCTTGTCCACCACTCCCGCGTCCAGGCCGTCCGCCACGATCACGATCTGGCCGGGCCGCTCGATCTGCCGGGTGACCTGGGCGAGCAGACGGTCGAGCTCCGCCGGGCCGGAGACGGCGGTGATCGCCGTGATCACACCGCTGCCCCGCACGCTCGGCACGCCGAGGGTGTCGAGGATCGGGTCGAGCAGCGGGGTGACGCTCGCGCGGGCCCGCCAGGCGAGGTGGGCCTCCCTGTCCAGCCGTCCGGCGTCGGCCATGAGGATCTCGGCCGCCGCGAGGATCTCCTCGCCCTTGGCCCCGGCCCGCACCTGGAGCACCGGGGTGCCGCAGGCCGCGACCTCCCCTATCACCCTCGGCTCGGCGTCGGCGCCCGCGATCACCAGGGCCGGCTGCCGGTAGGCCGTCAGCACGTCGTCGTACGCCGTGGGGTCGTCGCCCTGCCCGGCCAGCGACTGCCAGGCCTCAGCGCCGGCCGGAGGGGTGACCGTGCCGAGGGTGACGATCTCCCCGGTCCTGCCGCCCTCGGCGGGGATGGGGTTGTGCACGCGGGGCTGGATCGCGTGCGGGAGCACGCCGACCCGGTCGTGCCGCAGCGCCGCGCGCCACTCGCGGGCCCGGGCCTCGGTGGTGGCCAGCACGTACTCGAAGTGCTCGGCCGCCGGCACCGCCCGCGACACCGCGCCGCCGGAGTGCCAGAAGACCGTCTTGACCCCCCGCTTGTGGCAGGCCGCGACCAGGTCGCGCAACGCGCGCGTCTCCCCGGCCAGCGCCTCCAGCCACCGCCCGCCGTTGCCCTGCCGGGGGCCGGGCCGAACGGACTCGACGAACAGCACGTGCGGCCGCTGCTGGTCGAGCATGGCCTCCCAGTTGTCGGGGCCGAAGTTGGTCACCAGCCGCCACTCGTACCGCAGCAGCGCCTCGGTCTGCCGGTCCACGATCGCGGCGACCGTCATGTACGGCCGGGCCGTCGGGCCCTTGGGCACCACGAACGACTCGGCGAGCGGCGCGGAGACCTGCGGGGCCTTGGGCTCGGGCGCGGCGGGGGCCGCCTTCACCTCGGGGACGGCGGGGATCTCGGGCTTGAAGTCCGAGCGCTTGGGCGCGGGGCGCCTCTTGACCGGCGCCTTGAGCGTCCTGGCCACCGTGCCGGGATTCTTGCTGTGGATCGCGTCGCCGAGCTTGCTCCACCGGCTCTCCTGGAGCGAGGCGAGCTTCCAGTTGGCCACCTCGGTCTGGTACTTCTGCTCGGCGAGTTGCTTGGCGAGCTGCGCGTTCTGCCGCTCGACCGTCTTCAGTCGCGCCTCGGCCTCACGCATCCTGGTCAGGGCCTCGGCCTCCGAGCGCGCCACCTCCTCCAGCCGCCGCTGGTAGTCGCTGATCAGCCGGGCGAGCTCCGCCGCGCCGGAGGCCCGCTCCACCGCCTCCGCCAGCGCCTGCCGCAGCGCCGCCGGGTCGCTCCGCTCGGGCTGTCCGGCTGCCGGCTCGCTTACCTCGCTCATAGGGGGTGACTCCGCGGTAGACCTTCAGGACCAGAGTCACAATATTCGCAGAACGCCCTGATCGCTCTCAGGCAGAGCCGAGACCTCGTCCGCCTCATCCGCCGCACCGCCCGACGCCCCAGTGAGCGCGATGTCCGTTGTCGTCGTCCCGATCACCCAGGAATCGATTCACGATCCGGGAGACACGACACTTGCCTCGGCTATAACGTCCGTGTTATGAGTTGGGGGAAGGTGGAGTTGGAACCTGAGGTCGACGAGTGGTTCGACTCGCTCAGCCAGGACGACCAGGAGACTGCCGTCTTCTATGTCGATCTGCTGGCCGAGCGCGGCGTGCTTCTCGACGAGCCGTACACCCGGCAGCTATGCGGCAAGCTTCGGGAACTGCGATTCCACCTCTCCCGAGACGCGGTCCGCATCACCTACTGGATCGCGCCAGGAAGACGCATCATTCTGCTCACGGTCTTCCGCAAGCAGCGGATGCGGGAGACGGCCGAGATCGAGCGAGCTGTGCGGGCGATGCGGCGATGTATCGCGGAGGCGCACACGGCGGACGAGGAGTGATCGACATGGGCGAGCGCAAGGCATGGTCGGACAAACGCGCCGAGATCATGAATCGGCCCGGTGCCGGAGCCGCTTACGAGGCCGCTCGCCTCCGCTTCGAACTCGGCGACGCGGTGCGGCGACGTCGCGAGGAACTCGGCCTGACACAGACGGAGCTGGGCGAACGCGCGGGTCTCAAGCAACCCGCGGTCGCCCGCTTCGAAGCCGGCGGCACCATGCCTACCCTTCCCATGCTGGAACGCCTCGCCGAAGCCCTGGAGGTCCGGCTCAGTGTCCAGTTCCAGCCTCTTCGCCAAGCGAGTTAGCCCAAGCGGTAAGGCGTCGCCCCCGAGCCGGCTGGGAGGTCCGTAGACTCGGCTGCGGTTCAAGGGAGGGCAAACCGTGCGCAAGGGTGAGTGGCCGCGATTCCAGGCCAGGCCGTACGTCTGCGGGGCCGTCGGGCCCTTCGAGCAGGCCACACTCGACCTGCTGGCGCGGTCGGGGCCCGCCGTCCAGGCCGTGCACACCGCCCCGGAGGCCGCGCTGCTCGCGTCGGCTCCCCTGGCGCCGTACGCCACGGGTGAGCGGACGGCCGCGTACGCGTGGGGCGGCCGGACACCGGAGACCGGGGGCGAGCCCCGGGCGAACGCGTGGCTGCGGGTCGCGGAGACGTACGAGACCCCGGGTCTGGTGGACGGGCCGGAGTCGGTGAGCCTGCACACGGGCGGTCTCGGCCTGGTCGACGTCTACTACCTGCAGAACGGCGACGCCGTCTACTTCTCCTCGCTGATCGAGCCGCTCCTCGCGCTGGCCCGGCGGCCCTACGAGGTGAACTGGGAGGCGTGGGCGGCGATCCTCACGCTGACCTACCCGCTGCTTGAGGACACGCCCTACCGCCAGATCCGGCGCCTGCCCGGCGCGACCGCGCTGACCTGGTCTCGGCGCGAGCGCAGGCTGAGGACCGACCGGCGGGCCCCGCGCTGGGTGCGGGAGGAGCCGGTGGACCGGGGCGTGACGGGCGGCGACCTGGTCACGCTGCTGCACGACGCGCTCAAGCCGTACGAGCGGGTGCTGGTGCCGGTGAGCGGCGGGTACGACTCGCGGCTGCTGGCCAGCGTGGCGGTGGCCAGGAAGATGGACGTCGAGTCGTGGACCACCAGCCCCGACGACGGCCTGGACAACGACATCGACTTCGCCCGCTACATCACCCGCGAGCTGGGCATCCCCCACCGGATCATGCCGCAGGACCCGGCCGCCTACCCGCAGGAGGCGCTGTGGGCGGCCCGGCGCCTGGAGTTCCTCACCAGCCACCACGCGTGGTACTCCCCCTTCGCCCGAGAGGTGCACGGCGCCGGCCGGGCGCTGGTGGACGGCCTGGCGGGCGGCCCGCTGATGAAGAACTTCCTGATCACGGCGGACGCCGTCGGCGCGGGGACCGGCGCGTCCCGCCGCGAGGCGCTGCTGAAGGCGCTGGCGACCGGCGACGCCCACATCCCCGTGCTCGGCGAGGCCGCCGCCGCGTGGATGGACGACCGGGTCCGTGCGGCGTTCACCCGGGCGACCTCCATGCTGCACGGGCACCGGGCCGAGCTGCCGTTGAGCGTGCTCCACACCCGGACCGTGCGGGGCATCGCCCGGTCCCCGGTCAACCTCGTCGGCCCCGAGGCGACCCCGGTCTTCCCGTTCCTGCACCCGGAGTTCTTCGACGCGGCGCTGTCGGTGCCGGTCGCCCGCAAGGAGGGCGGCAAGTTCTACCGGGAGGTCCTGCGGGCGGCCAACCCCCGGGTGGCGGCACTGCCCTCGACCAACACTCCGCTGCTGCCGAACCGCCGGGTGCCGCTGCGCTCGAACGGACCGGTCGCCCGCGAGTGGAACCACCGGATGCTGGTCAAGGCCGCGGAGATCCCCGGGCTGATGTCGGCCCGGATGACGGAGGCGATCGCCGGCGGGCCGGACGCGCTGACCGCCTTCGGCTCGTGGAACTCGCGGTTCTGGCTGCGCGCCCTGGTGGCGTTCGGGGCGTGGCTGGCCGACTACGAGGACGTGCTCGGCGACCTCACCCCGCCCTGGCCGGCGCCGTCCGGCGGGTAGCCCGCGCGGTGACGCCGCACGCCTGTGCGGGCCCTCCCGAGGGGGTGGCCCGCACAGTCCGGCCGCGCGCCCGTGCGGTAGCCGTACGTGATCACTTGAAAACAGGTAAAAACTGCATGTCAGACCGGTGTCAGCCTTTTCGGTCAGGCCACCTCTGGTGGTAGTTTTGGTCAAATAGAGCCAAACATCACGGCGTGAGCTTCAAAGCTCGGGTGTGACCTGACCACGCGCCCCTTCTTTCCTCAGATGCGAGAACCAGATGAACGCTGCTGCGCCCTGCCCTGACCCGGTTCCGGCGTCACACGGTGCGTCCTCCGGCGATCTCCCGGAGATCACCGACTTCACCTCGCAGGACCCCCGCTGGTACAAGCGCGCGGTCTTCTACGAGGTGCTGGTCCGCGGGTTCAAGGACTCCAACGGCGACGGCACCGGCGACCTGCGCGGGCTGATCGACAAGCTCGACTACCTGAGCTGGCTGGGGGTCGACTGCCTCTGGCTGCTGCCGCTCTACGAGTCCCCGCTCAAGGACGGCGGCTACGACATCTCCGACTACCTCAAGATCCTTCCGGAGTTCGGCGACCTCGGCGACTTCGTGAAGCTGATCGAGGCGGCGCACGAGCGCGGTCTGCGGGTCATCACCGACCTCGTCATGAACCACACCAGCGACCAGCACCCGTGGTTCCAGGCGTCCCGCACCGACCCGGACGGCCCGTACGGAGACTTCTACGTCTGGTCGGACGACCCCGAGAAGTACTCGGGCGTCCCCATCGTCTTCGTGGGCACCGAGGAGTCGAACTGGACGTACGACCCGGTGCGCAAGCAGTACTACTGGCACCGGTTCTTCCACCACCAGCCCGACCTCAACTACGACAACCCGGCCGTCCAGGAAGCGATGATGGAGGTCATCCGCTTCTGGCTCGACCTCGGTGTGGACGGGTTCCGGCTGGACGCGGTGCCCTACCTGTTCGAGCGTGAGGGCACCTCCTGCGCCGGCCTGCCCGAGACGCACGACTACCTCAAGAAGGTCCGGGCCGAGGTGGACCGGCTCTACCCCGACCGGGTGCTGCTCGCCGAGGCCAACGGCTGGCCGGAGGACGTGGTGGAGTACTTCGGCGACCCCACCGTGGGCGGCGACGAGTGCCACATGGCCTTCCACTTCCCGCTGATGCCGCGCATCTTCATGGCCGTGCGCCGGCAGAGCCGCGAGCCGATCTCCGAGATCATGTCGCGCACCCCCAAGCTGCCGGAGAGCGCCCAGTGGGGCATCTTCCTCCGCAACCACGACGAGCTGACGCTCGAGACGGTGACGGAGGAGGAGCGCGACTACATGCACGCGGAGTACGCCAAGGACCCGCGCATGCGCGCCTACCTCGGCATCCGGCGGCGCCTGGCCCCCCTGCTGGAGAACGACAGGGACCAGATCGAGCTGTTCACCGCGCTGCTGCTCAGCATGCCGGGCTCGCCGGTCATGTACTACGGCGACGAGATCGGCATGGGCGACAACATCTGGCTGGAGGACCGCGACTCGGTCCGCACGCCGATGCAGTGGACCCCGGACCGCAACGCCGGATTCTCCGACGCCGACCCCGGCCGGCTGTACCTGCCGGTGGTCATGGACCCGGTGTACGGCTACCAGGCGGTCAACGTCGAGGCCCAGACCAAGAGCGAGTCGTCGCTGCTCCACTTCACCCGGCGGATGCTGCAGATCAGGCGGGAGCACCCGATCTTCGGCACCGGCAGCTACACCGAGCTGTGGTCGCCGAACCCGAGCGTGCTGGCCTTCCTGCGGGAGGAGGGCGACGACGTGGTCCTGTGCGTCAACAACCTGTCGCGCTTCGCCCAGCCGGTCGAGCTCGACCTGCGGCGCTTCGCCGGGGTCACCCCGATCGAGTGCCGCGGCGGCGTCTCCTTCCCGACGGTCGGCGACCTGCCCTACCTGCTCACGCTGCCGGGCTACGGCTTCTACTGGCTGTCCCTGCGCAGGTCCCCGGACGCCTGAGAGGGCGTCTGAGGGGCCGCGCCTCAGCGGGCGGTGACGGGCACCTGCGCCCGCGCCGCCCGCCTGGCGGGGATCAGCGCCACCAGCAACGCCGCGCCGACCGCGATCAGGAGGGTCGCGGCGAGCATGCCGGGCGTCGGGGCGCGGCCGATGCCTGCGCCGACGCCGCTGCCGCGGCCCTCCAGGTCGATCAGCCAGCGGGACCAGGACGCGCCCGCCGCCGCCCCCAGCACGACCCCCACCGCCGCGGGCAGACCGGTGGCGGTGACCAGCGTGGCCGTCACCTGGCGCGGAGTCAGGCCCATCGCCTTGAGCACCGCCAGGTCGAAGACGTGGTCGCGCAGCCCGAGCGCGCTCGCCGTCAGCAGGCTGGCCAGCCCGATCAGGGCCAGCACGGCGACCAGCGCGACGATGATCACGCGGATGACCGACAGCCGGTCGGCCGGGTTCACGGCCTGGGCCACCTCCAGCCCCTGCCCCTGCAGCCGGGCGCGCACCTGGGCCGCGTCGGCGCCCGGCCGCAGCACCAGGGCGTAGAACTGCGGCGGCAGCGCGTCCTTGGCCGCCAGGCTGTCCACCCCGAACGACAGCACCTCGCCGTCCTGCTCGGGCTCGACCACCCGGCCCACGATCCGCACGATCAGCGGGGTGCCCCCGATCGTCATGCGCACCCGGTCGCCGATCCGTACGCCGAGGAGGTCGAGCAGGCCCTGCCCGGCGACCGCCTCGCCCCGGTCGGCGAACATGCGGCCCTCCACCACGGGGAAGGGGTACGGGTCGGAGGACAGGCCGAGGGCCCTGGTCCGCACGGTTCTCGTCTGCCAGGGGACGAGCGCGTCGAGTTCGGCGCCCGGGTAGGCCGCGACCACGTCCGGATCGGCCATCGCGCGCTGGCGCGCCTCCTCGGCGGTCAGCTCGCCCGGCCGCACGGACAGGGCCGCCGCCTGGCCCACGCTCTCCGGATGGCGGATGAAGTCGTCGAGGGTCGTCCAGCAGCCGAGCCCGATGGTGATCATCATCATCGGGATGGCGACGCCGCACACGGTGAGCGCGGCGGGCGTCCTGCGGGTGAAGGCGTCCCTGGCGCCGAGGACGAGCGCGGGCGGCAGCCGTACGAGCAGGGCGACCCGGGCCAGCCGCGACAGGTGCCCGCGCGGCGGCGCCGCCGGGGCCGCCGGGATCGGCGGGGTGCGCCCGCCGCGCCAGGCCGGGATCAGGACCGCGACCAGCACCGTCAGCGACGTCCCCGCGATGATCGCGGTGAGAGGGCCGGCCGACAGCGGCACGACGACCGTCTCCCCCATGGCGTACGCCGTGATCAGCCGGGCGACGACCGCGCCGACGGCGATGCCGAGCAACCCGAGTGTGCCGTGCTCGGCGACGAGCATCCGGATCACCTGGCCCCGGGTGAACCCGAGCGACTTGAGCGTGGCGATGTCGCGCAGCTGCATCAGCACCCGGCCTCCGGCGGCGTTGGTGAGCGCCAGCGCGGCGGCGACCAGACCGGCGACGCCGAACAGCGCGAGCAGCAGGCCGAGCAGCCGGTTGTCCAGCTCCATGGAGGCCCGCACCTCGCGCCAGGTCGCCACCCGCTGCACCTGGTTGCGCAGCGTGAAGACGGCCCTCTGGACGACGAGATCGGTGGTGGCGGGGTCGGCCAGCCGCAGCCCGGTCACGGTCTCGGTGCGGCCGGGCGCGGGCTCGACCACGTTCAGCGTCTGCGCGAGCGTCCAGGCCAGGCCCGGGGTCCACTCCGGGTAGAAGCCCTGGTCGCCGCTTTCCGCCAGCCCGGCGACGGTCAGCGTGTGGGTCGCGCCGTTCAGTCCGGTGACGGTGAACGGGCTGCCCGGCCGCAGGCCGAGGGCGCGGGCGAACGACCGCTCGACGACCACGCCGTTCGGGGTGCGCACGTCGAGCCAGCGGCCCTCGCGCAGGAGCGGGCGGGCCACGGCGGGGAAGGCCGCCGGCGTCTCCTGCAGGGTGATCGGCACCCGCCGGCCGCGGGCGACCAGCGTGGCCGGCGCGCTGCGATACGGCCCGGCGACGTCGGTCACGCCGTTCAGGCGGCGCAGCGCCGACACGTCGGGGACGTCCTTGCTGTGGATCCAGATGTGCGCGCTGTTGCTGCGCTCGAACAGGCCCCGCCAGGGGTTGGTGCCGTCCTCGAGCAGCGTGGCCGCGATGATCAGGGCGGTGACGATCCCCGCCACCGCGAGGACCGTGAGCGCGGCCTGACCCCGGCGTGCCCGCAGGTCCGCGCGGATCCACCGCAGCTCCGCGGTCCTCGTCGTGATCAAGCGGCCCCCTCGTGCCGGTCCCGTGCGTCGCCGGACGATCTCAAGTGCGCAGCTCCACGACGTCTCCGGCCGCTCCCAGGGGGCGCCGGCGCGACTTCGGGATCGCACCGTCGTCGACGATCTGGCCGTCCAGCAGGGTGACGACGCGGTCGGCCATGCTCGCCACCCGGGCGTCGTGGGTGACCAGCACGATCGTCTGGCCCTGCCCGTGCACCTGGCCGAGCAGGCGGAGCACGTCGCGGGTGTTGCGGCTGTCGAGGTTGCCGGTCGGCTCGTCCGCCAGCAGCAGCCGGGGCTGGTTCGCGAGCGCGCGGGCCAGCGCGACCCGCTGCTGCTCGCCCCCGCTGAGCTGCGCGGGCGACGCCCCGGCGCGGTCGGCCAGGCCGAGCTCGCCGAGGAGATACTCGCGCCGCTCCCTGGCCTGGCGGGGTGAGACGCCGCCCAGCAGCGCGGGAAGTTCGACGTTGTCGGCCACGGTCATGTTGGCGACCAGGTTGAAGAACTGGAAGACGAAGCCGATCTTCTCCCGGCGGAGCACCGCCCACCCGCTCTCCGAGAGCGTGTCCGCCCGCCTGCCGTCCAGCCAGATCTCGCCGCTGGTGCGCGTGTCCAGGCCGCCGAGCATGTGGACGAGGGTGGACTTGCCCGACCCGGACGGGCCCATGATGGCGATGAACTCCCCGGCCTCGACGGTCAGGTCGACCCCGCGTACGGCGGGCACGGGCAGCCCGCCGGTCTGGTAGATCTTCACCAGGTTGACCGCCCGGACGACCGGAGCGTCGGCGGTCATGGCAGGTCCTCCTGGCAGCGTTCGAGCCAGTCGAGGTCGGCCTGCAGGTGGAGCATGGCCCCCTCGATGAGCAGCAGCGCGACGCGGTTGGCCGGGTCGGTGCGCTCGGCCAGCTCGCGGAGGTCTCTCATGAGCGCAAGGTAGTGCCGTCGCTGCCGGTTCACCAGGGCCATGCGGTCGGACAGCCCGGTCATCGGAGCCAGCACGAGCTTCATGAAGAACTCGTCGCGCACCCGGGGGCCCTCGGTGGGCTCCTCGACCCAGGTCTCCAGCGCCTCCCGGCCGGTGGCGGTGATGTAGTAGACCTTCTTGTTCGGCCGGTTGGCCTGCTCGACGTCGACCGACCGGACGTACCCGTCCTTCTCCAGTCGGCCCAGGGTCACGTAGATCTGGCCGATGTTGGGCGACGGGTAGGCACCGCCGAAGATCGTTTCGAGTGCCTGTTTCAGCTCGTATCCGTGGGCAGGTTCCTTCGCAAGGAGCGCCAGCAGCGACTGCCGCACGCGCCCACCCCCAAGCCGTATCGAGCAGTTATCGGAGCGTTACCAGCCGATCCGTTGACGCTCACATTATCGCTATGCATAACATGCATGCACCTACCTAACACGTATGTAACCGGCTTTTCACGCGGAGGCCACATGGTTCGCCGAGCCGTAGCCGTCCTGGCCACCTTCCTGGTGGCCGGTTGCGCGGGGCTCGCCGACACCGGCGCCGACTCCGCTGTGGGCAGCGACGGCACCGGGCCGATCACGCTGGCGATCGGCAGGGACACCACCGCGTACCTCCGCCCGCTGCTGGACCGGTGGAACCAGGCACACCCGGACGAGCCGGTGTCGCTGCTCGAACTGCCCGAGGCGGCCGACGAGCAGCGCGCCCAGATGGTGGCCAACCTGCAGGCGCACAACGACGTCTACGACGTGCTCGCGCTCGACGTGATGTGGACGGCCGAGTTCGCCGACGCCGGCTGGATCGTGCCGCTCGACCGCAGCCTGTTCCCCCTGGACAGGCTGCTCAAGGGCGTCGCGGACACCGCCATCTACCGCGACAGGCTGTGGGCGGCGCCGTACACCAGCAACGCCGGCCTGCTCTACTACCGGTCCGACATCCTGAAGAAGGAGCACCTGAAGCCGCCCAGGACCTGGGCGGAGCTGCGCGAGCAGGCCTCCCGCCTGAGCGCGAAGTATCACATCGGGGGATATGCCGGGCAGTTCCTGCCGTACGAGGGGCTGACGGTCAACTTCGCCGAGGCCGTCCAGTCGGCGGGCGGGTCGATCCTCAGCCCGGACGCCCGCACGGTCACGATGGACTTCGGCAGCGCGCGGGCCGCGCTCGACTTCCTCGTCGGCGGCGTCAAGGAGGGGTGGATCCCCCGCGAGGCGCTGACGTACAAGGAGGAGGAGTCCCGGCTCGCCTTCCAGGAGGGGCGGCTGCTGTTCGCCCGCAACTGGCCGCACGCGTACGGCCCCGCCGCTCACTCGAAGCTGGCCGGGAAGTTCTCGGTGACCCGGCTGCCCGGCCTGAACGGGCCCGGGTCCAGCTCGCTCGGCGGCTACAACCTCGCCATCAGCGCCTTCTCCAAGCGGCAGAAGTCGGCGCTCGACTTCATCCGCTACTTCACCGGACGGGACAACGAGCGGCTCGTGCTCACCGAGGGCTCGTTCCCCCCGGTGTGGGCCGAGTTGTACGACGACCCGGAGCTCATCGAGCGGTTCCCGTACCTGCCCGCGCTCAAGGAGGCGATCGTCTCCGCGCGGCCCAGGCCGGTCACGGCCGACTACAACCAGATCAGCCTGCTGATCTCCAGCGCCGTTTCCGGCGCGCTCACTCTCGCCAAACCCGTAGACGAGACCGTCGCCGACCTGAAACAGGGGCTCGGCGAGGTCATCCAGCCCGGAGGATAGATATGCGCAAACTTCCCCCCATCATGGTCGCGTGCCTCGCTCTCGCCGCCGCCGCGTGCGGCAGCGACTCCGGCAGCGAGCCGGCCGCCTCGGGCAGCGCCTCGGCCGGCGGCGGCGCCGCCGCCAAGCCCTTGGAGGGTGTGAAGGTCGAGGTCGCCGCGAAGTGGACCGGCGACGAGCAGGCCAACTTCGAGAAGGTGCTCAAGGCGTTCGAGGAGAAGACCGGCGCCAAGGTCACCTACGCCTCCACCGGTGAGGACACCGGCGCCTACCTCGGCCCCCGCATCCAGGGCGGCAACCCTCCGGACGTCGCGATCCTGCCGCAGCCGGGCCTGGTGCAGCAGTACGCCGACGAGAACGCGCTCAAGCCGCTGTCCCCCGAGGTGCAGGCGCAGATCGACCAGAACTACACCCCGTACTGGAAGGAGCTCGGCTCCGCCAAGGGCCAGGTGTACGGCGTGCTCGTCAAGGCGGCGCACAAGTCGCTCGTCTGGTACCGCCAGTCGGCCTTCGACGATGCCGGCGCCCAGCCCGCGTCCACCTGGGACGACCTGATCAAGAACGCCCAGACGCTGTCCGACTCCGGTGTCTCGCCGTTCGCGCTGTGCGCCGCCTCCGGCTGGACGCTGACCGACCTGTTCGAGAACGTCTACCTCTCCACGGCGGGCCCGGAGAACTACGACAAGCTCTCCAAGCACGAGATCCCCTGGACCGACGCCTCGGTCAAGACCGCCCTGGAGAAGCTGGCGCAGATCTTCGGCAAGAAGGAGTTCATGCTCGGCGGCTCGTCCGGCGCGCTGCAGACCGACTTCCCGACCTGCGTCACCCAGGTGTACGCCCAGAAGAAGGCCGCGATGGTCATCGAGGCCGACTTCGTCGCCGCCTCCCTGGGCCAGTCGGGCGCCAAGGTCGGCGAGGAGGCCAAGATCATGCCGTTCCCGAAGGCGGGCGACACCGCTCCGGTCATCCTCGGCGGCGACGTCGCGGTGGTGATGAAGGACAACAAGGGCGCGCAGGCGCTCGTGGAATACCTGGCTTCCAAGGAGGGCGGCGAGGTCTGGGCCAAGCAGCCCGGCTACCTGTCCCCCAACCGCAACGTCTCGCCCGACAACTACCCCGACGACCTGACCAAGCAGCTCGCCCAGACGATCATCTCGGCCGGTGAGTCGGTGCGGTACGACATGTCCGACCTCGCGCCCAGCGCCTTCGGCGGCACCGACGGCAAGGGCGAGTGGAAGGACCTGCAGGACTTCCTCCGCAACCCGTCCGACGTGAAGGGCGCGCAGGAGAAGCTCGAGGCGGACGCCGCCAAGGCCTTCAAGAAGTAAAGGAAGGACGGCCGTGACCGAACGGTTGGACGGCCCGCAGGCCACCGGCGGCGGAGACTCCGCCGCCGGGGCCTCCTCCGGACCGAGCGAACCCCCCGCAGATCCTTCCCCGAGCTCCCCCGGCGGCTCCCCGGACGACTCCGCCCCGGCCGCCCCGGACTCCGCGACCACTTCCGACGAGCCGCCCGCGGGTCCGGCGGCGGCGGGGTACGCGACGGCGGCCCCGCCCGGCGCGGTCGCCACGGCGGGCGCGGCGGAGGCGCCCGTGCGCCTCGGCCCGTCGCCGAGACTGGCGGTGATGTTCTTGCTGCCGGCGGTGCTGCTGCTCGCCGCGTGGATGATCTATCCGGTCGTCTACTCGATTTGGCGCAGCCTCTTCGACGCCACCGGCGACCGCTTCGTCGGACTGGGCAACTACGTCTCGATCTTCACCGACTCCTCGACGCTCACCACGATCAGGAACAACATCATCTGGGTCGTGGTGGCCCCGATCATCGTCACCGCGCTCGGCCTGATCTTCGCGGTGCTCACCGAGCGCATCCGCTGGTCCACGGCCTTCAAGCTGGTGCTGTTCATGCCGATGGCCGTCTCCCTGCTCGCCGCCGGGGTCATCTTCCGCCTCGTCTACGAGCAGGACCCGGACAAGGGCGTGGCCAACGCGATCATCACGACCGTCCACGACGCCTTCTCCTCCAGTGCGGGCTACCCCGGCGCCCGGCCGCGGGAGAACGACCAGGCGCCCGCGGTCGTGCAGGGCGGCGCCGTGGTGACGAGGCAGCAGGTGCAGGCGGGCACGCCGGTGCTGATCCCGCTCGTCGGCCTCAGTCAGGACGTGGTGAAGGACGCCGCGCCCGCCAAGGCCGCCCCCGGCGGCGACGGCCTGAGCGGCACCGTCTGGCTCGACGTGGTCCGCGGCGGCGGGGGCACGCTCAACCAGATCGACCCGCAGGAGAAGGGCCTCGGCGGCATCACGGTCGAGGCGGTGTCCGGCGGCGCGGTCAAGGCGACGACCGAGACGGCCGCCGACGGCACGTTCCGCTTCTCCGGCCTGCCGGCCGGCTCCTACGTCGTACGGCTGCCGCAGTCGAACTTCTCGGCGGCCTTCAACGGGCTCACCTGGCTGGGGCCGTCGCTGATCACCCCCGCGATCATCGGCGCGTACGTCTGGGTGTGGGCCGGGTTCGCGATGGTGCTGATCGCGGCCGGGTTGTCGGCGATCCCCCGCGACGCCCTCGAGGCCGCGCGGATCGACGGCGCGACGGAGTGGCAGGTGTTCCGCCGGATCACCGTGCCCCTGCTGTCGCCGGTGCTGCTCGTCGTCTTCGTCACCATGATCATCAACGTGCTGAAGGTCTTCGACCTGGTGTTCATCATCGCCCCCGGCTCGGTGCAGCCGCAGGCCAACGTGATCGCGCTGGAGATGTGGCGCGTGTCGTTCGGCGGCGGCGGCAACCAGGGCCTGGGCAGCGCGCTGTCGATCTTCCTGCTCGTGCTGGTGGTGCCGTTCATGATCTTCAACATCCGCCGGTTCAGGAGGGACGAGGGATGACGACCCTGGCCGAACCCCGGCACGCGCCGGCGATCGAGCGCGGCCTGTTCGCGCGGGTGGTCGACCGCCTCGGCGGCGGCCTGGTCCAGGTCTTCATGATCCTGGTCGCACTGTTCTGGCTGATCCCGACTCTCGGGCTGCTCGTCGTCTCGCTGCGCGGCGAGACCGACAACAACTCCTCCGGCTGGTGGACGCTGTTCACCAAACCCGCGCAGCTCACGTTCGACAACTACTCGAACCTGCTCGCGTCGGGCTTCAGCTCGTCGTTCTGGAACACCGTCCTCATCACGGTGCCCGCGACGCTGCTGGTGATCGGCATCGCGGCCATGGCGGCGTACGCGTTCGCCTGGATCGAGTTCCCCGGCAGGGACATGGTGTTCCTCGTGGTCATCGCCCTGCTGGTCGTCCCGGTGCAGATCGCGCTGATCCCCATCGCCAAGCTGTACGGATTCCTCGGGATCTTCGGCTCGATCCTCGGGGTCGTGCTGTTCCACGTGGCGTTCGGCCTGCCGTTCGCCATCTTCCTGCTGCGCAACTTCTTCGCGGGCATCCCGCGCGAGCTGCTGGAGGCGGCGCGGATGGACGGCGCGCCGGAGTGGCGGATCTTCGCCACGGTCGTGTTCCCGCTGGCCAAGCCCGCGATCGCGTCGCTCGGCATCTTCCAGTTCCTGTGGGTGTGGAACGACCTGCTCGTCGCGCTGGTGTTCGCCGACACCGACAACCAGCCGATGACGAAGGCACTGCAATCCCAGATGCGGCAGTTCGGCACGAACGTGGACATCCTCGCGCCGGGCGCGTTCCTGTCGCTCATCATCCCGCTGGTGCTGTTCTTCGCCTTCCAGCGGTATTTCGTGCAGGGCATGCTCGCGGGCTCGGTCAAGTGACCGGCCGGAGGCCCCGAGTCGTCCGGGGCCTCCGGCATCACCGCGGTCGACACGGGAAATGTCCCGTGTGTGGCGAGCCGTGCCGGAAGGGCGTCGGATGCCCGCTTCACGGGGGTAAGCGGGCATCCGATCTTTCCGCCGCCGGGCCGTACGGGGGCGGAAAAGCCGATAGAGTGCGCGGACATGTCAGGACGTCCGTTGCACGAACTCGTGGAAGCCGGATGGGCCGAGGCCCTCGCACCCGTGGCCGAGCGCATCGCCGCCATGGGCGACTTCCTCAGGCAAGAGATCGCGGAAGGCCGCCAGTACCTCCCGGCGGGGAACAACGTGCTGCGCGCGTTCCAGCAGCCGCTGAGCGAGGTCCGGGTGCTGATCGTCGGCCAGGACCCCTACCCCACCCCCGGCCACCCGGTCGGCCTGAGCTTCTCCGTGGCCCCGGACGTACGGCCGCTGCCGGGGAGCCTGGTCAACATCTTCAAGGAGTACATGGCCGACCTCGGCCACCCCACGCCGCCCTCGAACGGCGACCTCACCCCGTGGACCGAGCAGGGCGTGCTCCTGCTCAACAGGGTGCTGACGGTGATGCCGGGCAAGCCCGCCTCCCACCGGGGCAAGGGCTGGGAAGAGGTGACCGAGCAGGCCATCAAGGCGCTGGTCGATCGGGGCGGGCCGCTCGTGGCGATCCTGTGGGGCCGCGACGCCCGCAACCTGCGGCCCATGCTGGGGGACGTGCCGTGCATCGAGTCGGCCCACCCCAGCCCGCTGTCGGCGCGCAGCGGGTTCTTCGGCTCCCGTCCGTTCAGCCGGGCCAACGCCCTGCTGGAGCAGCAGGGCGGGGCGCCGGTCGAGTGGAAACTGCCGTGACGGCTTGCCGATAGGATCACCACCATGAGCGATGGAACGGACACCGGTCGCTACCTGCGGCTCACCGTCGACCTGGTGGTCGAGGTCCTCGATGTCGACGCGCTGCAGGCGGCGGCGCTCGCCGAGATCCGCGACCCCCAGGCCGAGCTGGACGACGCCGAGCGGCAGGAGCAGATCGAGCTGGTCAACTCCGACGAGACGGGCGCGGCGGCCCTGCAGTGGCTGATCGAGCCCGACCATGTGCTCGGCCTGGTCGAGCACGTGGCCGAGATCGAGCCGCGCGAGGCGATGCTCGGCGTGGAGCCGTCGGAGGGCGTCCTGGAGGACGAGGAAGACCACGACCACGACCACGACGAGCCGGGCCACATCCACTGAGGCCGGGCCACGAGAGGGCGCCCGGCCGGCCACCGGCCGGACCGGCGCGTCCTTGCCGGCCCCTTACGCGGACCGGCCGCCCGTGCTCTGGTTGATCGTGCTCTGGTTGATCGTGCGCAGGTAGTGCGCCGCGATCTCGTCGCTGGTGGTGAGCCAGACGTCGGGCTGCGCGGTGAGGAAGGCCAGCGCCTGATCGAGATACCTGGCCCGGAACGCCTGGCCGATGACGAAGGGGTGCAGGGCCAGCGCCATGACCCTGCCGCTGTGTGCGGCGTCGGCGTGCAACTGCTCGTACTGGTCCCTGGCGATCTGGACGAACTCCGGCCCCGTGACGCCCCTGTCGAACAGGAGCAGGTCGTTGAGCTCGACCGAGTAAGGGACGCTGATCATCCCGGGGACGTTCAACGGGTACGGCTGGTCGTCGTTGGTCCAGTCCAACACGTAACCGAACCCCAGCTCGGCGAGCAGGGCCGGCGTGTTGAAGGTCTCGGTCAGGCCGGGGCCCATCCAGCCGCGCGGCCGCCGGCCGGTGGCCTCGGCGATGGTGCCGGCCATCTCCGTGAGGAGGCGGCGTTCCTCCTCCAGGGACATGCCGGTGTGCAGGATCGAGTTGGTCCGGCCGTGCAGGAGCCAGGCCCAGTCGCGGTCGAGGCCGGCCTTGATGATCTGCGGGTAGTGCTCGGCGACGGCGGAGTTGAGCAGGACGCTGGCCCTGATGCGGTGCCGGTCCAGGATGTCGGCGACGCGCCAGACGCCGACCCTGGCCCCGTAGTCGCGCCAGCCGTAGTTGAGGGCGTCGGGCACGAGGTCGGCCGTACCGGCCCAGATGCTGGTGGACGGGCGGTCGACCAGGAAGTGCTCGATGTTGAGGCCGATGTAGACGGCGACCCTGGCGCCGCCGGGCCAGTTGATCGTCGGACGCTCGGTGATCGGGCTGTAGTCGAAGAGCGTGTTCTCCATGCCCCGACGGTAGAAGCTAACATCGATGTCAAGTTCAAGCCCGCAGGGGGTGACGCGATGCGGATCGGCGAGCTGGCGCGGCGCACCGGGGTGAGCGAGCGGTCGCTGCGCTACTACGAGCAGCAGGGACTGCTGGTGGCCGAGCGTACGCCCGGTGGCCAGCGGGAGTATCCCGAGCAGGCGGTCGATCGCGTCATCCGCATCCAGGAACTGTTCGCGGCGGGCCTGCACAGCAAGAAGATCGCGCAGTTGCTGCCCTGCATGCGCGACGCCGACGGCGGCCCCTCCGCGATCGCCACCCCCCGGCTGGTCGCCGACCTGGTCACCGAGCGGGACCGCATCGACCGCATGATCACCGAGCTGGTCAACTCGCGTGACGTCCTCGACGAGGTGATCAACGCGGCGTCGCAGGACCGCGGGTAGGCAACCGCGGGTAGGCAACCGCCGGCAGGCGACGTAGGCGACCGCGGGTAGGCGTCCGCACCGCTCATACCGGCCGGAGAGGCTGGTGGGGTCCGGCCGGCGGCTCGACCCGTATCGGGTCGCCGGGCCGAACCTCGCCGCCCTCGACGACGATGCCCATGACCCCGGCCTTGCGTACCAGGTTGCCCTCGTCGTCCCGGTCCAGCACGGCCTTCATCAGCCCGTGCTGGAAACCGTCGAGTTGCACGCAGGGGTTGCGCAGGCCGGTCACCTCGATGACGGCCGTCTCGCCGAGGTGCAGCCGGGTCCCGGTGGGCAACGCGAGCAGATCCACGCCCCTGGTGGTGACGTTCTCCCCCATGTCCCCCGCCCGTACGGCGAAGCCCGCCTCGCGCAGTTCGTCGTGCAGCTCCGCGTGGACCAGGTGCACCTGGCGCAGGTTCGGCTGACTGGGATCGCGGGCGACCCGCGACCGGTGCTTCACGGTCACCCCGGCGTGGGCGTCCCCCTCGACGCCCAGGCCGGCCAGCAGCCGGATCGACTCCAGCGGAGTCTTGCTGAAGGTGTGGGTGGCGCTGCGGCTCACCGCCGTCACTCTGCTCGTCATGTCTTCTCCTCCTGGGGCGATGGCTCCATTCCGCGCACGAGGGCGAGGAGGCGGTCAAGCAGATATTCGTCACACGGAGCCTGCTCGCTGACCCACGCGATCGCGTTGACCAGCGTGAGGAGGTCGGCGATCTCGAGGTCTCCGGGCACCGCGCCCTCCCGTTGCGCGCGTCCGAGCAGGGCGGCGCCGGTGGCGCGGATCCGCTCGTGGCACGCCGCGAGCGCCGCGTCGGCGTCCGGCGCGGGCGGTACGGCCATCCGGGCGGCCACCAGGCCCCGCATCGCGGTCGGGTGCTCGGCCACGGCCCGCAGCCGGGTGCGCAGCGCCTCCGCGGGCGACACGTGGTTCGAGCAGCGTCGGCCGGTGGGCCCGGGGCACCCGCCGGCCCAGCGGCCGGTGAGCCCACGTCGCCCGACTCCGCCTGCCGCCGACGGTCCCTGGCACTCTCGGTCGTCACATCACCGAGTTCGCGGCGTGCCGTACGGTGACGCGCGCGAGCGGGAACGCACCCTCGCGGTGCTCGCCGGCCTCGCCCGATCAGCCGGCTAGGAGCTCAGGACCTCCTCGCGCCGCCGGGCGAGGGACTCCTGCTGGCGGGTCAGCTCACCACAGCGGGCGGACACCTGGTTGACCATCGCCGCGACCCACTCGGCGATCTCGCGCACCGCCTCCGCCGTACGGGCGATCCGCTGGTGCTTGATGGCGTCGGTGATGATATTGTCGAAGAAGACGTCGACGAACCAGCGGGTGTCCACCTCCGGCAACTGGGGCGCGGCGCTGACACCGATGTCGGCCAGCTCGCGGGAGAACCGGTCGAGCGCACCCTGCGCATGCCAGGCCGCCTCGTCGGCCTGACGCAGGTGCCCGTGCTCGACCATGTCGGCGAAGCCGCCGCCGCTGCTGAACATGTCCCAGGTCGAGGCCCCCCGGGCGCCGCCGAGATGCCGCAGGACATAGCCGACCGCCTGGCCCGCGGCGACCCCGGCCTGCTGCGCCTCCTGGTGCTCACGCAGGTCGGCGCTCACGTTCGCCAGCCGGGCGGCGATGTCGGCCAGTTCACGCCCGCGCGGATCGTCCGACTCGACCAGCATCCGTTCCTTGCGGGCGAGCAGCACCTCCAGCTCGTGATGCGGGTTGCCGAGCTCCGCGAGGGCCTGGTCGGTGCTACGCAGGTCGCTGTTGAGCCACTCCAGGCGGGTGCGCTGGCCGGTGACCCGCTGGCGGGCCGCCACCGCCTCGGCCCGTTCCCGCGCCAGGCGCTCCTCCTTGCCCCCGGTCAGACCCGCCAGGAAGGCGGCGAAGCCGCCCTGCTCCAGCTTGACGACGTCGCGATCCTCCTTGGCGAGCTGCCGCTCCAGGTCCGTGAGCATGCCACGGACCTCCTCGATCTGAGTCAGGAGAGTGGCACGCTGCCGGGTGAGCTGGTCCCGGCGTCTGGCACGGTCCCGCGCGTCCCGGATCTCGTCATCGATGGCACCGAAAGGGGTCACACTTCACAGACGTCCGATAGACCCCCAAACGTTCCCGCTCAGGTCTGGGCGAGCCGCCGCGGAGCGCTCTCCGTACTCCCCGCCCAGCAGGTCGACGACGACGTCCACCGGCCCGGCCGACGTCACGAAACAGATGACCCACGCCTCCGGCGGCGCGGTGGACGAGCACCCGGTCGCCCTCCTCGACCCGGGCGACGCCGGCCAGCGCCTGCCACACGGTGAGAGCGGCCAGCGGCGGCCCCGCCGCGTCCTCTGCCGGCAGCCCGGCGGGCCTGGCCCGCGGTGCTGAAGGGTCATGCGACGAGCAGGCCGGGGGTGTGGTGCGGGTGGTGACTTCCGTCGTGACCGCCCGGCAGGCGGAGCTTGAGGCAGGAACGGGCGGCGGCGGCCGGCGTGAGGCGTACGCGCAGGAGTGCGCTCTCCTCGTCCGGCATCCCGGGCAGGGGCCCGCGCTCGCCGTCGGCCATGCGGCCGCTCTCCCGATCCAGCCGGCTCGTCCATCCCACCTCACGCCGCTCGCTCGACTCCTCCGGCATGCCGGGCGGAGACTTGCACTCGGCCGCCGGGATGTGGACGGGACCGCTCTCCGGGTCGGCTCCGCCGGACAGCACGGCGTAGTCCATCCCCGCCACCCGGAGGCGGCGGGCGACGCCGCGGCAGGGCGGCGGTGCTTCGGTCTGCCACTGAGGGCCGGTGGTCAGCCAGGCGAAGTGGCCCGCGAGCAGCGACTCGGCCACGGTGCGCAGGACCGTGACCGCGCACAGGCTGTGCGCGCAGCCGAGACCGGTCAGTGTGATCTCCGGCAGGCCGAAACGCCGCAGGCCGCGTGAGGTCGTGACGAGGCACGAACAGCCCCCGTCGACATCGGCGCCGGCTCCCGCGGGTGCGGCGGCGCCGAGGCCGAGGGCACAGGCGTGTTCCTCGTCGGCACACGACACCCTCCAGCCCAGCCAGTCGTCGCCGAGGCGGAAGTCCCGCCGCTCGCCCGGGCACTCGGCGCAGTGGTAGACGGCCGCTCCCGTGAGCGGGTCGAACAACGCGCCGTTGTAGGCTTCCGCGATCCCGCGCGCGGCCGCCCGGGCGACCTGGGCGGCCTCGGGTTGTTCCTCGACGGGGGCGGTGCTCGTCACCACCACGTGATGACGGGCCCGTCTCACCCGTTTGAGGTCCTCGGCGCTCAGGTCCATCCGCCGCCATGGCGACCGCGTCGACCGGAACGCCTCCAGCGTCAGCCGGGGCGTGCCGAGCGCGTCCCTGGCGGCGCGTCGATGGGACGGCCCCATCCGCCACGGGACGACCGACGAGAGATCGGTCGGCGTACGGTCCGTGACGACGACGAAGACCGACGAGGTCTGGGCGGGCACGGGATAGGTGATTCGCATGGCTCCTCCTCCGCGACGTGCTGCACGTACAACCGCCGAAGCGGCCGCGGGAAGTGCCGCAGGAGCAGCCGGCACCACCCCCACCGCTCCTCGCACTGCCGCAGGGCCACAGCCTGCGCGAATCCGCCGCAGTCCGTCCCACCCGAACGCCGCTCTGTGGACAACCGTCGAGCAGAACGGGCGAATCTCCGCGCCGCGTCTCCCCGGTCCACAGGTCGCCGGTCAAGGGGCCTGTCCGGCGCCCGCCTAACCGGCCTTGCCGGAGATCAGGAGCCGATGGGACTCCAGGGTTCCTTCCGGCAGGTCGTCCGGCGTGAACCACCGCGCCTCCAGGATCTCCCTGGGGTCGATCTTCATCGTGCCGCCGGCGAACTCGGCCTCGTACGCCACCTCGACCCGCAGCCGGTAGCCGCTCTTGAGCTGGACGAGCTCGCCGACACGCACCTGCAAACCGGTCTCTTCCCGCACCTCCCGGACGACCGTGTCCTGGAACGTCTCCCCCTTGATGGCGCAGCCGGTGGGCAGCCCCCACTGCCGGCCTTCCGGCCACAACCGATGCCGGAGCAACAGCACCCGCCCGTCCCCGTCGCGAACGATCCCCGTGACGCCGACCATGAACTTCGCCTGCGAGAGCCACAGCAGTCGCCACTGCACCGAGCCGCCGATGCTCCGCCACAGCCGGGCGACCAGATCGTCCACGATGAATCCTTCCGTCCACGGTGACGCCGGCAACGAGAAGGACATCATCACAGGCCCGGCCGCCGACGACGTGCCACCTCCCGCCAGAGGGACGCCCACTGTCCGGCGGTCAGGTCCTTGGGCAGCGCGTGCGGCGTCACCCGCGCCTCGCGCGCCCAGGCGCGTACGGTCTGGCGGTCCAGGCGTCCCGTGCGTTCGAGGATCTCCATCAGGCCGCGCCCACGCCCCGTGAAGACCCGGCGCACGAGGTCCTGGTAAGGCGCCCGCTCGGCGACCAGGGGTACGGCCCTGCGCGTCATGGTGAGCAGGCCGCCGTCGACCGAGGGGGCGGGCCGGAACGACCGGGCGGGCACCCGCGCGTGCACCTCGAACGCGTACCACGGCCACCAGGCGGCGGTCAGCATGCTGGCGCCGCCGACGCCGGCCCGCCGCCGGGCGACCTCCCACTGCACCAGCAGCACGGCCGCCTCCCAGTGCGCCGTCGCGAGGAGCCGCCGCATGATCGAGGTCGTCAGGTGAAACGGCAGGTTTCCGACGACCACGTGAGGATGCCGGGGAAACCGGAACCGCAGGATGTCGGCGTTGACGACGGTGACGTTCGCCGGGACGCGCCGGGCCAGGCGGCGCGCCCGCCCGGGATCGACCTCGACCGCTGTCAGCGGCCTGCCGTACCGGCTCAGGGGAAGCGTCAACGCGCCGTCCCCCGCGCCCACCTCGACGATCGGGCCGGTCGTCCCGGCGACCAGCTCCCCGATGCGAGTGATGACCGTACCGTCGACGAGGAAGTTCTGGCCGAGCTCGTGCCGTCCGGTCTGATGAACCATGGAAGTGCTCCGCGAGTGCGCGATCGGAGCCGGGCAGCGCGAAGCGCCGCACCGGCGAGGACACCGATGGCGGCGGAGCCGTACGAGAGGAAGGACCCGCCGCTACGAGCGGCGGATCCTCGTGAAGCATGCGAAGCAGCACATGGGCGTCACCCTAGCGAGCACGACGGGAGGACCCGCAAACCATTTTCCGCGTGTCCTCCGCCGCCGCTGTCGCGGCAGCGCCGCCCTACTGCGGCCCGCCCTCACTCCAGGTCATGTCGATGCGCTGCCCGATGACCTCGTATCCGGCGCGGAGGAACGCCTGGGCCATCGGGACGTTCCCGACGTCCGTGGCGGCGCGGACCCGCGGGACGCCCTGCCCCGCGAGGATCCGCGTCCCCTCGGCCAGCAGGTCGTCGATGTAGCCGTTGCCGCGGTGGGCGGGCACGACGCCGATGTAGGCGATCATCGGGTTGTAGTCGTTGCGTGCCGGGACGACGAATCCCACCGGTTCGCCCTCGGGTGATGTGCCGATCCGCCACCATTCCCGCGGGCTTCGGTAGTGGGCGAGCTCGTCGTCGTAGTGCTGGGCCGCGGCCCGCTCGGCGGGCATGCGGGTGAGGTCGGCGCGGCTGTGGGCGTCGAGCGTCCCGTCGAGGACGAGGGTCATCAGGGCGAGCAGTTCTTCCCTGCCGGTCACGGGCCGGAAGGTCAGCCGCCCGCTCGGCGGCGCGATGGGGGTGCCTGGACGCCACTCCAGCCGCAGCCGTTCGACGAGCGGCCGGGCTCCGGCCCGCTCCAGCACGGCCATGCGGGCCTCGACGGCGCGCCTTACCTCCGCGTCGTCACGCCACTGCGGCGGGACGAATCCGTTGTATTCCGGCGGGCGCACCCCGACCGGCAGCACCGCGGCACTCGCGGTTTCGAACAACCGGACCCCGGCGTCGATGCTCGCCGGTCCGGGCAAGGTGTCGTCGAGGTCGAGGATGTCCAGCAGCGCCGGCGCCTCGCCCGCGCGCGGGGCCCACCAGGCCAGCCTGGCGACGAGGTGGTCGCCGCGCAGCGCCATCCACATCCACTCCGGTCGCCGGCGGCCGGAGGCGAGGTCGTCGTTCAGCTCGTCGTTCAGTACGTAGGGCAGGCGGCGGAAAAGGTCGAGCTCCTCGCGCCCCACGATGGGGCGCATGATCATGTCGTTGGGGTTCACTGCACTTCCTCAGGTGAGGCGTGCCCGCTCACGCCCAGGGGTCAGCGTCCGGCCGTACCCCGGGAAGGAACCGGCACGACATTCTTGGCACACATCGGCTCGTCCCTCCTCTCGTCGTCGTAGGTCTGCGCTTGTTCTATCGGACGTGCCGCTCGGCCGGCCAATGATTTTCCGCCGCGGGACGAGCCGTCCAGTGGCCCTTCGGCTCCTCCCCCGAGCGCCGCCGGGGCGCCGCCAGGGCGGCCAGCGCGGTGGTCACGGGGACGGCGGCGATGAGTCCCAGCGTGCCGACGATGCTGCGGATGATCTCCTGGGCGACGACGGGGTTGCGCAGCACGTCTCCGAGCGGCTGGTCGCCGACGCTGAACAGCAGCAGCAACGGCAGCGCGGCCCCGGCGTACGCGAGGACGATCGTGTTGATCACGGAGGCGATGTGGGCCCGGCCGACGCGGGCGGCGGCGCGGTAGAGGCGCCCGAAGGTGTAGCCGGGGTTCGCCACGGCCAGTTCCCCCACGGTGGCCGCCTGGGTCACGGTGACGTCGTCGAGGACGCCGAGCGCGCCGATGATGATCCCCGCGAGCAGCAGGCCCTGCCCGTTGATCCGGTAGTTGCTGTCGAGCAGGAACGAGCTGTCGTCGGTGACCCCCGCGAGGTGCGCGACGTCGATGGCGAACGCGGACAGCAGGCCGGTGAGGGTGAGGCTGACCAGCGTGCCCAGCACCGCCATCGAGGTCGCGATCGTGAAGCCGTGGGTGAGGTAGAGGACCGCCAGCATGATCGCGGCGGAGCCCACGATCGCCACCAGGGTCGGCGGCTCACCGGCGAGGATCGCGGGGACGACGAAGGTCAGCAGGAGGACGAAGGTCACGGCCAGCCCGACCAGCGCGGTCAGCCCGCGCCAGCGCCCGAAGGCGACCACCGCGAGGGCGAACGCGGCGACGAACAGCCACAGCGGAGCCGACCGGTCGTGGTCCGACAGCAGATATTCGGGTGCGTCGAGCGCGCCGTCCGGCACATGGACCAGCACGACGTCCTCCCCCACCGCGAACCGCTGCGCACCGGGACCGGTGGGCAGATCGGTGGTGACGGTCCGGCCCTCCTCGGACCCACTCGTGATCGTGACCCGGACGTTCCCGCAGGCATCGGAGCCCGGCGCCGCGGCCGGTCCGGCCGCCTGCTCGTCCGGTGCGGCGGGGCACGGCCTGGGGACGATGTCGATGATCGTCCCGTTGACCTGCCGCAGCGACGACGAGGACGAACCGGATGGCCGGCCGTCGCCCGGCCACAGCCACATCAGGGCGGCCACCGTCACCAGGGCGACGGGAACGATGACGGCCAGCGTCGCCACCACGGTCCGGCGGGAAACGGGCGGGGCGGTCGTGCCATGGCTGTGATTGGCGCCCATGATGGACGTGCGTCTCCTCGCATCCGGGTCATGCCGCACCCGATGCTAACGGCCCCGTGCCCGGGTGGCCGCCGGTCAGGAGGTCTCCACCTCCCAGACCTTGTGCTCCTGGATGATCGGGCGGTCCTGGTCGGCCTCGGTGGTCATGATCGGCACCCAGATCGTGCGTACGCCTCGGCGGTTGACGAGGCGCAGTTCGGAGCCGCACCCGGGACAGCGGACCGCGCCGCGGTCGAGTTCCCCCCGGTCGGCGGGGAAGTAGCCGTGGTAGTCGACGGCCGGCGAGGAGCCCGGCAGGACGACAACCGCCTTGAGATAGTCGATTTCAGGATCGACCCCCTGCCGGAGTCCTCGGCCTCCTTGAGCTTCTCGTTGCGCTCGATGAACTCCTGGTACGTCACCTTGCGAGCGGGCCCTCGACCGGGCCGACGGGCTCCTCCCCGAGGCGGGCTCGAACACCGGGAAACCTGACGACCTGGTCATCGGTTCCTCAACGGTCCGCGACCTCGGAGCCGCCGTCAGCGGCTGGTGCTATCACGACCTCGGCCGCTCCCGGAGAGCGGCGGAGCTACTCGAACCCGTCGTGAGAGACATCCCCGCATGGGCCCGGCGAGCGCGCGGGCGTTTCGGCGCCAGGCTTGCCCTGGCCGCGCGGCGCGGGAGCTGCACCTGGACCTGACCATCGCCCTGCACGACGCCCCCACCACCCGGTGACCGGACGCCCGAGGGTGCGAGAAGAGGCCCCGGGCGGCGAAGGACGTACGTTCGCTGTGGGCCACCTCCGCCTTGGGCGGAGGCGGCCGTCCGGCTCAGCCGCAGTTGCCCCAGGAACTCCGGCCGCCACTCGCGATCTCCCCGTCGATCCGCGTGTCGGCGATCGTGCCGGAATACTTCACGCACAGACCCTTGGCGTAGAGCTTCACCGGCCCGGCGTAGTACTTGTACTTCCTGCTGTCGCTCTTGCGCGCCGTACGCACCGGTTCGTCGCGGTGGCGCCTGGTCTGCGTCTCCAGGGTGGCGGACGTCCGGGTGGCCGTGCCAACGTAGGCCGTCTTGATGGTGGTGACGCAGTTGTAGCCGGTCTTGCGGTTGTAGAGCAGGTAGACGTACCCGAACACGCGCCCGGAATGGGTCTTCACCGCACGGGTGCTGTCACTGACCCGGCCGAAGCCGGAGCCGCACACCCCCTCGGGGGTGTAGCCGGCGGAGATCGCGTATGCCGGGTTGGCGACGAGCCCTCCGACGGCCAGCGCCGCTGCGACGACGACCGTACTCGCGGACCTGCGCATACGTTGTCCTTTCCCAACCGCCGCCCTCCGTCCGGGCGGCGTCCTGGCGGTCATCCTCGCGGATCATCAACCGGAAGATGACCGAAACAGTCAAATTTGGGCAAGGCGAATCACTTCGGCGCTGCGAGTACGACCCCCGCAAGCACCCGCGCGGCCAGGGCGGGACGGGCGCCGGGCCGGGTGACGGCACGGGCCGGCACGCCGTCGCCGTCATCATCATCCTGACCATCGCCGCCCTGCCTCTCGATTGAAAAATTGCAGGTTACCCGCAATAATCGGCCTCATGAGGGACACAGGGGCTGGTCCCGTCTCCATGCTGCTGGCCTTCCGTGCGGAGAACGTCCGCTCGTTCCGCGACGAGATGGAGCTCTCCATGGAGGCCACCGCTCTCGCGGAGCCGGGGGTGCCACGCGAGGTGCCGTGGCGGCAAGGGGGTCACCCTGTCCGAGTGCTTCCCGTCGCAGGCCTGTACGGTGCCAATGCGTCCGGGAAAACGAACGTGCTCAAGGCCATGGGCGAGCTTCGCGACCACGTCCTGCTGTCGTTTCGCTCCGGTGATCCTTCTGGCGGCATGCCACGGCATCCGTTCCGGCTCGACACCGCGGCCAAGAACAGGCCGACACGTTTCGAAATCGACCTCGTCCTGTCCGGCGTCCGGCACGAGTACGGGGTGCTCTTCGATGACGATCAAGTTGCGCGGGAGTGGGCCTACCGTTACCCACGCGGCCGTGCCGCGCTCATGTTTCAACGTGAGGCAGGCAAGCCTATAGAGCTGGGATCAAGCAACCGCGCCATCGGCCGGGCTGTCGAAAAGATCACTCGACCCAACTCGCTGTTTCTCTCGGCGGCGGCAGCGGGAGGACACCCTGACCTGCTTCCTCTTTTCCAGTGGTTCGAGAGGAACCTCCTCCTCGCCGAAGCGTCCAGCCGGCAGATGCGGTGGGCCTACACCACTCACCTCCTTCGGCATGACGACAGCCGCGAGCAGGTTCTCGCATTGATCAAGGCCGCTGATCTCGGCATCGCGGACGCCCGAATCCGGCCGCTCGATCCCCAGGTCGTGGATCGCGTCCGCCGCGCTGTCAAGATCCTCGCGGGACGAGAGGAGGACGCCGACGGGGCCGTTGAGATCGATCTGACGGAAATGGGCTTGGTGCTCAGCCATTCCGGCTCGGACGAGGATGTCGATTTCGACGTGCAGGAGGAGTCACTCGGCACCCTTGTCTGGCTGGGCCTGATCGGACCCACCGTCTCTGCTCTGGAGAAAGGAGCCGTCCTGCTCGCGGATGAACTTGACGCGAGCCTGCACCCGGCACTCGTCACGCGGTTGATCGGTCTCTTCCAGGACCCCGAGTCCAATCCGCTCGGCGGACAACTGATCTTCAGCTCGCACGACGCCACGCTCCTGGGTGGCGCGTCGGATGATCGCGTGCTTGGGCGAGACCAAATCTGGTTCACCGAGAAACTCGCCGACGGCAGCACTCGCCTGTATCCGCTGTCGGATCTCGGGCCGAGGAAGGAGGAGGCGATCGGCCGGCGCTACCTAGCCGGACGCTACGGGGCTACCCCGATCGTGAGCCACCAGGAGTTCTCCGAGGCCGTCCAGTCCGCGATTGCCGGTAGGCGCGGATGAGGCGAGCATCGCACGGGCCCCGGGGCAGCCGGCAGCCACAAACCGCTCAACGCCGTGAAATCCTGGTATTCACCGAGGGGCGGAAGACGGAGCCCCTCTATATTCAGCAATGGCACCGGAAGCATCGCGATCAGGTGATCGTCGCGATCGGAGACTTTCACGGCGGTCCGTTGCAGCTTGTAGAGGCGGCGCGTGACCGCAGGGAATCCGACCTTCGCGAGCAGAAGCGCGGGCGTGGCAGAGCCTTCGATGAGTACTGGTGCGTGTTTGACGTCGACGAGCATCATTCCCTTCCCCGGGCCATCGAACTGGCGTCCTTGAGCTCGATCAACATCGCCGTGTCGAACCCGTGCATCGAATTATGGTTCGTACTGCACTTCAAGGATCAACGGGCAAGCCTGGACCGCTACGAGGCGCAGGACTCGGCGAAAGCGCTCCTGGGCTGCGACAAGGTGCTCACGACGAGGGCTCTGGAGCAACTGATCGAGCGCCACGAGATAGCGATGAGCCGGGCCCAGGCCCTTGACCGCAAGCATGACGGCGACGGCTCACCGTCCAGGTCGAACCCCAGCACCGACGTCTGGCGGTTGATCCAGCGCATCCGACGCTCCACGCCTTGAACGGTACCGACGCGTGGCTGCCCCTCAGTCCGAGATCCAGCCATCGAAGGCGGGCTTACACCACCGTGAGGCTTCAGGTTCAGCGGCTCGGCTCGAACTCGCTGGCGAGGGGCCAGAAGTGAAGTGCCGGATCCTCGAGGGCGTCGACGACTTCCCTGCCGCGCAGAACAAGATGCGCTCCGGGAAGGGTCCTGTATCGGAGCATGGCGTAGAGCACGTCGGCGAACGGCTGGTCACGCAGGGACGCGACGATCTCAGCCGCCTCTTCGCCGTCCCTCGCGTGCAGAAGCCTTGAGCGATCCCGAAGCATTGAGACCGTTCGAACGAAGGCGGATGCGCGGCCCCGCACGAGATCGGCTCGGTTGAGGCCGAAGACCTCGATCGTGGCGTCTCCCCTCTGCGTCAACGCCTCGTAGACGCCGGTGCTGAGCACGAGTTCTAGATGCTCGTACGGGTCCTCGGCGGAGGGGTCCACGAGCAGCGGTGCGCCGTCCTCGTCCCGCGGAAACAGTTCGCGCTTCTGGTGACTGTTGCAGTGGGAGCAGGCCAGAAGGTGGTTGGGCCAGTCGAAGGCGCGTAAAGGCGCCTCGGTGAGCGGCTCGAAATGGTCGATGTCCGTTCCGAGTCCGTCGCCGCAGTACATGCACCGCCTGATGCCGGTGGCCATCTCGGTGAGACGGATCGTCAACTGCACTCGGATGTTCTTGGCTGACTTCCAGTCAGCTCGCGCCGCCGAGCCACCTGCCTGTTTCTCTCGTAATCTCTTGGTGCGACCGCGGAGTTGCTCGGCCAGCTCAGGGGGGAGCGCCAGACGATGCAGGCGGATCATGGCGTGTCGGCGATCCTCGCGGCCACCTCGTCCACTCGCGCGGTCAATGTGCTGCTCAGCCTTTCGCGTAGACGGTCGTATTCCTTCAGTTCCTCAGGTGTCGCTCTACCGCGTAGGACAGCTCGTTCGAGCACGGTCAGCCGGCGCCGCAGTTCTTCGGCACGCTCCGAGTAGGGCGAGTCGATGCCAAAGAGGTTCGTAAGCAGCGCGTCATCGCCGCTGCCGTACACGATGCGCTCATACAGGTCCTCCTCCACGACGCGTGGAGGGACGTCTTCGTCCACTCCCGCAAGCCGGATCAGCCCGCCGGAATCGGCGCTCTGGCAGATGTACGGGCTGTGCGAGGTGACGATGAACTGAATGGCAGGGAAGTGGGCCTTCAGCCATTCGCCGATCCTCTTCTGCCAGCTCACATGCAGGTGAACGTCGATCTCATCGATCAGCACGACACCCGGCATACGAATAACCGGATTTCCCGTCTCCGACCGCCCTGCTCCAAGGAAGACCTCCGTGATAGCACCCCCGTACATATCTCTCATGTGCCGTAGCAGGTCGAGAACCAATGCGGTGACGGTCCGGTAGCCGTCGCTCATCTCCCTGAGCGCGATCAAGCGGCCGTTCCGCTCGGCCCACAGACCCTCACTGTCCACTCGCACGACGCGGAAGCCGTCAGGCAACAGCCCGTCGTTCAGGAGATCGATGACAAAGGAGAGCAACTGCTCGGCACCCGGCCGTCCTTCCAGCCGTCTCAAATGCAGGTCGATCAGCCAACTCACGCTCTCCGAAAGAGAAGCATCCTCGTGAAATAGGCTGGCCAGACGGGAAACCGGACTCGCGCCCAGCATGAGCCGCTGAGCATCGGCGGAGCCCCCAACCAAGCGGCGGAAGGGACCGTAGCCCGCAAAGAACCACCCCTGCGGGTTTTCTCTCCACGGCCCCCGAGCTGCAGCGGTTTTGTCCCCGGCATGCAAGGCCGGCTGCGCGCCGTACTGTCCGGACTCGTCAAGCCGCTGGCGGGTCCAGGTCAGGCGCACCGGAAAAGGATTCCTCGCGCCCCGTCTAACAGGAGAGAACCCGTCCCATTTCTCGTCGAAAGCAATTTCGGCTCCGACCGTTCCCTTCTGCTCATCATCAGAGATCCAGCCGTCGAAGGCCGGCACCAGGCTACGGGCGACGAATGGGCCTGCCATCGCCAGTGCCAGCGCACGGAGCAACGTGGTCTTGCCGGAACCGTTCCGACCGGCAAGGACGGTCCAGCCCGCGTGACTACCGTCGGGACGGGTGAGCCGAAGGTCCACGCTTCGGGGTCCGGAGAACCCGCGAATGCCGGAGACCTTGACCTCGGCGAGGTACATCGTCGACTCCCGTTCCCTGGTCGTGCCGTGCCTTCTTGAACCTTAGGACCTCGCCGAGGCACGGCGTGCTGAGCGCGTGCGGCCTCAGGGGGTCGGCTCGAACTCGCCGGCCTGGACGCCGAGCAGGAACGCCTTCCACTCCTCCGGAGTGAAAAACAGCGCGGGACCGTTGGGGTCCTTGGAGTCCCGTACGGCGATCAAACGGCCGCTCTTGTGCTCGGGTCCTCCGTCGACCTCCGCGACCTCGACGCAATCCCCACCGTTGTCACCCGAGAAGCTCGACTTGCGCCAGCGCGCGGTGTTCAGGTCCATTTCTCCTCCGCCGTCTTCTTGATCAGTTCGAGGGACATGGTCAGCGGCAGCGCCTCGGTCCGGATGGCCTCGAAACGCTCGATCGCCGCCGCGACATCCTCCACGTCGCTCGTGGTGATGCCGCGGACGGCGGTCTCCGCGTACAGAACATCACTTCCGCCCTCCAGCGTCGCGATGACGAACCCTCCGAGCAACCCCGAATGCATCCCATGCGGGACGACCTGGACGCTCAGCCGAGGGCTGACCACCGCAACCAGGTGATCGAGTTGTTCGCGCATGACTTCCGCGGTGCCGATCGGACGGCACAGCACCGCCTCGTCGATCACGCACCGGAAGATCGGCGGCTGCGGGTCCTCTCGGGTGAGGATGCCCTGCCGATCCAGGCGAGCCGCCACCGCTTCGACGTTCCCCCGCAGAACCGTCCGGGCGTACGCCTCGCTTTGCAGCAGGCCTGGGATCAGGAGCGGCTGGTAGGCCCGCAGCGTCGTGGCGACCTGCTCCTTGTCGCGCCATTTGCCGAACCAGGAGGGAAACACCTGGCCCTTGCGCCAGTCGAGGAGGCGATGCAGCGCGCCGCCGGTGGACAGGACCTCGTCGCAGCACTGCGCGAACTCCGGGCTGGCCGGGAGCTGACCGGTCTCGATACCGCTGATCAGGGACTCGCTGAAATGCACCTTCTGGGCCAATTGGGCCTGGGTCAGCCCCGCCGCCTGCCGGTAGTGGCGCAGCTCCCTGCCCCATATCGCCTGGGGCGAGTAGGTATCGACCACGACGCCTCCTCGTGCCGGAGTTCAACGACATGAATATGGCCTTCAAATGTCGGCCTTGGTAACGAAATCGATACTCACGGTAGTCGGATCTCGACAGTCTGGACGTGGATTTCCGAGACCAGGGAGAACGCCGATGACCGAGGCAATCGCGGCCCGCACGGTGCTGGCCGAATACCGCTACACGCCGGACCGGCTCGTCCCGGTGCTCGGCGAGAAATGGCTGCCGCGCGACATCCGTTGCGTCGCCTCGGCGCGGCGGTTCGTCCGGGACGTGGCCGTCGACTGGCACGCGGCCGAGGACGTCCCGGAGGTCGCCGAACTCCTGGTGTCGGAGCTCGTCACCAACGCGCTCACCCACGGCACGACCGGCACCACCGGCGCTCCGGCGACGAGCGCGGTCCGTGTCACCGTCAGCCGGGAGAAAGACCTGCTCGTCGTGAGCGTCCACGACCCCTGCCCCGCGCTCCCCCGGCTGCGTCAGGCCGGCTCACTCGACCTGCACGGCCGGGGCCTGGCGATCGTCGAGGCGTTCTCCCACCACTGGGGCTGGGCCCTCACCCCGTACGGCAAGTCGGTCTGGTTCCAACTCCTCGCCTGGCCCTGAATTCCAGCCTTCGCATAGGCGAGCACGCGACGTTCGAGATCGGTGAACAGATCGCTGTCCCGCCAGGCCGATATCGCCTCCACCTTGCCCGCGGAGATGCCGTGGCTGACGCTGACCCAACAGCCGTAGTCGATGCACCACGAGCATCCGATGCCGAAGGCGGCGGGGCTGGACTCCAAGGCAGACCTTCACGTTTAGGCGTTCCTGCCGGCGCGGCCACCCGCGCACGCGTCGTCACGGGGTCAGCGGGGGCGCCTTCCTGGCGGAGCCGCGATAGGTCTCGGGGTCGTAGCGGCGCTCGTTGTCGTCCAGCTTGGCGTTCGCGGCCTCGGCGAGGTCGACGCCCAGCGCGTCGGCCAGCCTGACCAGATACAACGTCACGTCTCCGAGCTCGGCGCGAACCCTGCGCAGGGCGTCCTCGTCGAGGTTCCGCGACTCCTCGGCCGTCAGCCATTGGAACTCGGCGACCAGTTCCCCCGCCTCTCCGGCGAGGGCCATCGCCAGGTTCTTGGGCGTGTGGAACCTCTCCCAGTCCCGGACACGCACAAACTCTCGCAGGCGGGCGGCCAGATCCTCCAGGTCACCGCTCACGCAGCCGACCCTACTCGACCCGGCCCGCCGCGAGACCGCCGTCCATCGCGACCGGGTGGAGCTCGTCGCACAAACGGTTTCCGGGCGTGTCGAGCCAGACGTACTGCTCGTCGGGCGTGACCGCCAGCCGAACGGGTCGGCGCCGGGGCTGCCCAGAGAAACCCAGCGCAGGAAGGCGGCCTCAACCTCGTCCCACAGGTCGCGCGGCCCCCGCTGGAGTACGGCCGCCCGCCGGTGACCGTGCACGTACTGCACCTCCGCCGTCGCCGCCAGAGTAAGCGGTGGAGCGGGGCTCCAACCAGCCGGCGAAGAAGCCACTCAGGCGTGATGGACGTTTACCGCAACGGCGACAGGGAGCAGGATCTCAGGATCAGTCAACCCCCGCGCCGTCCATATCGACGTGCCCGGCCGGTGCGAGCACGCCGTGGGTGAGGCCGTCGGCCACCAGCCTCGCCAGGTCGTCGCCGAGCGCCGCCGTCTCGCGCAGGGCCGACCGGAACTCGGCCAGGCGCCGGAACGCCTCGCCGTACCTGCGTTGCTCCTCCATCGGCAGCAGGGGCAGCTCCGCACGCCGTACGTCCACCCGATAACGCGACGACATGGAGCTGTAATGGCGCACATTGATGGATGCGCACAGGAAGCCGGCGAGGAATTCGGGGTCGAGCACCTCCGGGTCGGGCCGCAACAGGGACAGGTGCGGGCCGAGCAGGGCGTCACCCTTTGTCAGCACCCGCGCGACCGGGGCGGTCACGACCTGCGGCACCACGACGTCACCGGGCCGCGTGACGATCGGCCTCGCCCCGGCGTGCTGCGAAGTCCCCGTCGCGGGCCGGTCTTCGAGGACGTCCTCGACGGTGAGCACCGGCGCCCCCTGAGGAGGTTCCTCCCCCGGCCGGGACGGCGTCTGCTGCTCCAGGACCAGCATGCCGCGCCGCACCAGCTCGGGCAGCGGGACCAGGGCGAGCTCGTCCGGCGGTGCCGCCGCGACGGACGGCATCATCCGGGCGATGCTTCCCAGCAGCTCGGCGAGCCGGGAACGAGCTCCGGCGATCCGCTCCGGTGACAGGTCGTCGGCGGCCGTGGACAGGTATCGGGCGGGGGTGAGGTCCACGTCCTCGTCGAGCAGGTCGACGAGCGGGACCGATCTGCTCACCCCCGGCTCGTCCAGCTCACGCCCCTCGCCGAACTCCCGCCACGCCTCGACAGCGAGTCTGGCGTAGTCGTCCGGCCTGCCGGAGGTGTCGACCATCAGCACGTGGCTCGGCGTGCCTCCTTCGGGCGGCTGGCGCAGGATCCACAGCGTCAGGCCGACGGCCACGTTGGGCACGGCGCCCTGCGGGAGCGCGACGACCGCGCGCAACGCGCCGCGCCGCAGCAGCTGGGACCTGATCCGCCGGCCCGACCTGCGGCTGGCGACGGCCGGGGGCATGAGGAGCACGGCCACGCCTCCGGGCGCCAGGTGCGCGAGCGCGTGCTGCACCCAGGCCAGCTCGGGCTCCACGCGCGGCGGCAGGCCGTACTCCCACCGGGGGTCGGCCGTCAGTTCCTCATATCCCCAGTTGCGGTCGTTGAACGGCGGGTTGCACACCACCGCGTCCACCAGCTCGCCGGGGAAGGCGTCGGCGCGCAGGGAGTCTCCCGCCCTGATGCGCGCGTTGTCACAGCGCAGCGCGAGCCGTACGGCGGTGAGCCGGGCGGCCACGGGATCGACGTCCTGGCCGAGCAGCCGGGCCCCGGGCGAGCGCTCGAGCGCGCGACCGAGGATGCGGCCCGAGCCGCAGGCCGGGTCGAGCACGGAGCCGAACCCGTCGCCCACGAGGTCGAGCGTGAGCGTGACGATCTCGGCGGGGGTGGAGTAGACGCGCCGGGTGTGCACCTCGAAGTACCGCTCACGCAGGAACTCGAAGGTGCCGCGGGCGCCGCGTTCGGCGGCGAGCCGGGCGATCGAGCGGACCAGCGGCATCCGGGTCACGGGAACGGTCTCGGGGAACGCCTCGGCGTTTACGGTCTTCGCGCACGCGGTCCTTACCCGGGCCGGAAGTTCCCGCGCGACCTCCTCGTCGGTCCCGGCCGAGAGCCTGTCCCAGTCGTCCGCCTCGTGCTGCACGTACACCAGGAAGGCCCCGAGATCGGCGATCAGGTCGGCGAGGTCGTCGTCGTCGACGGCGGTGCGCAGGTCCTGCCAGAGCCACTCGTCCGGGGGGAGGTCCCTGCCCTCGGCGTGGCCGCGCAGCCACTCCCGGACCTCCGCGAGTGAGAACGCCGGGCTGGTGGACGTGCCCCCCACGGGCTCGGGAAAGTCGTCGTGCCGGCGCCGCCAGTTGCTGACCGCCGCACGTCCCACGCCGGCCAGGCGGGCGATGTCCGCCGCGGTGACGTGTACGTCTCGCCGCACCCCGCTCCGCCTTCCGCCAGTTCTCCGATCAGACCGGACCATATCCGATGCCTCGGACATGGGCAACGTCGCGCCAAGACCTGGTTGATTGTGTCAACACATGCTCTAATGGACGCCAGGAGTCGCCATGGAAGGGAGCAAGGATCGTGAGCACCCCCATCACACGCCTCAGGTCACTGCGTCGCGGGCGCGCGATCCATCTCCTGGACATCGAGAACCTGGCCGGCTCTCCCGTGCCGACGACCGAGGACGTGCAACGGGTGATGGGCGCCTATCGGCACAACGTCCCGGTGGGCCCGCTCGACCAGTTCATCGTCGCGGTCAACCACAACGCGCTCGTGCCGGTCGGGGTCGCGATGGGGCTCGCGCTCGGCGGCGTGCAGCTGCTGGTCCGCTCCGGCCCCGACGGCGCCGACCGGGCGCTCGACGAGGCCGCGCGTACGGACCGGATCGACCTGAGGTTCGAGCGGGCGGTGATCGGGTCGGGCGACGGTTTCTTCGCCGACCTTGCCGTCTGGCTGGCGGGCCGCGGCCTGCACGTCACCGTCGTCTCCCAGCGCGACCACCTGAGCTGGCGGCTCTACACCGCGGTCCCTGACACCGTCACCTTCGAGTTGCCCGTCGCCCGGGCCGCTTGAGCACGTTCACCAATCACGGCGACGCGGCGGGCGAAAAGCGGCGGCACGACATTTCGCGCAACGATTCCTTGCGATACCGACCGCCCGAATAGCGGGCTGCCACGAAATCGGGCACGCCAAATCACGATACGTCTGGCGGAAACGAGAGAGGAGGACCATACTGGCCGGCGCATGTGCCAACGGCACCGAATAGCGCGCAGATATCGACCAGGCGATTGCCGATCACGGCAAATGGAGATTCCGCTATACCGGGCGCCTGCTGCTCCATGGAGCGATCGCCGCCGAAGAGAGGGCGGCGCTGCGCGCTCTCGACCGGGTGCTGAGGAATGCCGCCGTCCGCGTACGGTTGACGGCGGGCCAGGCGCTCGTCTTCGATCAGCACCGGACGGCACATGCGAGACTGCCGCTCGGAAAAGAGCAACATCGAGTTCCCCCGAATCGCCGGAGATTGCTCTGGCAACGCTTCGGCGTGTTACAGATGTCTGAACCGTCTTTTCGCCCGTCCATCAGGCTGGTTCACCATGAATGATCTCGAAACCAGGCTCGCACCCGGAATCCGCGAAGATGTGGAGACCCTCTGGGATTTCCATGTCGTCGACAGCGGGCCGGTCGAAGCCGACGTCCTCCTGGTGCTCGGGAGCAACGACGTGCGTGTCGCGTACCGTGGCTGGAGTCACCTGGGTGCGTCCGCGCGCACCGCTCAGATCTCCGCGACGGCCAGGGAGCGTCCGGGCAGGTCGAGAACGTCGTCGGTCAGGCGGGCGGACTCGTCGGAGGCGAGCAGGATCCGCGACGCGGCCAGCCGTACGGGGACGGGGCCTTCGGCGAAGTTGGCGGCGACCCGCAGCGAGCCGCGCTCGATCACCACGACGCGCCGGTCCTCGTCCACCTCGACCCGCACCCGGTCCAGACGGGGATCGGTGAGGTCGGGACGCGACCGGCGCAGGGCGATCAGGTCGCGATACCAGCCCAGCAGCGAGGCGTGCTCGTCCTTGGCCAGTTCCTCCCAGTCGAGCTTGGAGCGCAGGAACGTGTCCTCCTCACCCGGCTCGGGGGCCTTCCAGTCGTAGCCGAAGCCCTCGAACTCCTTCCTGCGCCGTTCGCCCTCGCCCGCCGCGAGGTGCGGCTCGAAGTGGTCGGTGAAGAAGTAGAACGGCGTGGTCGCCCCCCACTCCTCGCCCATGAACAGCATCGGGGTGAACGGCGAGGTCAGCAGCAGCCCGGAGGCGAGGCGGAGTTGCTCGGGCCGCATGCGGTCGCCCTCGGGCCGGTTGCCGATCTGGTCGTGGTTCTGGGCGCAGCAGACGAACCGGTGACCCGGCACCCCCGTCGCCGGCCTGCCGTGCGAGCGCCCCCGGAAGGACGAGTAGGTGCCGTCGTGGAAGTATCCCCTGGTCAGCACCTTGGCCAGGGACGACAGGGTGGCGAAGTCGCCGTAGTAGGCGTTGGTCTCCCCCGTGACGTTCGCGTGGATGGCGTGGTGGACGTCGTCGTTCCAGCTCGCGTGCATGCCGAGGCCGCCGGCCTCGCGCGGGGTGACCATCCGGGGGTCGTTGAGGTCCGACTCGGCGATGAGCGTCAGGGGGCGGCCGACCGCGGCGGACAGCGCGTCGACCTCGGCCGACAGCTCCTCCAGGAAGTGGACGGCGCGCTTGTCGTGCAGGGCGTGCACGGCGTCGAGGCGCAGCCCGTCGATGTGGTAGTCGCGCAGCCACTGCAACGCGTTCTCGATGAAGTAGCGCCGCACCTCGTCCGAGCCGGGCCCGTCCAGGTTGACCGCGTCGCCCCAGTAGGACCCCTTCGCGTCGTGGAAGTAGGGCCCGAACTTGGCCAGGTAGTTGCCCGAGGGCCCGAGGTGGTTGTAGACGACGTCGAGGATCACGCCGAGACCGGCCCGGTGGCAGGCGTCGACCAGGCTCTTGAGCCCGTCCGGGCCGCCGTACTCCTCGAAGACCGCGTAGAGGTCCACGCCGTCGTAGCCCCAGTTGCGCTTGCCCGGCACGGGCGGCACCGGCATGATCTCGACGAAGTCGACGCCGAGGTCCACCAGGTGCTCCAGCCGGTCGGCCACGCCCCGGAACGTGCCCTCGGGCGAGAACGTGCCGACGTGCAGCTCGTAGATCACCGCGCCGCGCAGGTCGCGGCCGAGCCAGTCCTGGTCTCTCCAGGCGAACCTGTCGTGGTGGTAGACCCGGCTCGGGCCGTTCACCCCGTACGGCTGCCGCCGCGTCCGGGGATCGGGGAACGGCCCGTCGCCGTCCACGAAGAAGGCGTAGTCGAGGCCGTGCTCGTCGCCGGGGGCGGTCCACCGGCCGCCCTCGCCCCGCGTCATCGCGTGCCGGGCGCCTCCGTGCTCGACCTCGACCCGCGCCGCCCCGGGCGCCCACACCTCGAACATGCGCATATCCCCCTATTGGACGAAGCCGTCAGCCTTCGAGAATCGCGACCGGATACGCGGACAGCAGGTCGGCCATCCGCACCTCACCCGCGTGCTCGGCGCCGGTGAGCAGGTCGCGCCAGCGCCCCTGCGGCAGGGTAATCGTGTCGCTCCCCCATCCGCCCCTGCGCTCCAGCCCGACCGGCAGCCGGGTCGCGACCACGACCGCGGCCGTCCCCTGCCCCGGAACGCCCCGCGTGAACGCGACCGCGTGCTTCCCCGCCTCGATCGGCGCGTACGGCGCCTCGGGGTCGAGCCGCTGCCGCAGCCCGAGCGCGGCGGCGGTGACGCGGATCTTCTGGCCGTCCCAGCTGTCGTCGGGCTCGGCCAGCAGCCGGCGGCGGCGCTCGAAGTCCACCGGCCGCCGGTTGTCCGGGTCGACCAGGGAGAAGTCGGTGATCTCGTTGCCCTGGTAGACGTCCGGAATGCCCGGCATGAGGAGCTGGACGGCCTTCTGCCCCAGCGAGTTGACCCGCGCGTACCGGTCCACGACCTCGGTGAACGAGGCGACCGAGTAGCCGCAGGCGTCCATCGCCCGCCGGGCGAAGTCCCTGATGCCCTCCTCGTACGCCGGGTCGGGATTCAGCCAGGAGATGGACGTCTTGGCCTCCCGCGCCGCCTTGAGCAGGTAGTCGGTGAAGCGGTCGAGGCCGATCGGCCAGGCCGCCATCAGCGACTGCCAGGCGAGGTAGTCGAGCCTGGGGTCGAACGACACGGCCGCCGCCCAGGAGTCGACGGCCATCGCCCACTCCTCGGGCAGCTCCGACAGCACGGCCAGGCGGGCGCGCACGTCCTCCGACCGCTTGGTGTCGTGGGTCGACAGCGTGGTCATCGTCCGCGGCGGCAGCCCCGCGCAGAACTCGTGGAACTCGGCGGGCGAGACCCCGAACCTGTCGGGCTCCCCGCCCACCTCGTTGAGGCAGGCCAGCGGATACCACCGGTAGAGCGCGGTGTCCTCCACGCCCTTGGCCATGACCGGCCCGCAGGTCTGCTGGAAGCGGGTGACCGCCTCGGGCGGGCCGTACAGGGCGAGGTTGGCGGCCTTGGCCACCGCGTCGGGGTCGGTCCTGGTGGCCGCGAGCCCGGCCGCCTCCTGGATGATCGCCTCGGACTCGGCGGACGGCTGCTCGCCCGGGTTCACGTACGCCCGGTAGACGGGCATCGCGGCCAGCAGCTCCACGACGGCCTCGCGCAGCGCGGGGTCGCCGAGATCGTCGGTCAGCCGGTCGACCTCTCCGCGGAAGAACAGGTCGATGACGTGCTTCTTGGCGTCGTGGCGCACGGTCTCGTAGTCGTCGCGCACGCCGGTGTGGCGGCCGAAGGTCTCGATCAGCGCGTCGCGGCCGGCCGGGTCGACGAACAGCCGGGTGACCATGTTGAGCGCGTCGTATCCCGTGGTGCCGTCGCACGGCCAGTCGGCGGGCAGCCGTTCGCCGTCGATGAGGATCTTCTCCACCCACAGCGGGCCGGGCACGTGCGGGCGCAGCCACCGCAGGTAGCCGCGGGGGTCGGCCAGGCCGTCCGGGTGGTCGACGCGCAGCCCGTGGATCACCCCCTCGTCGATGAGGCGGAAGGTGACGGCGTGGGTGGCCTCGAAGACCTCGGGGTCCTCCACGCGCAGGCCCATCAGCGACGACACGTCGAAGAACCGCCGGTAGCCGGGGCTCTCCCGCCAGTGGGCCAACCGGTAATGCTGGGCCTCCAGCAGTTCAGGCAGCGGCAGGTGCTCGGTGCCCGGCCTGATCGGGAACGCGTGGTCGTGGTAGCGCAGCACCCTCCCGTCCACGCCGCCGTCCGCGCCGCCGTCCATGCCGCCGTCCACGCGGAGCGCCTCGCCGGCGTCGTCGCCGAGCAGCGGCAGCGTGACCGGCCACTGGAAGTCGAACCACCGGGAGGCCGGCGACCCCGGACCGTCCCGCAGCGCCGCCCACAGCTGGGCGTTGTCCGACTCCGGCACCGGCACGGTCATGTGGTTGGGCACGATGTCGGAGACCAGCGGCATGCCTTCGGCCGCCAGCGCCCGCAGGCCGTCCTCTCCGCCGAACTCCTCGCGTACGCGGCCGTGGTCGGTCACGTCGTACCCGTGCTGGGACTCCCGGCAGGCCTGGAGGATCGGCGACAGGTAGAAGTGGCCCACCCCCAGCTCGCGGAGGTATCCGACGAGGCTCGCGGCCTGGGCGAATCCGAAGTCAGGCGTCAGCTGCACCCGATAGGTAGAAGTCACCGAGCCACCTTTCGCAGCGCGTTTCCGGAGGTCGTGTTCATAGTGCACGTCACGAGCGCGCCCCGGCCAGCACCGCGACGGCCAGGAGGAGCGACGGACCGGCTCCCCTCCTGCCCGGTGCGACGCGGACTAACACCGCATCGCACTCTAGTGCGACATCACCGCTGGTCAGGCCATCGCGCCAGGTCAGACCGCACGGCTCGGAGACAGCGCGGCTCGGAGACAGCGTGGGCCGGAGACAGCGCGGGCTCAGAGACGGCACGGGTCAGACGCGGCGCAGCACCCGCACCGACCGGCCGCTGACGGGAACGGCCTCGCCGGCCCGGCACACGCGCGACTCGCTCAGCACGGGCATCGCCGTGTCCAGCTCGGTCGCCCACAGCTCGCCGTAGTCGTCGGGGATCGTGAACTTGATGACCTCGTGGTGGGCGTTGAACAGCAGCAGGAACGAGTCGTCGCGGATCCGCCGGCCGCGCCGGTCGGGCTCGGTGATGGCGTCGCCGTTCAGGAACACCGCCAGCGCCTTGGCGTAGCCGTTCGTCCAGTCGGCGTCGGTCATCTCCGTGCCGGACGGCGTGAGCCAGGCGATGTCGCTCAGCTCATCGTGCGATCCGCGTACGGGCCGGCCGTAGAAGAAGCGGCGGCGGCGGAAGACCGGGTGGTCGCGGCGCAGCCGGGCCAGGCGCCGGGTGAAGTCGAGCAACCGGCGCTTCTCCCGGATCCCCGCGTCGTCCTTCCCGCTGGAGACCCTGGCGCCGGAGTCCCTGGCGCTGGAGTCCCTGGCGCCGGCCTCCAGGATCGCGCCCCAGTCGACCCAGCTGACCTCGTTGTCCTGGCAGTAGGAGTTGTTGTTGCCCTGCTGGGTGCGGCCGATCTCGTCGCCGTGCGACAGCATCGGCACGCCCTGCGACAGGAACAGCGTGGCCAGGAAGTTGCGCTTCTGCCGCTCGCGGAGCTGGGCGACCGGCCCGGTGGCCGGGCCCTCCACCCCGCAGTTCCAGGAGCGGTTGTCGTCGGCGCCGTCGCGGTTGTCCTCGCCGTTGGCCTCGTTGTGCTTGTCGTTGTACGACACCAGGTCCTGGAGCGTGAAGCCGTCGTGGCAGGTGACGAAGTTGATCGACGCGGCCGGGCGGCGGCTGTCGTCCTGGTAGAGGTCGCTCGACCCGGTGAGGCGGCTGGCGAACTCCGGCAGCGCGGCGGGCTCGCCCCGCCACAGGTCCCGGATCGTGTCGCGGTAGCGGCCGTTCCACTCTGTCCAGCGGGCCGGGAAGTTGCCGACCTGGTAGCCGCCGGGGCCGACGTCCCACGGCTCGGCGATGAGCTTGACCTGCGACAGCACCGGGTCCTGCTGGACGAGGTCGAAGAACGCGCTCAGCCGGTCGACCTCGTGCAGCTCGCGGGCGAGGGAGGCCGCGAGGTCGAAGCGGAAGCCGTCCACATGCATGTCGCGCACCCAGTAGCGCAGCGAGTCCATGATCAGCTGGAGCGCGTGCGGGCTGCGCATCAGCAGGCTGTTGCCGGTGCCGGTGGTGTCCATGTAGTAGCGCCGGTCGTCCTCGACCAGCCGGTAGTAGTTGGCGTTGTCGATGCCGCGCATGGACAGGGTCGGGCCCAGGTGGTTGCCCTCCGCCGTGTGGTTGTAGACGACGTCGAGGATCACCTCGATGCCCGCTTCGTGCAGGGCCTTCACCATCGCCTTGAACTCCAGCACCTGCCCGCCGCGCTGCCCCGAGCTCGAGTACGCGTTGTGCGGCGCGAAGAAGCCGATCGTGTTGTAGCCCCAGTAGTTGGACAGCCCCCGCTTCTCCAGCATGTGGTCGGTCACGAACTGGTGGACCGGCATGAGCTCGATCGCGGTGACGCCGAGCGAGGTGAGGTGGTCGATGATCTCGGGGTGGCCGAGGGCGGCGTACGTGCCCCGGATCCGCTCGGGGATCTTCGGATGGCTGATCGTCAGGCCGCGCACGTGGGCCTCGTAGATCACCGTGTCGTGGTACGGCGTGGCCGGCGGCCGGTCGTGTCCCCACCCGAAGAAGGGGTTGACGACGATCGACCTCGGCACGTACGGCGCCGAGTCGCTGTCGTCCCGGCTGTCCGGCTCGCCGAAGCGGTAGCCGTACACCGCCTGGTCCCAGCTGACCGAGCCCTCCACCGCCTTGGCGTACGGGTCGATCAGCAGCTTGCTGGGGTTGCAGCGCAGGCCGTCCGCGGGCGAGTAGGGTCCGTGGACGCGGTAGCCGTACCGCTGGCCCGGCCCCACGCCGGGCAGGTAGCAGTGCCAGACGAAGCCGTCCACCTCGCTCAGCGTGACGCGCTCCTCGTTGCCGTCGTCGTCGAACAGGCACAGCTCGACGCGCTCGGCCACCTCCGAGAAGAGCGCGAAGTTGGTGCCCGCGCCGTCGTACGTCGCCCCGAGCGGATAGGAATCCCCCGGCCAGATCTCCCTCACTGGACCTCCTCGCCCTCCGGCTCGGCGGTCATGCCGGGAAGGTCCCGGAGCCCACCGGCTCTATGGTCGCGCCCGTTCGCGGCCCGGCCCCTCCCGGGAGCTCCGCGCACGAGCTGGTGGTGCTGAGCGTCGTTCATAAGACATCGTGCCTGCCCAGAAAAGGCTTCGACAGTCCCGCCACGTTAACTGCGCGTATGGCAACGGGGCGAACCGGCCATCAACGAGCAAAGCGCCGGTGAGCTGGACCGACTCGCCGCGTACAGGCGCGGGGCGTCCGCCCGCCCGTCACCGACCGCAGCCGTCCGGCTGTGACTCACCGGGGATCGGGCGCCCCGGCGAGGCCGCGTACGGCGCCGATCACCCGGGCGACGCGGTCCCCGGTCGCGGTGGGCCCGTGGGCCGAGGCGATCGCGATGATCTCCATGGCCGCGAGCCGGTCGACGTGCCGGCCGAAGATCCGCGGGTCGAGCCAGCGGTGCCAGGGGCTGAGCCCCGAGCCGAAGGCGCGCACGGCCTCCAGATAGTCCTCCGGCGGGAGGTCCCCCGCGTCCGCGGTCGCGACCGGCGCCTCGGCCCCGAAGCAGTCGGCCGCCCAGTAGACCCCGCTGCGGTCGTCGTACAGCCCCCGGGTCCCCGGCGCGTCGTAGAGCGGGGGCCGCACCGCGGTCAGCCGCCGGTCGCCCGCGTCGAACGACTCGTCGTCGGCGATCCGGCGCGTACGGCCCGGCGGCGGCGCGAAACCGCGCCCCGGACGCGGGGGCGAGCCGATGACCAGCGTCGCGGCCGGGCACATCTCGAGGGCGGTCTCCAGGTTGCCCGTGTGGTCGGGGTCGTCATGGCTCAGGAAGATCCACCGCACGTCGCGCGGCTCCACGACGGAGAAGACGTCCTCGGTCCAGCGCTCGCGGTGCTCGGCCGCGCCGGTGTCCACGATCACCGGCTCGCGTCCGGTGATGACCATCGAGTTGGTGTGGGCGTATCCCGCCACGACGGGTTCGATCACCGGGACGAGCACCACGTCGGGCGCGATCCGCCAGGGACCTGTCGGCTGTGTGTCCATGCTCCACAGGCTCGGCGGACGGTCTTGTTCCGAACTTGGCGCGGGCTTGCCCGCTTCAGCGTCCCTCGTGGCGCTCCCGGGCGGCGACGACCTCGGGCATGCGCTCCTCCGTCCAGGCGATGAGGGGGAGCAGGCGCTCGGCGGCCTCGCGGCCGAGCGGGGTGAGGCTGTACTCGACCCGGGGCGGGATCGTGTGCTCGGCCTCCCGCAGCACCATGCCGTCGCGTTCCAGTGCCTGGAGGGTCTGGGACAGCATCTTCTCGCTCACCCCGTCCACCCGGCGGCGCAGGGCGTTGAAGCGGTAGGGCCCTTCGTGCAGGGCCGCCAGCGCCAGGATCGCCCACCTGCCGGTGAGCGTCTCCAGCACGGTGCGCGAGGTGCACTTCCGTGAGAAGACGTCGGCGACGAGGTCCTCGAACTCCTCCATGGCCGCCAGCTTACGCTCTCGAAGTACTTTCTGATAGAAAGCACTAACCGATAGAAAGCACTGCGGAGGAGTAACCATGATTGTCGTGACCGGAGCCACCGGACACCTCGGCCGTCTGGTCGTCGAGGAGCTCGCGGGGCGCGTGCCCGCCTCGCGGATCGTCGCGGCGGTGCGCAGCCCGGAGAAGGCGGCCGACCTGGCCGGGCGGGGCGTCCAGGTGCGCGAGGCGGACTACGACCGTCCTGACACGCTGGGACCGGCGCTCGAGGGCGCCACCCGGGTCCTGCTCGTCTCCGGCACCGAGCCCGGCCGTCGGGTCGACCAGCACAAGGCCGTGGTGGACGCCGCCAGGGCGGCCGGCGTCGAGCTGCTCGCCTACACGAGCATCCCGCGCGCCGACACCAGCCCGCTGGGCCTCGCGCCCGACCACAGGGCGACCGAGGAGTACATCCGCGCGAGCGGGCTGCCCTTCGCCTTCCTGCGCAACGGCTGGTATCACGAGAACTACGTCGCGGCGGCCCGGCAGGGCGCGCAGAGCGGGCTCATCCTGGGCAGCGCCCGCGACGGCCGCGTCGCATCGGCGGCGCGCGCCGACTTCGCCGCCGCCGCGGCCGCCGTCCTTGCCACCGAAGGGCACCGGAACGCGGTGTACGAGCTGACGGGCGACCTCGCGTGGAGCATGCCCGAGCTGGCCGCCGTGGTCTCCGAAGTGTCCGGCACACCGGTCGAGTATCGGGACCTGCCCGTCGCCGAGTACGCCAAGGCGCTGCAGGAAAACGGCCTGCCCGAACCGGTCGCGGCCCTGTTCGCCCAGGTCGACGCCGACATCGCCGACGGCTGGCTCGGCGACACCCCCGGCGACCTGTCCCGCCTCATCGGCCGCCCGACCACGCCGCTGCGCGACACCCTCGCCGAGGCCCTGAAGAACGGGTGATCACACGCTGGTGAGCAGGGCCAGGATCGGCTTCTCGTGCAGGGTGGCCCCGGAGCGGCGGACGAGAGCGAGCGCGGCGCGCAGGCGGCGGCCCGCCGCCTCGCGGTCGCCCCGCGCGAGCGCCAGGCGGGCCAGGCACAGGTCGGTCACCGACCAGCCGAGCAGGCGGCCCTGATGCGGCAGGAGCAGGTCGTGCAGCGCCGCCGCCGCGGCCGTGTCACCCAGGGCCAGGCACACCTCGCTCAGCAGGTCGGGGATGAACCGATAGGCGATGTCGCCCCGCATGCCGGCGAAGCCGTCGCGGGCCAGCCCCGCGAGGACCTCCGCGGCCTCGTCCCTCCTGCCGAGGTCGAGCAGGGCCGCGCAGCGCAGCACCCGCCATCCGGGCTGGCCGGGCCGCCGTGCCAGCGCCTCCTCCGACAGCGCGAGCGCCGCCGCCGCGTCACCTCGCATCCGCGCCGCCAGGCAGCGGAACACCCGGGCCCGGCTCTCGGCGTGGTCGCGGCCGAGCGCGCCCTCCGGATGGAGCCGGGCCGACTCCTCCGCCTCCGCCAGGGCGCGGCCGGGGTCGCCGGTGAGATGGGCGTGGATCGCCGACAGCCAGGCGGTGAGGCTGAGCAGGGCGGGCTGCCTGATCCTGCGAGCGGTGTCCGACAGCCACGTCAGCAGTTGCGCCGCCCGCTCCAGCTCGCCCTGTTTGACCAGCTCGACGTGCTCGGCCTCGCGAGCCAGCCATTCGGCCACCAGGTCTCCGGTGCGGCGGGCCACCTCGGTCATCTCGTCGATGGCCGCCTGCCGCTCGGCGTGCCCGGCGACCCCCCGCGACAGGATCTCGTACGCGCTCAGCGCCCGCAGCAGCGACCTGTCGTCCTCTCGCAGGCGGGCCTCCCGTACGGCCTCAGCGGCGAGCGCGCAGCTCTCCTCGACCGGCCGGGTGAAACAGCCCGTGACGGCGAAGGCCGCCAGGAGCTGCGACCGCCAGGGCGAGCCCTCCCCTTGGCTTCGCAGCGCCCGCTCGATCCGCCCGGTCAGCGCGCCGCCCGCGGCCCATTCCTCGTACATCGCCCACGACAGCGGGTCGGAGAACCCGAGCGCGGCGCGGGCGAGCCGGTCGTCGTCCCCGAGAGCGTCGGCGATCTCGGCCGCCTCCTCCAGCGAGGCGTGGACCTGCGTGCTCATCCCGGCCGCCGACTGCGCCTCGGCCAGGCCGAGCAGCAGGTCGCACCGCAGCGCGAGGCTCTTGCTCGCGGTGGGCACCGGAAGCTGGCCGGTGAGTGCGACGGCGTGCCGCAGGTGCTCGACCGCGTCCTCGTAGGCGAACTGGGCCATGGCGTGGGCGGCCGCCTGCCGGGCGTACTCGATCGCCTTGGCCGCCATGCCGGAGATGACCAGGCCCTCGCGGTAGTGGTGTGCCAGCTCGGCCAGGTGCGTGCCGCGCCGTTCGAGCACGGCCGCGATGCCGGCGTGCAGGCGGCGCCTGCGCAGCGGGGCGAGGCCGTCGCGCAGCACGTCGCGGACGATGTCGTGGGCGAACCGGTAGACGAGGTCGTGCTCGGTGAGCAGGCGCGCCCGGACGGCCGCGTCGAGCACGTCGAGCACCTCGTCGCGCGGCACGTCGATCACGTCGCGCACCACGTCGAGCAGCACGTCCAGCGGGGCGTCGCGGCCCAGCAGCGCCGCCGCCGACAGGACGCCGGGGGCGCCCGGCGGCATCGCCGCCATCCTGCCCCGCAGCACGTCCGCCACCGCCCCCGGCACCTCGCCGCCGTCCAGATGGACCAGTTCCCCCAGGAAGAAGGGGTTGCCGCCGGTCCGCCTGGCCACCTCGGCCGCCCGCGTCGCGTCCGCGCCCGCCCGCCGCAGGTATTCGGCGATGGCGTCCTCGCCGAGGCCGCCCAGCGTGATCCGCTCGACGTGCGGGAGCCGTACGAGCGTGGCGAGCGTGCGGGCCAGCGGCCCGCCGACCTCCGTGTCGCGGTACGTCGCGATCACGGTCAGCTCCGGGCACGCCCGCGTGGTGGCGAGGAACTCCAGCAGGCGCAGGGACGAGGCGTCGGCCCACTGGAGGTCGTCGAGGACGACGAGCACCCTGCCGTGCGCCGCGGCGTGCTCGGCGACGAGCCGGGCGAACGCCTCGTACAGCGCGAACTCCCGGGTCGCGCCGAGCGTCTCGGCCAGTTCGCCGTGCCGTCCGGTCAGCTGCCGTACGGCCTGGGCCCAGGGCCAGAACGGCGGCGCGCCCGTGCCGTCCCAGCAGCGGCCGAAGACCGCGACGGGCGCGTGCGCGGCGGCGTCCTCCGCCAGGCTGGTCTTGCCGATGCCCGGCTCGCCCGCCACGAGCACGATCCGCGGGCCGTCCGCGGTGACGGCGCGGCGCAGGACGCGTGATTCGGCGGCCCGCCCGATGAGCGCGCCCTCCCGCCGGCCGGGACCGTCGGCGCCCGTTGCCCCATCGGCAGCGGGGGCGGGGTCACGGGAAGTCGCGGACAGCGCGCCGGCTACGGGAGCGGGGTCACGAGGAGTCGCGGGCAGCGCGGCGGCTACGGGAGCGGGGTCGTGGGAAGTCGCGGGCGCGGGCGTCAGCGCGGGGTCCTGCTCCAGGATCCGCCGCTCCAGCTCGCGGGAGCGCGGATCGGGGTCCAGGCCGAGCTCGCCGACGAGCAGCCGGCGGCCCTCGGTGAGCAGCGCGAGCGCGTCCGCCTGACGGCCGGCCTGGTAGAGGGCGTGCGCGCCGAGCCTGCGCAGCCGCTCGCGCAGGGGATGCGCCGCCACGAGCCTCGTCAGCTCGGGCACCAGCGCCCGCCCGGACCCGAGCGCGAGCTCGGCCTGCGCCACGTCCTCGACGACCGAAAGCCTGAGCTCGGTCAGATGGGCGATCTCGTCGCGTGCCCAGGGCTCGTCCTCGAACCCCGCCAGCGGCTCGCCCCGCCACTCTTTCAGAGCCAGGCGGAGCTGCCCGGCGGCTCCCGCGTGGTCGCCCGCCTCCAGCAGCCGCCTGCCCGCCGCGACGGCCGCCCCGGCACGACCCAGGTCGAAGCTTTCGGGCGGCAGCTCGATCGCGTAGCCGCCCGGCCTGCTCACCAGCACCGACGGCTTCGCCCTGCGCACCCGGCCGGGTTCGAGCACGCGCCGCAGCTTCGACACGTACGCCTGCACGGTGTTGACCGCCCCCGGCGGCGGCTCCTGCTCCCAGAGCGCGTCCACGATCCTGGCCGTGCTCACCGGACGCGGCGCCGCCAGCACGCACAGGGCCAGCACCGCCCGCTGCTGGGACGGCCCGATGTCGAGCGGCGTCCCCCCGTCGTCGAGCACGACGACCGGGCCGAGCACGCGGAACTCCAACGCGATCCCCTCCGGTTGCGGTCCCCCGAATGTATCCCGCCCCAGTCGGTCTTTTCGGACGATCTGCGACAAACGGTCAGTGGCGGGAGCCGCGGGCGCGGGTGCGCCGCAGCAGACGGCGACGCGGGCCGGCGGCCCGGCCGTCGGTGTGCAGCCACAGGTTGACCCCGGTCCCCCCGAGCGCCGAGGGCTCGATGCGCACCCCGCCGCCCGTCGACTCGGCGAGGCGCCGGGCGATGTCGAGGCCGAGCCCGGTGGAACCTGCTCCGCTGTTGCCCCGCCGCAGCGCCTTCTCGGGATCGGGGATGCCCGGGCCCGCGTCCGCGACGAGGATGCCCACCATGCCACTGCCCCGGTGCAGGGTGACGCGGAAGGCCGTGCCCTGCGGCGTGTGGCGGAAGACGTTGCCGAGCAGCGCGTCGACCACCGCGCCGAGATCCGCCGCGGCGACCGGCACCGGGCTGGGCTCGTCCGCGCCGACGAGCTGCCACGGCCGCGCCTGGTCCTCGGCGAGCGCCGACCAGAAGGCGAGCCGTTCCCGCAGCACGAGCGCGGCGTCGCAGCCCGCCGGCACGGCACGGGAGGGCCGCCGGGCGGCTTCGATGATCTCGTCCACGGCCTGTTCGAGCCGGTCGATGGCGAGCCTGCGCTGCTCGGCCTCGGGACCGGTGCCGCCGAGGTTCAGCCGGAGCGCGGTCAGCGGGGTGCGCAGCCGGTGCGACAGGTCGGCGGCGAGCTCGCGCTCGGCCGCGAGCAGCCCCGCCACCTGGTCGGCCATCGTGTTGAACGCGCGCCCGGCGGCCACCAGCTCGGGCGGGCCGTCCGGGACGATGCGCACCGTCAGGTCGCCCGCCCCGAGTGCCGCCGCCGCCTGCCCCAGCCTGCGTGCCGCCCGGACCACCCGGGCCCCGAGGCGGTCGGCCACCACCACCGACCCCACCACCAGGGTGACCGCGACGCCGGTCAGCACGGCCCAGGAGGTGGACACGCCCTTCCTCGCGTCCGCCTCGGGCGCGTACACCTCGATGACGGCCCGCCGTCCGCCGCCCAGCGCGACCGGCCTGAGCAGCACGTATCCCCTGCCGACCGGCACGGTCCTGGCGCTTTCCGCCGCGCTCGCGACGTCGGCGGGCTCCACCCGGGAGCGGCCCACCGTACGCCCGCCGGAGAGGTGGACGGCCAGGCGCGAGGTTCCCGCCGGGGTGCTGGCCAGCGCGCGCTCCAGTGCGGCCGCGTCGTCGGTCACCACGAGGGCGGGCACGATCGTGGCGGCCTGCCGCTCGGCGTCCGCGAGCGCGCGGCTCTCCGCGATCTCCTTGACCGCCACGGCCAGCGGGATGAGGAAGGCCAGCGCGACCATCGCCGTCACGGCCACCGCCACCAGGGCCAGGCTCCGTCTCACCGCCGCTCCCGCTCCGGGGCTCGTGCCGTCATCGCGGTTCCCGCTTCGGGGGCTCAGCCCCCGGCAGGGGGGCTGAGGCGTACGCCGACGCCCCGCACGGTGTGCAGATATCGGGGGCGGGACGCGCTCTCGCCGAGCTTGCGCCGCAGCCAGGACAGGTGGACGTCGATCGTCTGGTCGTCCCCGTACGACTGCCGCCACACCTCGGCCAGCAGTTCCCTGCGCGAGATCACGCGGTCGGGACGGGCGGCGAGGTAGGCCAGCAGGTCGAACTCCCGGCGGGTGAGGTCGAGCGGCACGCCGTCCAGGCGGGCCTCCCTGCGGTCGGCGTCGACGACCAGGCCGCCGACCCTCGCGACCGACGACGGCGCCCCGGGCCTGGCCCTGCGCAGCACGGCCTCCAGGCGGGCGTTGAGGTGGTCGCCGGAGAACGGCTTGACCAGGTAGTCGTCCGCGCCGTCGCGCAGCAGGCGGACGATCTCGGCCTCGTCGTCCCGCGCGGTGGCCACGATGACCGGGACGTCGGAGATCGCCCGGAGCATCTTCAGCGCCTCCGCGCCGTCGAGGTCGGGCAGCCCCAGATCGAGGACGACCACGTCGGGGGCGACGTGGGCGATCTCCCGCAGGGCGTCGAGCGCCCGGCCCGCGCTGCGGACCACGTGGCTGCGCCCGGTCAGGTCGCGGATGATCGCGGATCGGACGAACTCGTCGTCCTCAACCACCAGAACGGTCGCCATGGGGCAGAAACGTACACTCCCGCCGGGTACGGCGTCCCGGGAAGAGCGATCCGAAACGTGGAGACTTGTGGCGATTTAAGGCAGGCCAAAATTGCTAATGGTTGCCCGAAAACGGCGGAGCGGTAAATAGGGGCCACGAGATAGAGTGAGCGGCCACCATGAGAAGGGCCGCAGGTTATTTGATCGCCTGGTGCGGGGCCACCGCACTCGCCGTCGGCGTGTCCTGGCTCGGCGTGCGCGACGTGCTGCGCAGCGCGATCCTGGACGACGCGCCCCTCGCCCCCGTGGTGGCCGTCGCCGCTCCCCTCTCCGCCTCTCCGGGCACCCCCGCACCCACCCCGCAAGGCACGCCGGACGGCGGAGCCTCCGCCGGCCCGTCCGGGGAACCGGCCGGGGAGCCGCCCGAGAAGCCATCCGGGCAGCCGTCCGGTGAGCCGCCCGAGAAGCAGTCCGGAGTGCCGTCCCCCTCCCGGTCCACCCTCGCTCCCGCCCGGACCGCGCGGACCTCCCCGGCGCCGCGCCCGGCCCGCTCCACGTCGCCGACGGAACCAGCGGGATCGGCGGGATCGGCGGAGTCCTCGCCCACCGCCCGGCCGCGCAAGGCCGCCGGCGGGGAGAGCCTGCACACGTTCACGCTGAAGGGCGGCCGGGCGACGATCGCGGTGACCTCCAGGGACTGCCGCGTCGTGACCGCGACCCCGAACGACGGCTACGAGGTCAAGGTCTGGGAGGCCGACCAGTGGCTGCGGGTCGCGTTCCTCCGGGACATCCACGAGTCGTCGGCGTTCTGCACATGGAACGCCCTGCCGCCCAGGCTCGACACGTACGAGAACTGAGCAGGCCCAGCCGGCGCGGTCCGTCCGGCAGGGCCCAGTTCAACATTCACCAGTGCCCCGGCCGGAGGCCCCGGGTGCAGGAGGGCCCGGTTCGGGTTGGCTCAGTCCAGGAGGGCGCGATGCTTCTTGAGCTCCTTGACCTCGGCGCCCAGCGAGGTGGCGGTGGCGACGGCCAGCGCCTTGGCTCCGGCGAAGGCGCCGTCCGCCTGCTCGGTCCGGGCGAGCTTGATCGCACCGTTGTCGTGCTCGATCATCAGCGTCACGTACTTCCGGTCGAAGGACGGGCCGTTCAGCTTGGCGAGCGCCTCGATCTCGGCCCGCGTCTGCATGCCCGGCATCGCGTGGTCGCGCGGCAGCGGCTCGGCCCCCCACATGTCGAGCCAGCCCTTAAGCGTGCGCGTGTCGGTGTCGCGGGCCACGGCGACCTTCGCCGCGAACTCCCTTAGCCACAGGTCGCCCGCCCGCGCCTGCGCGAGCCCGGCCATCTCCAGGGCCTGGAGGTGGTGCGGGATCATCTGCCGGGCGAACGCCACGTCGGCGGCGTTGCTCCCGGTGGACGGATCCGCCGCGCCGGTCTCACTCGGCGTGGCGGTGAGCGCGGCCTCGGGGCTCGGCGTGGTCTCGGGGCTCGGCGTGGCCTCCGGAGTGAGCGCCGCCTCGGGGGTGGCGGCGGGCGAGGTGGCGGCCGGGACCGCCGGGGCGGGCGAGGCGGCGTCGCCCGCCCGGTCCGGCGCGCCGCATCCTGCGAGCAGGGCCGTCGCGAGCACGCCCGTTAACGCGGCCGTCACACGAGCCTGCACAGAGGGCAGCCGGCGGATAGTGGTCGTCACTTGAGGGCCTTTCCGGTTCTCGCTCGGGGACGGACGCGACGGCCGCCGGGGCCGGGCGCGATCGGGTCCGTCCGTGATCCCTTGCCGCAGGACCCTACCGCCGGGCAGCGACTCCGGCCGCCCCCGCATGGCATTTCGGCATATTTACGGTGATTATCGGACAAGCTGGGCATCTTGTGTCAAAATTCCCATTCGCTTCCCTGGATCACCCTCGTGCTCTAGCCTCCAACTGTGCCAAACAGGAGCGAAACTCTACGAAAGGTTTCACACCGAGGAAACCTCTGTTGACACGAGCGAAACAGTGATACTTTCGCTTGGGAGCGCTCCCAAGCCGTGTGAACCTTCGGGCCGAGGAGACCGGATGGCCGATCTTCCCACCCTCGCAGAGGTAGCCGCCGCAGCCGGCGTCTCCCCGGCAACAGCTTCCCGGGTCTTGACCGGCTCGGTACGCGTGACCACGTCGACCCGCCGACAAGTCCACGACGCGATGTCGCGTCTGGGCTACGTACGGCGCCGCGCCCCCAGGGGATCCGCGGGCAGGCGGGCCGAGCAGATCATCGCCGCGGTCGTCTGCGAGCACAGTCCACGCCTTTTCACCGAGCCGTTCTACGCCAGGCTCCTGTCCGCCTGCGAGGAGGTGCTGACGACGCACGGGGTCCCCATGGTCGTGATGACCGCGACCCCTGCGACCGCCTCCATCGCCGCACCGCCGCTGGTCGCGGGCGCCGTCGACGGCGTCCTCCTGATCGGGGCACGCGCGCGGCACCCCCTCGCGGTCACGCTGGCGGCCTCGGGCGTCCCGGTGCGCTGTGCCGGGCGGCCGCCGGACGGCATCGACCTCCCGTTCGTCGACATGGACAACCGTGACGGCGGACGGCAGGCGGCCGAGCACCTGCTGCTCAACAACCGCAAGCACATCGCCACGATCGCCGGGCCGCCGACCCTGCCGGCCGCCCGCGACCGGCTGGAGGGCTTCCGGCAGACGCTCCGCGACGCCGGCGTGCTCGACATGCCCGTGGCGTACGGCGACTTCACCCACGCGTCGGGCGCGCACGCCATGCAGTGGCTGCTGCAACGGGCGCCGCACCTCGACGCCGTGTTCGCGGCGTCGGACGTGATGGCGGCCGGGGCGATGCAGACGCTGCGCCGCGCCGGGCGGAAGGTGCCGGACGACGTGGCCGTCATCGGGTACGACGACGCGCCCGTGGCCAGGCACACCTCGCCGACGCTGACCACGGTCCGGCAGCCGGTCGAGGAAATGGCCACGCTCGCCGCACGACTGCTTCTCATGACACTCGGGGACGGGGACAATCCCAAGGGCAATCCGGTGCTGCCCACGGAACTGGTGGTTCGTGAATCGGCCTGAGCTTCGAGAAGGCGATGTCCTGACCCGTCGTTATCTGCTCCAGGAGCGCATAGCGACGGGCGGGATGTCGGTCATCTGGCGTGCCTTCGACCAGTCACTCCAGCGCATGGTCGCGATCAAGGTGCTGGACGGCTCGCTCGACGACGACAACCCCGGGCGGGAACTCATGCGGCGGGAGGCCAGGGCCACCGCCCGGCTGATCCACCCGGACGCGATCGAGGTCTACGACTACGGCGAGACGGTCACGAACGGCGGCAGGCTGGCGTCCTTCGTGGTCATGCGCCTGCTGGAGGGCAGGTCGCTGGCCGACCGGATCACCGAGGGCCCGCTGCCCTGGGCCGAGGCGGTGGAGATCGCCGCCGGGCTGGCGAAGGTGCTGGCGGCGGCGCACGACCGGGGCATCGTCCACCGGGACGTCACCCCGGAAAACGTGCTGCTCGCCGACGACGGGCCCAAGCTGCTCGACTTCGGGATCGCCGCGTTCATCGGCGAGGCCGACGACCAGCTCGTCGCCGACTTCGGCACGCCGCCGTACGTCGCGCCGGAGCGGCTGAAAGGGACGACCGCCGACCCCGCCGTGGACGTCTACGCGCTCGGCGTGCTGCTGTTCGAGATGCTCACGGGCGCCCTGCCCTACCCGGAGAAGACCTGGGAGGCGATCGAAGCGGCACGGCGGGAGGGACCGCCGCCGGCGCCCGAAGGGGTGCCGGGCCTGCCGCAGGAGGTCGCCGACCTGTGCCGGCTCTGCCTGAGCCCCGACCCCGTGGACCGGCCGAGCGCGCGGGCGGTCGCCGCCGCCCTGACCGCGGTGAAGAAGCCGCCCGGACCGCGGGGGGCCGGCTGGGGCGCCGCCGCAGTCGGAGCCGCGGCCCTGGGCGGCATCCTCTGGTTCACCCAGACGCACGGTCCTGAGGTCGGAGCCGTCGCCGTCTTGCCCAGCCCGTCGCCCGTGTACGCGCAGGCCACCGCCTCGCCGCCGCAGCGGGCCGAAGCCGTCGCCGAACCCCGGCACACGGTCGCGCCCGTCGCGGACCCCCTACGCACGGCCGGGCCGGTCCGGCACCACCCCTCCCCCTCGGTCAGCGTCAAGGTCGTCGAGAAGGACCGGCACGCCGGGGACACCGTCAGGCGGCCGAAGACCTCGGCCACCCGCAAGTCCGACGTGGCGCCGCTGCCTCTGGCCACCACGGCCGCGCCGCTGCGGGTCGACACCGCGGTCCGGCAGTTCAACCTGCTCGTGGACGGCGCGGAGGCCACCCACGACATCGACGACGACGTCGCACTCGATCTCAAGCAGGTGCTGCGCAACGCCGTCGGCAACGGTCAGGGGCTGTCCACCATACGTACCAAGATCGAGGTCCGGTATCAGGAGGGACGGCTGCCGCTCACGCTGAAGGGGGAACTGCTGGCCGCGCTCGACCGGGTCGAAGCCGCCCTCGCCGAGGCCCGTGACACCTGACGTGGGAGCGCTCCCAGAACAACCCTCTGTTGAGTTCGGTCAGGACCGAAAGTCCGACCGCGTCCGTTAAGCGTTCAGCTCGCGTCCGAAATCATCTTCTACTGCCGTGGGGCCGGCCGACGACGCCCAGCCCCCGGCCGGCGGTCAGATCCGTCTGATCGTCGCGAACCACGCCGGCGCGCCGTCGTCGTGATACCTCGTCTGAACCCGGTCCGGTTGGATCGCCACGACACTCCATGCGTTGCCAGGAGCGAACGCCGCCCTGAGCTCTTCCCGGCCGACGGGGTGCGGGCCGGTCTCGGGGCCGTCGTCGCTGAAGCACAACACGTACAGGGTTCCGCCGTGTTCGGTCACCGACGCGAGACTCGTCACATATCCGGACCGCTCGTCGCCATCGAAGGTATGGAACAGCCCGCAGTCCAGCACCGTCTCGAACCTGCGCCCCAAACGCTCCAGACGGAGGGCGTCGGCCGCGGCGAACTCCGCCTCGATCCCACGGTCGCGGGCCTTCGCCCTGGCGATCGCCAGTGCCGTCTCGGCCACGTCGACGCCCAGAACCGGCAATCCCAGCGAGGCGACGTGAAGAGCGTTCTCTCCGGTCCCGCAGCCCGCGTCGAGAACCGCGCCGGCGAATCCGCCTTCCGATGCCAGACGCACTACCGCCGGCTGCGGTCGTCCGGTGTCCCACGGCGCGGGACCGCCGTGATACGACGCGTCCCATGACAGCCCGGTCATCCGTTCATGGCTGGTCGGATACCGGCCACCGAAAGGCTCGCCGGCGAGGCTTTCCGATCGCTCCGGCAACTTCTTCCCCTTCCTTGTGTTGATCTTTTCGGGTCCGCAATCCGGGTCACACCCTTGCATCACGGGGGCAAAACCGGATAGGTCGTTGCCCCATGAGCGGATTCAAGAAGTTCCTCATGCGGGGCAACCTGGTGGAGCTCGCCGTCGCCGTGGTCGTGGGCGCGACGTTCAGCGGGCTCATCCAGGCTCTCGTACAGGACCTGATCACCCCCCTGATCGCGGCCGTCACCGGCGGGAAACAGCCCGACTTCTCCAGCTACAAGTTCACCGTCAACGGCGCGGTGTTCAAGTACGGCGACTTCATCAACCACCTGCTGACGTTCCTGATCGTCGCCGCCGTGGTCTACTGGCTCGTCGTCCTGCCGATGACCCGCTTCCTGAGCCTCTTCGACACCAAGAAGGAAAGCACCGAGAAGAAGTGCCCCGAGTGCCTGTCGGACATCCCCGTCGACGCCCGGCGCTGCGCCTTCTGCACGGTCGAACTGTCCACCGTCCCCGCCGCCGACAAGCCCCCTGTCTGACCTCTCCGCCGACCCGTCCCCTCCTCGTCAGGGTCGCCGCCACCTCCCGGCGGGCCTGCGGCATTGGCAATTGCCAGTGGCATTTCCCTGATGCAAGTGCCAGTGAGGTGCTCCGGCGTGTAGAGGTGCGGATGCGCCGCGGTCGGATCCTGTCGCTAAGCGATCCCCCGCGCTACTCGGCTTTCATCGACGAGGCGGCGCTGCGGCGCGTGGTCGCCGGTCCCGCGGTCATGGCCACCCAGCTCGAGCACCTCCTCGCCGTCGCGCAGGAACCTCATGTCACGGTGCAGGTAATCCCCTTCGCCGCCGACCGGAACGGCCGTGGGTGTGGCGAGCGCCAGCGTGGCCTCCGGGGCGATGGCGGGAATCGCCGCGACGGCGCTGCTCCATTCGATCGTGAGCAACCACCGAGACGGCTGAACGATCACCCCTATTGCCGAAGCCCTCGACGCCTGGTCCCGGAGATCATCCGGGCTCGGACACCGCGACGTCCGCCGCCTGCATCTGGGTGCAGGCGACGGACGTCCTGAACGATCACGCGATCAGCCTCAGTCTGCGAATGCCTGAGCCTCTGATGCGGGTGGCAGCCCCCCGTATCGTGCTTGCACACCGCGGGGAAAGCTCGTGCACCTCGTCGTCACCAGGGGGACGGGGCGGGCGGGGGGACGACCGGGGGCCGGTCGTCGCAGGTGATGGTGTTGGGCAGCATCCAGGGGGCGAGCCAGCCGCCGTCGTTGCCGCCGAGGTCGGTCAGGGAGAACTCCGATCCCGTGGGCGGGAAGTTGAAGGACCCGCAGTTGTTGACGCCCACCGCGCCCACGTTGCGGGCGTCCACGTTCTCGAAGGACGCCGAGCCCTTCACGCGGGCGCTGACCACGGAGGTGCCCGTGCCGTCGACCCGGATGTCCGTGAAGCGGACCTTCGGGATCGCGTACTGGTCCTTCACCGACCACTCGCTGACCAGCATGATCGCGTTGTACGTGCTGTCCAGGTAGTGGTCGCCGCTGACCTCGATGTCGGCGTCGATGTCCTTTTCCAGGGCGTAGAACCAGATGGCACCCAGGCCGATCTTCCAGTTCAGCTCGAACGTGCCGGCGCGGACCGTGGTGTTGCCGCTGATGCGGAGCTTGCCGGCGAACGGCTCGGCGCCGAACCGGGAGCCGGCCTGGATGGCGCTGCCCTCCCTGATCGGGTCGGCGATCAGGTTGTTCGAGACCGTGTTGTCCGTGCCGCCGTAGATCGCGATGCCGTTGGCGAGCACGGGCGTCTGGATCGTGTTGTGGTCGAACGTGTTGCCCGCGTCGGCGGTCTTGTCGGACCACATGGCGAGGGCGTCGTCGCCCGTGTTGCGGAAGAAGTTGTTCGACACGACCGAGCCCGTCACGCCGGTGTGGAAGTTGAGCCCGTCCGCGATCTGGTCGACGATCACATTGTTGGTGATCTTTATGTTGCGCATCGGGCCGTCGAACCACATGCCGACCTTGGTGTGGCGGATGTAGAGCCCGTCGACGGTCGAGTCGCTCATCGCGCCGCCGACGCCGTTGACCTGGTCGGTGTCGATCCGCTCGCGGACGTCGCCCTCGATGGCGAAGCCCGACAGGTGGACGTTGCGGCTGCCGCCCGCCGAGGCGTCCTTGCCGTAGAAGCCGACACCGGTGTGCACGGAGCCGTCCGGGGCCGGGGTGTCCAGGTCGGCCTGGCGGCCCTTGATGATCGTGTACCAGCTTCCGGCGCCCGTGATCGTCACGTCGTCCACGACGATGTGGCGGTTCACCTGGTAGGTGCCCGGTGGAATGTAGACCTTGAGGTGCGCCCGTCTGGCGAAGGCGATGGCCTTGTCGATCGCCCCGGCGGAGTCGCGCCTGCCGGTGGGGTCGGCGCCGAAGGCCAGCACGTTCGCCGCGACGACCTCGACGCGTGGCGGGCCGACGAGGTGCGAGTCGAGCAGGTCGACGACCGTCCACTCGGCGTTGCTCCCGGCCGGGACCGTCAGCCGTACGGTGTCGCCCGCCCGGTACGTACGGCCGAGCAGGAGGCGCTGCTCGTCGTAGAAGTGGTTCGGGCGGAACGGCTTGGCGATCTCCGGGGCCGGCGTGGTGGCGTTCGGCACGCAGGAGCACTCGGTGATCCACCAGTCGGGGTGCAGCAGCCCGGCGTTCGGGTCGTTGGAGAACGGATACTGGTTGTAGAGCCAGGCGTACTGCGACGTGAGGGTCATGGTGGCCCGCTTGTGGCCGTTCACGGCGACGTCGAGCGGCGCGGTGATGCCGCCGCCCCCGGGAGCGTCCGGAATGCTGTACCGCACGTTGATCGCGTTGGCCGCCTTCGGCAGGGTGAACTCCACGTACTGCCCGGGGGTCAGTTTGACCGCCTTGCGGCCGGACGCCTCCGCGGGCAGCGTGTACGCGTCGCGGCCGGGGCCGATGACCGTGCCGTTCGTCGTGGCGTTCTCCGCCTCCTGCTCGGCGAAGTCGACCGCGGCCCCGCGCCCGGCCACGAGTGCCGGGTCGAGGGCGGCCCGCGTTACGACGGGGGGCTTCGCCGAGGCGGACGCGGGCGTCTGTAAGACCACGAGCCCGGTGGCGGCGAGGGCCGCCGCCAGCAGGATCCTCATCGGGCCTCCTCGGTGATCCAGACGGCGGTGTCACTCGGGAGCAGGTCGCCGTCGAGGGGGCCGCTGGCCAGCACCACCGAGCCCTGGACCGGGAACGGCACCGGCTCCGCGCCGAAGTTCACCACGCAGACGAGGCCGGAGTCGCGGCGGAACGCGATCACGTCGTTCCCGGTCGGCAGCCAGGTCACCGTGCCGTCGCCGAGCAGCTCGCGCCGCAGGCGCAGGGCGGAGCGGTAGAGGCAGAGCATCGAGCCGGAGTCGGCCTGCTGGGCCTCCACCGTGAGGTCGCGCCATCCGGCGGGCTGGGGCAGCCAGGGCTCGCCGGTGCTGTAGCCGAACGGCGGCTCCTCGCCCGACCACGGCAGCGGCACGCGGCAGCCGTCGCGTCCGGGATCGGTGTGCCCCGACCTGGCCCAGATCGGGTCTTCGCGCAGGTCGTCGGGGATGTCCTCGACCTCCCACAGGCCGAGCTCCTCGCCCTGGTAGACGTAGACGCTGCCCGGCAGGGCCATGGCCAGCAGGGCCGCCGCCCTCGCCCGCCGCCTGCCCAGCTGCAGGTCGGACGGCATGCCGTGCTTGCGGTCGGCGTGGTCGAACGACGTGTCGGGCCTGCCATACCGGGTGACCGGGCGGGTGACGTCGTGGTTGGACAGCACCCATGTCGCGGGCGCGCCGATCGGCACGTGCGTGGCCAGGGTCAGGTCGATGCTGCGCCGCAGGGCGGCCGGGTCCCACGGGCACGACAGGAAGTCGAAGTTGAAGGCGGTGTGCATCTCGTCGGGGCGCAGGTAGAGGGCGAACCGCTCCTGGTCGGGCAGCCACACCTCCCCGATGAGGATCCGGCCCTCGTACTCGTCGCTGATCCGCCGCCACTCACGGTAGATCTCGTGGACCCCGTCGTGGTCGGTGTACGACTCCTCCACACTGTCGAGGTTCTTGACGAGCACGGCCGCCGAGTCGATGCGTACGCCGTCCACGCCCCGGTCGAACCAGAACCGCAGCACGTCGAGGAACTCCTGGCGTACGGCGGGGTTGTTCCAGTTGAAGTCGGGCTGCTCGGGGGCGAACAGGTGCAGGTACCACTCGCCGTCCGGCACCTGTGTCCAGGCGGGGCCGCCGAAGATCGACTGCCAGCCGTTCGGCGGGCCGTCGCCGACGCCGGGGCGGAACCAGAACCGCTCCCGGGCCTCCGAACCGGGACCGGCCGCCAGGGCCTCCTGGAACCAGGCGTGCTGGTCGGACGCGTGGTTGGGGACGACGTCGACGATCGTACGGATACCCAGGTCGTGGGCTTCCTCGATCAGCTTCTCCGCCTCGGCCAGGGTGCCGAAGACCGGCTCGATGCTGCGGTAGTCGGCGACGTCGTAGCCGCCGTCGGCCATGGGAGAGGGATACCACGGGTTCAGCCAGATGGCGTCGACGCCGAGATCCGCCAGGTATGGCAGGCGTGACCGCAGCCCCGCCAGGTCACCCGTCCCGTCGCCGTTCCCGTCGGCGAAGCTGCGCAGGTAGACCTGGTAGATCGCGGCCCCGCGCCACCAATCGGGGGTCGAGGTGTTGCCGGGCATGCTGAATACAACTCCTTACGGGTGACGAGTGATGAGCGACGGGGAGGGTCCGTCAGCCCTTGAGGCTGCCGGCGGTGAGACCGGCCATGATGTGCCGCTGGAACAGGAAGAAGACGACGATGGTCGGGATGCTCGCGATCACCAGGGAGGCGACCAGCACGTTCTGCGGCATCTGGGAGGAGAGCGAGGCGATGCCGATGCTCACCGACATCTTGTCGCTGTCCGGCAGGACCAGCAGGGGCCAGACGAAGTCGCGCCACACGTTGACGACGGTGAGGATGGAGACCACGCCGAGGATGGGCCGGGAGATCGGTATCACCACCGACCACAGGATGCGGCCCGGCGACGCGCCGTCGATCTCGGCGGCTTCGAGCAGTTCCCTCGGGATCGAGTCGAAGAAGCGCTTGAGCAGGAAGACGTTGAAGCCGTTGGCCGCGGCCGGCAGCCAGATCGCCCACGGCGTGTTGAGCAGGTTCCAGTGGAAGAACGGCACGTCCTTCACCGTCAGGTACGCCGGGAGCATGATGACCATGGGCGGGATCATCAGCGTCGACAGCATCAGGGCCAGCACGACCTTGCCGAGCGCCGGGCGGAGCTTCGACAGGGCGTAGGCCGCCGAGACGTCCACCGCGAGCGTCAGCAGCCAGGCGCCGCCGGCGTAGAGGGCCGTGTTGCCGAGCAAGGTGCCCAGGCCCAGCAGATCCCACGCCTCCAGGTAGCCGTCCAGCGAGAAGTGCGACGGCAGGAAGGTCGGCGGGATCGCGTTGAGTTCCTCGGTGGACTTCATCGCACCGGTGACCATCCAGTAGAGCGGGAAGACGAACGCGGCGGTGAAGCTCACCACCACGATCACCAGCACGATCCAGTAGATGGTCCGGCCGCGGGTCGTGTTGAGCTGGTGCGGCGAGACGGCGGTGCGGAACTGCGTGTTGAACGGCTTGCGGGGACGCCGCTCCCCGCGGCGCTCGTGCCCGGCGGAGGCGGCCGGCGTCCCGGCCGAGCTGTCGCGCGTCACGGTGACGCCGGACATCGAATTGGACATGGTCGCTCCCCTCACACCGTGTTGTCGCGCGAGACGCGCAGGTAGATCGCGGAGAACACCATGAGCACGATCATGAGCATCAGGCCGAGCGCGTTGCCCGCGTTGAGGTTGCCGAAGTTGAAGGCGTACTGGTACATGAGGTAGACGACGCTGACCGTGGCGTTCTCCGGGCCGCCGCCGGTGAGCAGGTAGGGCTCGATGAAGACCTGCATGGTCGCCACGATCTGGAGCAGCAGCATCACCAGCAGGATCAGCTTCGTCTGCGGGATCGTGACGTGCCGGATCCGCTTGAACAGGCCGGCGCCGTCGAGCTCGGCGGCCTCGTACAGCTCGCTCGGGATGGTCTGCAGGGCGGCGAGGTAGATCAGCGTGCCGCTGCCCATGTTCATCCAGGTGGAGACGATGACCAGCGAGATCAGCGCGGTGCTCGTCGAGTTGAGCCACTGCAGGCCGGGCAGGTGGAACAGGTCCAGGACCTGGTTGAACAGCCCGTAGTCGGGGTTGTAGAACCACTGGAACAGCAGGACGCCCACCGCGGGCGGCAGCATGACCGGCAGGTAGACCACGAAGCGCAGGTAGGCGCGCGCGTGGCGTAGCTCGTTCAGCACGATCGCCGTGACGAAGGGGATGCCGTAGCCGCACAGCAGGGCGAGCAGGGTGAACAGTGCGGTGTTGACCCAGGCCGGCCCGAAGGCGGGGTCGTTGACGATGGTGCGGAAGTTCTCCAGTCCCACCCATTTGGGCGGGTCCACGAAGTTGGTCCTCTGGAAGCTGAGGATGACCTCCCGGACCATCGGATACCAGGAGAAGAACGCGAAACAGATCAGAGCGCCGCACAGGAAGCCGTAGGCGGTCACGTTGCGCCGCACGGCGCGCCGCAGTTTCGTCGGCTGCCGCCGCCTGCCGCCCGCTGCCGGGATGCTCGCTGTGGTCATCGTTGTGAATCCGATCTCGACGTGATTGCCGGGGCGCCGGCCGCGAGGGTCACGGCCGCGGGCGGCGCCCCGGATTGGGAGTGTCTGACAAATGCGAGCGTGGATCCAGGCGGATGCGTCGCAAGGCCGAGGAGGAGGCCATAGCGGAGGAACGTAGCGAGGCGCCGCCTGGGCCACGCGCAGCGGGGCTTGGTTTGTCAGGCACGACCTAGGCCCGGATCATCAGGGCGGTCAGCCCTTCGAGGCCAGCAGGGAGTTGACCTTCGACTCGGCATCGGACAGCAGCTGGTCGATGTTCGCGTCCTTGCGGGTCAGCACGGCCGACATCGGAGTGTCGAGGATCTTGTAGATCTCCTGGGCGTACGGCCCGGGCTCCGCCTTCGGCGGGATGCCCTTGGAGCCCTCCACCCATCCGGCGAACTGCGCGGCGTCGATGTTCGCGTTCTGCTTGCGCAGGTCGGTCACGGCCTGGCCGGACGGCGTGTCCGAGCCGTACAGGTCGGGGTACGGCTGGCCGACGGTCAGGTTCGCGCCCTTGGCCCGCACGTAGTCGAACTGGCCCTTGCCGGGGGTGAGGAACTTGTACTCGATCCACTTGAGGCCGGCCTTGATCTGCTCCGGCGTGGCCTTCGGGTTGATCATGTAGCCGGCGCCGCCGTTGAACAGGGCCTTCGCCTCGGGCTGGGCGGTGATGGCGTAGTTCTCGAACTTGCCGCCGAAGTCGTTGCGCAGCGAGATGAGCACGTCGGGCGCGCCCAGCATCATGCCCATCTTGCCGCCGGCCATGGCCTTCATCAGGGCCGGCCAGTCGATGTAGAGCTGGGAGCCCATGCTGTTGTCGGTCCACCGCATCTGGTGGAGGTTCTCCAGCACGGCCTTGCCCTCGGGGGTGTTGAAGGCGGCCTTCTTGCCGTCGTCGGTGATGACCGACCCGCCGCGGCCGTAGATGGAGGCGGTGAAGTGCCAGCCGCCGACGTTGTTGCCGCTGTACTCGCCGTATCCGACGTAGCCGGGCCCGAGCCCGGCGATCTTCTTCGCGGCCGCCTGCACGTCCGCCCACGTCTTGGGCGGGTTGTTCGGGTCGAGCCCGGCCTTGGTGAAGACCTCCTTGTTGTAGACGAGGCCCATGCCGTAGCCGTCGGTCGGCAGGCCGTAGACCTTGCCGTCCTTCTTGAACAGGTCGATCGAGCTGTTGTAGTCCTGGAACGTCTTGATCTCGTTGACGTACGGCGTGATGTCGGCGGCCTGCCCGCTCTCGATCAGGCGGCCGACGTTGGGGAAGTTGACGTAGAAGACCGTCTCCAGCTCGCCGCTGGCCAGCTTGGGCTCGAAGGTGCGCGGGTCGTAGCAGGGGAACGCGTCGGTGACCTTCGAGATCTTGATATTGGGGTTCAGCTTCTGGAAGGCCGCCAGGTCTTCCTCGAAGGTCGCGCGCTCCGCCTTGTTCGTCTTCGGCGGCTCACAGTTGACTGAGATCGACACCGGCCCCGCACTGCCCGGTGCCGCGCCGGCCTTGTCGCCGCCGTTACCGCTGTCGTCGGTGCCGCACGCCGCGGCCGCTGCAATGGCAAGTCCCGAGACCAGCAGTATCGAGAGCTTGTGGGATTTCATCCTCGTTCCCTTCTGGAACCGCGCACCACGACCCGTCGAAGCACGCGGCTCGGGGCCGACTGGAGCGCCCCGATCCGCTCGGTTGCGAGAAACATACAGAGGCATGCAGGAGTGAGCAATAGTTCGTCATTAACTCTGCAAAAAAGTGACAGTGATTGGTCTGTCACTGGCACGCCATGCTCAGGCAGCGCCTCGGGAACCGGCCAGGCGGGACAGGACCGAGCGCGACGCGTGCACGAGCGGGGCCTTGGCCCGGCGGGGACGTACCACAGCGCGAAGAGCGGTGCCCTGGAGCCGGGCGAGGGGTGTCTTACGCGCTCACGAACGGTGCTTTGGCGTGGCGAGAAGGGACGCGCTCAAGAACCGGCGGCGCTCTGGCGGCGGGCGGTGCTTTGGCTTGTTGAGGCTAAACGCGCTCACGAGCCGGTGGCGCTCTGGCGGGTCGCGCGCTCACGGGCGGTGCTCTGGCGTGGTGAGGAGGGACGCGCTCACGAGCGGGCGGGTGCTCCGGCCGGCCGTGATAGTCGCGGTCCGGTGAGCCGCGGGAGCGGCCATCGCGGGCGCGGTGGTACATGGCACGGTCTTACGCCGGCCTCCGCACCCGCCCGCCCCCGGCGCTCCGCGCCGATCGGCGGGGCGGGGATTGAGTGTGCTGTCCGCGAGCGTTCACCCGGCTGGGAGCGGAGCGGAAGGGAGCGAGGACCGCAGCGAAGGCCCATACCGGGCCTCGCGGAAATTCCGAGCTTGCGAGGAATTTTCGTGGGTGGAGCGGAGCGGGCGTCGCGAGGACCGGAGGTTCCTTCTGGCGCAGTGACCGGCCCGCCCAAGCTTCATGGCAGTGACCAGGCCGTCCAAGGTTCATGACACGGACCAGCCTGCCCGCTACGAGCGGGGCGCGGGCGCGGTCGAGGCGCGTACGACCAGCTCGGGCTCGAACAGCAGCTCGTCCCCCGGCACGACGGCCGCGTCGATCTGCGCCACCAGCAGCTCGACGGCCGCCCTGCCCATCGCGTCGATGGGCTGGCGGACCGTGGTCAGCGGTGGGTCCACGCAGTTCATCAGCGCCGAGTCGTCGTAGCCGATGATGGAGACGTCCTCGGGGACCGACAGCCCCGCCCGGCGGGCCGCCCTGATCGCGCCGAGGGCGAGCACGTCGCTGGCGCAGATGATGCCGGTCACGCCCCTGGCGACCATGCGCGTGGCGGCGGCGTGCCCGCCCTCCAGCGAGAACATCGTGTGCTCGACGTGGTCCGGGCCGAGTTCCAGGCCGTTGGCGGCGGCGTACGCGCGGAACGCGGCGAGCTTGCGCTGCGACGGCACATGATCGGGCGGGCCGAGCAGCATCGCGACCTGGTGGTGCCCGAGCGCCATGAGATGGGCGAGCGCGATCTCGGCCGCGGCCACGTCGTCGCACGACACCTGCGGGAACCCGAGATGCTCGACCGCCGCGTTGACGAGCACGGTCGGCAGCTTGCGTTCGAGGACCCTGCGGTAGTGGCTGTGGGAGGCGTCCCCCTGGGCGTACAGGCCGCCGGCGAAGACCATGCCGGACACGTGTTGCTGGAGGAGCAGGTCCACGTAGTCGGACTCGGAGACGCCGCCCACGGTCCGGGTGCACAGCACGGACGTGAATCCCTGCTGGGCCAGCGCGCCCCCCACTACCTCGGCGAACGCCGGGAAGATCGGGTTCTGCAGTTCGGGGAGGACCAGGCCGACGAGCCGGCCGCGGTCGCCGCGCAACTGGGTGGGCCGTTCGTATCCCAGCACGTCGAGCGCGGTGAGCACCGCCTCTCTGGTGGCGTCGGAGACCCCCGGCTTGCCGTTGAGCACGCGACTCACGGTCGCCTCGCTCACGCCCACCTTCTTGGCCACTTCCGCAAGCCGTCGTGTCATGGACGCAACTATACGACAGCGAGCGCAAACGCTTTCATTCGCTTGCGCATACGCTCACGAACAGCACGTCAGACCACCGTCGTGCTCCGCAGGCGTGGCCGAGGGGCTCCCCCGCGGATCGTGATCGGCGCGGCACGGCCCCCGCTCCTCCTCCCGGCCAATCTGCGGAGCGTTCCACAGGGCGCGGCGCTGGAGTGATGTGGTGTCGTAACGCGCATGTCATCTTGCGATTTCTCGTCGCAATATTGCAGATGGATGTTCGCCAACTTATCGTGTGGCCACTCACCTTCTTCGGAGGTGTGGCGGTCCAGCGTCCACGCCGCATCTCCCGGGTCTCGCATGCAGAAAGGAACCTCATGAGAAGATCCGGAGCCGCCCTCGCGGTGGCGGGGGCGCTGATCGCTGTGGGGAGCGTGGTGGCGTTCCCCGGCACGTCGTCGGCCGCGGCGTCGCCGTCGCCCTTCTCCGTCCCGGGAAGAGGCGCCACCGTGCCGTTCACGGAGATCGAGGCCGAGGACGCCGTGACCAACGGCGAGCGGATCGGCCCGGACCGCGTCTACACCCACCTGCCGTCCGAGGCGTCGGGCCGCCGGGCCGTACGGCTCGACGCGCCGGGAGAGTACGTCGAGTTCACCCTGCCCAAGCCGGCCAACGCCATGACCGTGCGCTACAGCGTGCCGGACAACGCGGCCGGAACGGGCATCACGGCACCGGTCGATCTGAGGGTCGACGGGACCAAGCTCAAGGACCTGCGGTTCACCTCGCGGTACGGCTGGTTCTACGGCGGCTACCCGTTCGGCAACACGCCGGGCGACAAGCCGCACCACTTCTACGACGAGACCCGCACGATGTTCGGCTCCACCCTGGCGGCGGGGACCAAGGTGCGGATCCAGGTGGCCTCCACCTCGGTCGCGCCCTGGTTCGTCGTGGATCTCGCCGACTTCGAACTCGTACCGGACGCGATCCCCCGGCCCGCCGGGTCGCTGTCGGTCGACGACTTCGGCGCCGACCGCGACGGCACGAGCGACTCGACCGCCGCCTTCCAGGCCGCCGTGGACGCCGGGAAGGCCCAGGGCAAGGAGGTCTACATCCCGGCGGGGACGTACACCCTGTGGGATCACGTGGTCGTGGACGGGGTCACGCTGCGCGGCGCCGGGCCCTGGTACAGCGTGCTCACCGGCCGCCATCCCACCCAGCGCAACCGGGCCGTCGGCGTCTACGGCAAGTACGTCAGCGGCGGCGGCTACACCGGCGGGATCCGGCCGCACGAGGCGGGCGGGCCGAGCCGCAACGTCACCCTGCGGGACTTCGCGATCACCGGCGAGATCACCGAACGGGTGGACGACGACCAGGTCAACGCCCTCGGGGGCGCGATGACCGATTCGGTGGTCGACAACGTGTGGCTCCAGCACACCAAGGTCGGGGCGTGGATGGACGGCCCGATGGACGACTTCACGCTGAAGAACAGCCGCATCCTCGACCAGACCGCCGACGGCGTGAACTTCCACACCGGTGTCACCAACTCCAGGGTGACCAACACCTTCGTCCGCAACACCGGCGACGACGGGCTGGCGATGTGGCCCGACCGGATGGCCAACGTGAACAACGCGTTCACGTACAACACCGTGGTCGCGCCGGTCCTGGCCAACAACATCGTGACGTACGGCGGCCGGGACATAAAGATCACCGACAACGTGGTCAGCGACACGCTCACCAACGGCGGCGGCATCCACGTCGCGAACCGCTATCCCGGCGTGAGCTCCGGCGAGGGCACGGCGGTCGCCGGCACGATCATCCTCGCCCGCAACACGCTCATCCGGGCCGGCAACAGCGACTACAACTGGAACTTCGGCGTCGGCGCGATCTGGTTCGACGGCCTCAAGGACCCGATCAACGCGACGATCAACGTGACCGACACCGACATCATCGACAGTTCGTACGAGGCCATCCAGTTCATCGAGGGTGCCACCCAGACCGTCAACTTCACGAACGTGAACATCGACGGCACCGGGACGTACATGATCCAGGCGCAGGCGGCGGCGAAGGCGAGCTTCACCAACGTCAGGGCGGCCCACATCGGCGCGGGCGTCGCGATCCACAACTGCGTCGGCACTGGATTCGCCCCCACGTACGGCACGGGCAACTCCGGCTGGAGCCCGAGCTCCACCGTCTGCATCGGCGAGTGGCCCGCGCCGAACTACATCTACGACGGCGGCGGCAACCCGAGCCCGTCACCGTCCGCCTCCCCCTCCCCCTCCCCCTCCCCCTCCGCTTCGCCCTCGCCCTCGCCCAGCCCGACGGCGTGCGCTCCCGGCAGCGGCGACCTCGCCCGCGGCAAGGCGGTCACCGCGACCAGCAGCACCCAGTCGTACGCGCCGGCCAACGCCGTGGACGGCGACGCGAACACCTACTGGGAGTCGGCCGGCAACGCCTTTCCCCAGTCGATCACGGTGGACCTGTGCGCGGTGACGCCGGTCCAGCGCGTGGTGCTCACGCTGCCGCCGAGCGCCGCCTGGGGCGCCCGCACCCAGACCCTTGCGGTCCTGGGCAGCACGGACGGCACGAACTACACCACGTTGTCCCCCTCGGCGGGCCGTACGTTCGACCCGGCCACGGGTAACACGGCGAGCATTCCGTTCACCACGGCGGATGTCCGCTATGTCCGGGTGACGGTCACCGGCAACACCGGCTGGCCTGCCGGGCAGCTGTCGGCCTTCGAGGTGTACGGCACCGGCGCCACCCCCAGCCCGTCCCCCAGCGCCTCACCCAGTCCCCTGCCCACGGGGAACCTCGCGCGGGGCAAGGCGGTCACCGCGACCAGCAGCACCCAGTCGTACGCGCCGGCCAACGCGGCCGACGGCGACGCGAACACCTACTGGGAGTCGGCCGGCAACGCCTTCCCGCAGACCCTGACCGTGGACCTCGGCGCGTCCGTCACGGTCGGCAGGGTCGTGCTCAAGCTGCCGCCGAGCGCCGCCTGGGGTGCCCGCACCCAGACGCTGACGGTCCTCGGCAGCACGGACGGGACGAACTACACCACGATCGCCGGACCCGCGGGCTACACGTTCGACCCGGCGACCGGCAACACCGTCACCGTCACCGTGCCCGCCGCCGCCCGGCGCCACCTGCGGCTGAACGTCACCGGTAACACCGGCTGGCCGGCCGCGCAGATCTCCGAGTTCGAGGCGTACGCCTCGTAACCCGGAACGGGACGCCCGGAGGAGGAGTGGACGCCTCCTCCTCCGGGCTCCCCCACACAGCATGACCCCCACCAGGTCGTACGGCACGGTTCAGGTGACGGGGACGCCCACGCGGCCGGTGGAGGAGCGGACGACCAGCTCCGGCTCGAACAACAGCTCGCCCGTCGCGACGGCGGCGCCCTCGATCTGGCTGACCAGCAGCTCCACCGCGGCCCGGCCCATCGCCTCGATCGGCTGACGCACCGTCGTCAGCGGCGGGTCCACGCAGGTCATGAGCGCGGAATCGTCGTAGCCGACGACGGACACGTCATGGGGCACGCGCCGGCCGGCCCGCCGCGCCGCGCGGATCGCCCCGAGGGCCAGCGGGTCGCTGCCGCAGATGATCCCGGTGACGTCCTGCCGCACGAGCTTCAGCGCCGCCGCGTGCCCGCCCTCAAGCGAGTGCATCGTGTGCTCGACCAGCTCGCCGCCCGCGGCCCGGAACGCCTCCAGCTTGCGTATGGACGGCATGTGGTCGGCGGGGCCGACGACGAGGCCGATCCGCTGGTGGCCGAGCGCGCGCAGGTGGCCCAGCGCCTGCTCCACCGCGATCGTGTCGTCGCAGGAGACGCGGGGGAAGTCCCAGTGGTCGGCCGCGGCGTTGACCAGCACGGTGGGCAGCCGCCGCTCGACCAGCCGCAGGTAGTGCTCGTGGACGACGCCGGTCTGCGTGTAGAGGCCCCCGGCGAAGACCACACCGGACACCTGCTGCTGCAACAGCAGGTCCACGTAGTCGGCCTCGGAGATCCCGCCGACCGTACGCGTGCACAGCACAGGGGTGAACCCCTGCTGGGCCAGCGCCCCGCCGACGACCTCGGCGAACGCCGGGAAGATGGGGTTCTGCAGCTCGGGCAGGACGAGCCCGACCAGGCGGGCGCGCTCGCCGCGCAGCTGTGTGGGCCGCTCGTACCCGAGCACGTCGAGAGCCGTCAGCACGGCCTCCCGGGTGGCCTCGGAGACCCCGGCCTTGCCGTTGAGGACGCGACTCACCGTGGCCTCGCTGACCCCGACCTTCTTCGCAACCTCCGCAAGCCGTCGCGTCATGGCGGCAAGCATACGACGCGGAGCGGCCGGGCCAAGGATCTTCGACGACACGGTTGCAAGCGGGCTGAAAGCACCGTGAAAGAGGAGATTCCTAGTGTCTGACGCGTTGCAGATCACTCAGGAAGGCACCATGAACATCCTCAGGAACAGCCTCGCCGTCGTCGCGGCGTCCGCCCTTCTCGGTCTGACCGCCGCCTGCAGCGGGAGCCAGACGGCCGTCTGCGAGGAGGCGACCAAGGCGTTCACCGACTACAGCAGCAAGGCCGCCGCCGCGGCCGGTGACATCAAGGGCATCAACGCCGCCACCAGCGACCTGGCCGCGCAGCTGAAGGACCTGTCCGGCAAGGCCGACGGCGACCTGAAGGCGACGCTCGCCGGCATGGCCGACTCGTGGGGATCCTTCAAGATCGACCTGTCGGACCCGGCCGCCGCGACCAAGCTCACCGAGTCCGGCCAGAAGGCCATCAAGGCGACACAGGAACTCGCCTCCGCCTGCTCCTGACCTCCGGCCCGCCGCGCGGCTGGGGTTCCCGTCGTCAGGCCCGCGGCGCGGCTTGACTCCCGGCCGGTCCGGCGATCCGGGCGACGCGGGCGGTGTGGCGCACCACCGCCCCCCGCCCGCACCGCCGTGGTCCGGCCGGGCCCGCGTACCCGGTATCTCGTCCGGGACCTTGCCAAAGCCCGCCGATCGGCGCGGAGCGCCGGGGGCGGGCGGGTGCGGAGGCCGGCGTAAGACCGTGCCATGTACCACCGCGCCCGCGATGGCCGCTCCCGCGGCTCACCGGACCGCGACTATCACGGCCGGCCGGAGCACCCGCCCGCTCGTGAGCGCGTCCCTCCTCACCACGCCAGAGCACCGCCCGTGAGCGCGCAACCCGCCAGAGCGCCACCGGCTCGTGAGCGCGTTCAGCCTCAACAAGCCAATGCCGGCCACTTAAGGGCGTAACCCGCCGGAGCGCCGGTTCTTGAAGCCTCACCACGCCAAGGCACCGCTCTGCGCTGTGGTGAGTCCCCGCCGTGCCAAGGCCGCCGCTCGTGAGCGCGTTCGCCCCCACCACGCCAAGGCACCGCTCGTGATGTCAGTATTCGACTTCCCAGTCGTGGGCGCCCAGTGCGTACGCGTCCCCCTTGGGCACCAGCCTCCCGCCGTGAGCCAGGCTGTCGAGGCACCGCCGTACGTCGTCCTCCGGAAGACCGGTCATTCCGGCGACCTCGGCGGCGGTCGCGGGCCGTTTCTTGACGCTCAGGGCGGCGACGGCCTCGTAGACCGTCATGTCCGCGGTCGTCATCTCCTGGACGTCTTCCAGGCTCTCTTCGTCAGGCACTGCGCTGTCTCGCTCCCTCACGCAGCCGCTCCGGATCGACCTGCCGGTCCGGGTAGCGTTCGAGGTACTCGCGTTCCAGCTCCTGCGTCCGCGAGGTGTGGCGCTCCAGCGCATCGTCCGACCCGTGGAAGAACGTATCCGACCGGGTCTCGTGCAGGTGGCGCAACTCGCGGATCAGGTCCTCGTCGCCCAGGTCCCGCGGGTCGACTCCCATGGTCATGACGGTCCTCCCTCACACCTCTGTCGGCTTGTCCCAGCGTTCGTCGGGGTTCTTGTCGTCGGGCTCCGCGTTCGGCGGATCCGTGGCGGACGGGGCCCACTCGCCGGCGATGTCCGGCTCATCCTCGGTATCGATGTATCGGTCGTCTTCTCTTCGCATGCCAGGTCTCCTGCCCGGTGGAGCGCACACCATTCAGGACCGGCCGCACCGCCCCCGGAATGCCGTACGGCCCGCCCCCACGCTCGGCGGAGAGCGTGACGGGGACGGGCCGTGCGGGGACGGGAGTTCTCAGGACAGGTCGAACTCCCCGCCCTTGACCCCTTCGATGAACGCCTCCCACTCTCCGGGGGTGAACATCAGCCGCGGCCCCTGGGGATCCTTCGAGTCCCGTACGGCGACGCCCTCATGCAGGCGCGCCACCTCCACACACTGGTTGCCGACAGTGTTCGAGCGCGCCGCCTTGCGCCAGACCGCGCAGGCCAGGTCGTCCGCCGGTACGAGTCCCCTCATCGTCCTGCCATCTCCTTCTCGACCGAAATGATTATTTCCATGGACTTCTCCGGGCCGAGCGCGGCGGCACGAAGATGATCGAAGACCTGGACGTATCCGCGGATCTCCGCCGGATCCTCCAGATAGAGCTCACCGCTCATGTTCTCCAGCAGCACCACATCGGCGTCGCCGGGATCGGGGAAGGCCAGGATCGCCATCGAGTTGCCCATGCCGAGGTAGGCGCCCGCGTCGAACGGCAGCACCTGCACGGTGACGTTCGGCTGGACGGCCGTCTCCCGCAGCCTGCGCAGTTGCTCGGCCATCACGGGCGGGCCGCCCACGGGCCTGCGGAGCGCCGCCTCGTCGAGGACGGCCCACAGCTCAAGAGGGGCGGGCCCGGTCAGACGTCGCTGGCGTTCCATCCGGGCCGCCGCCCGCCGCTCGATCTCCGCCGGGTCCTTCACCAGGGCGGCGCCGATGACCGCGCGGGCGTAGTCCTCGGTCTGCAGCAGCCCGGGCACCAGCAGCGGCTCGTAGTTGCGCACCGACGACGCCTCGGCCTCCAGCCCGACGTACGGCCCGGGCAGGACGTCGTCGTAGGCGCGCCACCATCCCCGCCGGGCGGCGTCCCTGGCCAGCGCGATCAGCGCCTCTCGTTCCGAACCCTCGACGCCGTAGAGGTCGAGCAGGTCGCGAATGGTCCGGGTCTGCGGGCGGGTGTGGCCGGCCTCGATCCGGTAAACGGTGGAGACCGCCACGCCGAGCCGCCGCGCGACCTCCTCGCGGACAAACCCTGATTCACGCCGCAGACGCACCAGCTCACCGGAAAGCCGACGGAGCCGGACCGTAGGGCCGCCTACTCCCCTCATGAGCCGAAGTCTCCCTTTCGCCGCAAAAGGAAACTATGCAATCGTGCATTCGCCATATTGCGTAGCCGTTTTGCAAAGTGCAGGATGAACGAAGTCTTGCACGGACCTCGCATCGCCATCCGCAGACGGGTGCACAGGGAGTTATCACGGGATGACAATTCTCAACCTCTCGGGGAGAATCGCGATCTCACGCCCCTTCTCGGGAGACCCGTCCCAGGTGCGGGCCGCCCGGCGGTTCGTGGCGAGGCGTCTCGGCGACGGCCACCCCTGCCGCGACGACGCCGTGCAACTGATCGGCGAGCTGGTCGCCGAGTCGCTGCGGCACTCTGTCTCCTGCGGGCGCCCGCCGGGGTACGGCGTGTCGGTCCTGGCCACACCCGCCGCGACCCGCGTCACGTTGTCGACCCAGGGCTGCGGGTGCTGGACGTCTCCCGAGCTGACGCCGGGCCGCGGCGTCCACCTCGTGGACCTGTTCACCCGGCGGTGGGGCGTGTCGGCCAGCCGCACCGGGGTCTGCGTGTGGTTCGAGCTCGGGCACGACGCCGCCGTACCGCCGCCCAGGGGCGTGGAGAGCGAGGGGACGAGGACGGCCTGAACACCGCTCAGCACCGCCGCGGCCGGGACCGTTGAGAAGCAGAACGAATTTCTGGCCGGATACGGGGTAGACGGGCGCCATATCTTGCGAAGAAGGGGACGATATGGCGCAAATAAGCACCGACATTCCCGCGCGACTGGATCGGCTCCCCTGGGCCCGCTGGCACTGGCTCGTGCTCATCGGACTCGGCACCGTCTGGATCCTCGACGGGCTCGAAGTGACCATCGTCGGGGTCATCGGCCCCCGGATCACCGACCCGAGCAGCGGGCTGGGACTCACCGACAGCGAGGTCGGGATCGCCGCCGGCGTGTACGTCGCGGGAGCCTGCCTCGGCGCTCTCTTCTTCGGCCACCTGACAGACCGGTTCGGGCGCAAGAAGCTCTTCCTGGTGACGCTCGCCGTCTACCTCGCCGCCACCGTGGCCACGGCCTTCTCGCACGACGCCTGGTACTTCTACCTGTGCCGGTTCTTCACCGGCGCCGGCATCGGAGGCGAGTACGCCGCGATCAACTCGGCGATCGACGAGCTCATCCCGGCCCGCGTGCGCGGCACGGTCGACCTGGTGGTGAACGGCTCCTTCTGGCTGGGCACCGCGCTCGGCGCGCTCATCGCGATCCCGGCGCTCGACACGAGCCTGCTGCCGGCCGGTCTCGGCTGGCGCCTGCTGTTCGGCCTGGGCGCCATCCTCGGCGTGGGGATCCTGCTGGTCCGCAGGACCGTGCCGGAGAGCCCGCGCTGGCTGTTCATCCACGGCCGCGAACGGGAGGCCGAGGAGATCGTGCGGGAGATCGAGACGAAGGTCCGCGAGGAGAGCGGCAGGACGCTCGAACCCGCCCACGGGGAGATGCGGATCAACCAGCGGACGCACACCCCGCTGACGGAGGTGGCGGCCACGCTGCTGCGCCGCTATCCCAAGCGCACGACCGTCGGCCTGTCGCTGTTCGTCGGTCAGGCGTTCCTCTACAACTCGATCTTCTTCACGTACGCGCTGGTGCTGTCGACGTTCTTCAAGGTGCCGGACGGCAGCACGCCGTGGTACCTCGTCCCGATCGCGATCGGGAACTTCCTCGGCCCGGTCCTGCTCGGCCGGTTCTTCGACACGGTCGGCCGCCGGACGATGATCGCCGGAACCTACGTGCTGTCCGGCCTGCTCCTGCTGGGCACGGCCGCGCTGTTCGACGCGCACGTGCTGACCCCGGTGACCCTCACGGCCTGCTGGATGGTGGTCTTCTTCTTCGCCTCGGCGGGGGCGAGCAGCGCCTACCTGACGGTCTCGGAGATCTTCCCGATGGAGACCAGGGCCCTGGCGATCGCGCTGTTCTACGCGGTCGGCACCGGGCTCGGCGGCATCATCGGCCCCGTGCTGTTCGGCCGCCTGGTGGAGAGCGGGGTGGTCGGCAACGTCGTCGCCGGCTACGTCATCGGCGCCGTCCTGATGATGGCGGCCGGGCTGGTCCAGTGGTTCATGGGCGTGGAGGCGGCCCGGCGCTCGCTGGAGGACATCGCCGCCCCGCTCAGCGCCGAGCAGCGCCAGATGGTCTGACCGCGCGTACCGGTACGGCTCGCGCCTTCGCACGCGAGACGTACCGCGCCGGGTGTCTCGCCGCTCTCTTGGGTATCAACCCCCTCAGATGCGCACATAAGGCGCATCCTCGTACATTCGGGGGAATCATGGCTGACGACGCTCAGAAGAAGAAGCCCGCGAAGTCCACCGGCAAGGCGAAGAGGACGGCCATCAAGGAAGCCCGCTCGGCGAAGCAGGCGAAGAAGGCCAACCGCCCCGCCGAGGGCGCGAGCGAGTGACGGCCGCACGACCGGTGCCACCATGATCCGGGCCGGGCCCACCGTGGCCCGGCCCTCCTCCCGCACCGGCCCTCCTCCTGCACCGGCCGCCCCCTCACCACCCGCTTCCTCACGCTCGCGCCGGCCCGCCTCACCGTCCGCTGATCATGCGGCGAGGGGCCCGTGTGCGGCGCCTCCCTCCGTCCTGGATACTCGGAAGGCCATAGAGCCGATCTCTTTGTTCTGGAGGGCCGCCCGTGAGGCTTGGAGTCGTCTTCGACCGCGATCTCCCGCCGGAGTCGCTTCCGTCGTTCGCCGGGGAACTCGACGGCACGGCGGTCTCCGACCTGTGGGTGGTGGAGGACCTCGGCTGGACGGGCGCGATCTCCTCGGCCGCCACGGCGCTGGCCGCGACCTCGCGCCTGCGCGTGGGCATCGGCATCACCCCGGCGCCTCTGCGCAATCCGATGCTGCTGGCGATGGAACTGGCCAACCTGGCCCGCCTCCACCCCGGGCGGCTCGCCGCGGGGATCGGGCACGGCGTGCAGGCGTGGATGCGTCAGGTGGGCGCGGCCGCCGCGTCGCCGCTGTCACTGCTGGAGGAGACGATCACCTCCGTACGGGCGCTGCTGCGCGGCGAGACCGTCACCCTGCAGGGACGCGAGGTGCGCCTGGACGGCGTCCGCCTCGTCCACCCGCCGGCCGAGCCGCCGCCCGTCCTCGCCGGAGTGGTGAGCCCGCGCTCGCTGGCCCTGTCGGGACGGGTCGCCCAGGGCACCATCCTTCCCGAGGGCCTCCCCCCGGAGCGGTTGCGGTCGATGATCGAGCGGATCGGCGCGACCGGCGATCACGAAGTGGTGGCGTTCATCCACCTCTACGTCGGCGACAACGCGCGCGAGGCCATGCGGCCGGCGGCGGAGGAACAGGCGGGGTTCCTGCAGGTGGCGCCGGAGGAGGTCGTCATGGCGGCGGGTTCGCCCGAGGAGGCGTCCGCGCAGGTCAGGGCGTTGTGGGAGGCGGGCGTGTCCACGGTCGCCGTCCGCCCTGTGGGCGCCGACCCGCTCTCCCACGTCCACGCGCTGCTGTCCGCCCTCTGACCCGTCGTACGGCGCCGGGGCCGTGACATTTGTCCTGGGAAGAACCAGGATCGGCACCACTACGCCGGGACGCGCGCGATCGGGCAGAGTTGGGGCGTGGACACCCTGACCCTCCGACCCCCACAGCACCGCGTGAGCCGTACCGCCGTCTGGTACTGGGCCGCGCGGGCCGCCCTCGGCTGGCTCGTCATCCTCGCGGCCCAGGTGGTCTGGCTCGTGGCCGACCGCGACGGGAGCGCCCTGCCCGTCACCGCGCACGTGGCCGGTCTCGTCGTCACCGCCGTCGTCGCCGTGGCGCACGTCACGGTCATGCCGCAGTGGCGTTACCGGGTGCATCGCTGGGAGGCCACGTCCGCGGCCGTCTTCACCCAGTCGGGCTGGTTCAAGCAGGAGTGGCGCATCGCGCCCGTCTCCCGCATCCAGACCGTGGACAGCGAGCGCGGCCCGCTGGAGCAGATCTTCCGCCTGGCCAACGTCACGGTCACCACCGCCTCCGCCGCCGGCCCGATCAAGATCAGCGGCCTCGACCGGGACACGGCCCAGCGCCTGGTCGCCGAGCTCACCGCGACCGCGCAGGCGACGGCGGGTGACGCGACGTGATCGACGCCGTCGAGACCACCTGGCGGCGGCTGAGCCCGCGCATGCTGGTGATCCACCCGTTCCAGGAGGTCGTACGGGCCGCGCCGGCGCTGCTCGGCCTGCTGGTCGCGGGGTCGGGCAGCGGCGGGCAGGGCCACCTGTGGAGCCTCGCGGGCGTCGGCCTCATGGTCGTGCTCGGCATGCTCCGCTGGTTCACCACGACCTACCGCATCACCCCCGAGCACGTGCAGGTCCGCCGCGGCCTGCTGACCCGCAAGGTGCTGACCGTGCCCCGCGACCGGGTTCGCACGGTGGACGTCACCTCCCACGTCCTGCACCGCGTGCTCGGCCTGGCCCGGGTGGAGGTGGGGACGGGCACCTCGGAGCGCAGGCACGAGGGCCGGCTCAAGCTGGACGCGCTGTCCGCCGCCGAGGCCGCCCGCCTGCGCGTGGAACTGCTGCACCGCTCTCCCGCCGCCCCTGCCGCGGCCTCCCCCACCGCGTCCACCACTATGTCCCCCACTGCGTCTCCCGCAGGGCCCCCCACGGGGAGCACCCCGGCCGCGGAGACCGAACTCGCGCGGATGCGTCCCGAGTGGGTGAGGTACGGGCCGTTCACGATGTCCGGGCTCGTCACCGTGGGCGTCGTCGCCGGCTTCGTGTCCCGCCTGGTCTCGGAGGGCAACGTCGACATCGGCAGCGTCGGGCCCGTCCAGGAGACCTGGCGGTGGTTCAGCGGGATGTCGCTCCCGCTGGAGATCGCGACGGTGGTGCTCGTGCTGGTGGTGTTCGTGAGCGTCGCCTCCACGCTCGGCTACGTCCTGGCCTTCGGCAACTTCCGGCTGACCCGGCACGCCGAGGGCACCCTCCACGTGACCCGGGGGCTGCTGACCACGCGGGCCACCACCATCGACGAACGGCGGCTGCGCGGGATCGAGGTCAGCGAGCCGCTGCTGCTGCGCGCCGTACGCGGGGCCCGGCTGTCCGCGGTGACGACCGGGCTGCGGGCGGCTCAGGGCGCCCAGCGCGGCGGATCATTGCTGCTGCCGCCCGCGCCGCGCGGGGACGCCGTGTCGGTGGCCCGGCTCGTGCTCCCCCGTGTTCCCGGTGCCCCCTCCGCGCCCTCTGCCTCCTCCGCCTCCTCCGCCTCCTCGGCCTCCTCCGTCTCGGAAGCCTCGCCGGTCACCGCGGACCTGACCGCGCACGGCCCTGCCGCGCTGCGCCGCAGGTTCACCCGGGCGTACGGCGTGCACGCGCTGGTGCTGGCCGTGCTGCTCGCGCTGTGGTGGTGGGCCGGGCTGCCCTCGTGGACGTGGCTCACCGCCGCCGCCCTGCTGCCGCTGACCGCCCTGCTCGCCGCCGACCGCTACCGCTCCCTCGGCCACGCTCTGACGTCCGGCTATCTGGTCACCCGGTGGGGCTCGCTCGCACGCCGCCGGGTGGCGCTGGAGTGCGACGGCGTCATCGGCTGGAACGTCGAGCGGTCGTTCTTCCAGCGCCGGGCCCGCCTGGCGACGCTGACGGCGACCACTGCCGCGGGCAAGCAGGGCTACCAGGTCCGCGACGTGGACCTCGGCGAGGCACTGCGCCTCGCCACCGCGTGCACACCAGGCCTGCTCGACCCGTTCCTCGTCGAGGCAGAGGTGCCGGCCCTGTCGGCTAATAGCATGTGATGCCCGATAAGACCGGTTTTATCTCAGGAGTTGGATTGTCCCGCTACGGCCAGATGTTCGGCCCCGACATCACGTTCCTCGGCGTCGAGCGGTGCGACCTCGACGACCCGGCCGGCTACGCGGACGCCGACGTCGTCATCCTGGGCGCGCCGTTCGACGGCGGCACCTCCCACCGCCCGGGTGCGCGCTTCGGCCCGAACGCCATCCGCCAGACCTGCTACCTCCCCCACGACGGCTCCCGCCCGAGCCTGGCGCTGCGCGTGGACGCCCTCAAGGACCTGCGGGTGCTGGACGCCGGAGACGTGGAGACCTACGCCGGGGACATCGAGGGCAGCCTGCGCGCGATCGAGGACGCGGTCGCCAGGATCGCGGCCTCCGGGGCGATCCCCGTCGTCCTCGGAGGCGACCACACGATCGCCCTGCCCGACGCGACCGGCGTGGCCCGCCACCACGGCTTCGGCCGCGTCTCGATGATCCACTTCGACGCGCACGCCGACACCGGCGACATCGAGTTCGGCCACCTGCACGGCCACGGGCAGCCGATGCGGCGGCTCATCGAGTCGGGCGCCATCCGGGGCGACCGCTTCCTGCAGGTCGGCCTGCGCGGCTACTGGCCCGGGCCGGAGATCCTCGACTGGATGGCCGGGCAGCGCATGCGGTCGTACGAGATGACCGAGATCGTCGCCAGGGGCCTCGACGAGTGCCTCACCGAGGCGTACGCGATCGCGCTCGACGACTGCGACGGGGTCTACCTGTCGGTGGACGTGGACGTCTGCGACCCGGGCCACGCGCCGGGCACCGGCACGCCCGAGCCGGGCGGCCTGTCGGCCCGCCAGCTCCTCGACGCCGTACGCAGGACCTGTTACGAGCTGCCCGTCGTCGGCCTGGAGATCGTCGAGGTGGCCCCGCCGTACGACCACGCGGACATCACGGCGTACCTCGGCAACCGGGTCGTCCTGGAGGCGCTGTCGGCGATCGCCCGCCGCCGCAGGGACGCCGCAGAGGGCAGCCGCTGGGACCCGAAGCAGCCCCTCCTCGACGGCCGCTGACGGTCCTCGTTCCACGTTCCGACCCGGCCGCCCGGCCGGAGACTCGCCTACGCGGAGCCCGCCCCGGCCACCCTGTCGCCGTGACGGCCGAGCCGGAGCGTCGCGGCGGCGTGCTCGACCCATGCGGCGAGGAACGGTTCGGGGTCGAGGTCGCCGGGCGTGTGCCCGATCATGATGCGCAGCAGGGGATAGTAGGTCAGCGACGACAGGAGCACGGCCGCCGTCGCCTCGGGGTCGCCGGTCTCGATGTTGCCGAGCTCCCGCTGCGCGGCGATCCAGGCGGCCCCCTGGCGGTACAGGCCTGCCAGAACCCCCTGCCACATGCGTTCGAACAGGTCCGGGAACCCGTCGAACTCCCGCAGCATGATGCGGATCAGGTCGCGGTCGCCCTCCAGCACTTCCCACACGACGCGCGCCATGCGTTCCAGCGCCGCGCGCGGATCCTCGCCGCCCGGCCGCTCGGCGGTGGCGGCGGCCGCCCGTTCCGAGACCGTCTCCAGGTTGCGCCGCACCGCCTCCTCAAGCAGCGCCCGCTTGGAGGGGAAGTGCTTGTACAACGCGCCCGATCCCGTGGTCAGGCCGCACGCCGCCTGGATGTCCGCCACGGAGGTCGCGGCGTAGCCGCGGGTGGAGAACAGGCGCATGGCCTCGTCGATGAGCCGCTGGCGGGTGACGCCCGGTGTGGTTCTCGCCATAGTGAGAGAGTACTCTCTCACTATGAGGATCTTCGTCACGGGAGCCACGGGCGCGATCGGCCGTCACGCCGTTCCGGCGCTGCTCGACGCCGGGCACGCGGTGACCGCGCTCGCCCGCACGCCCGGCAAAGCGGCCGCGCTCCAGCGCCGGGGCGCTACTCCCGTAACGGTGTCGTTGTTCGATCGTCAGGCGCTGGCCTCGGCCTTCGCCGGGCACGAGGCGGTGGTCAACCTGGCGACCGCCATCCCGCCGATGAGCAGGTTCATGAGCACACGGGCGATGCGGGAGAACCACCGGGTGCGCGCCCTCGGCTCGGCCGCCGTCGTGGACGCCGCCCTCGACGCCGGCGTCGTCCGCGTGTTGCAGGAGTCGGTGTGCATGGTCTATCGCGACCAGGCCGACCGGTGGATCGACGAGGAGAGTCCGGTGGACCGGTATCCGCTCACCCGTGGAAACTTCGCCGCCGAGTCGAACGCCCACCGCTTCACCAAGGAGGGCGGCGCGGCCGTCGTGCTGCGGTTCGGGTGGTTCTACGGCCCCGGAGCAGCGCACAGCGAGCAGATGTACGGCCTGGCCCGCCGCCACGTGGGCCTCGTCCTCGGACGACCCGACGGCTACGTCTCCTCCATCCATATGACCGACGCCGCCACGGCCGTCGTCGCCGCCCTTGAGGCGCCGCCGGGCACCTACAACGTCGTGGACGACGAGCCGCTGACCAAGAGGGAGTTCGCCGACGCCGTCGCCCGCGCCGCCGGGGCACGCCCGTGGGTGTGCGTGCCCGGCCGCGCCGCGAACCTCTTCGGAGACCGTCTCACCTCGCTCACCCGCTCTCTCCGAGTCGCCAACGTCCGCCTGCGCGCGGCCACCGGCTGGGCCCCGCGCCACCCGAGCGCCCGCGAGGGCTGGCTCGCCACCGCCGCCGCGCTCACGCCGTGACCGCCTCCGCCTGTCATGGTCCTGCCGCGCATGATCGGGTGATCTGGTAGGCATGGTCGGGTGACGCGATCGAGAACCGGCGCACTCCTGGTCGTGGCCTCGGTGCTCCCGGCGCTGCTGACCGGCTGCTCCACGGATGGCGCGGCAAGGGACGGTGGCGCGGCAAGGGACGGTGCGGCAGGCGCCCACGGGACCGCCCCGGCGGCGGCGAGGACGGGATCCGGCACGACGGCATCGGGAGCCGCGACGCCTGAATCGCCCGGGGAGACGGCGGGTGAGGCCGCCCGTCCGGTCCGGTCACCCGCGAAGCCCGTGCGGGTGCCCGCCGGGGTGACGGCGGGGTACGCTGTGGTCGACGTGACCACCGGCAAGACGGTCGCCCAGCACCTGGCACACCACCGGTTCCGGTCGGCGTCGGTGGTGAAGATCCTCATCGCCGCCGACTACCTGGAGCGGCACAAGGGGACGATCCCGGCCGGGGACCTGGCGCTCCTGACGCCCATGCTCCGCGGCAGCGACGACGACGCGGCGACGGCCCTGTGGCGGCGCGGCGGCCAGGGCGAGATCGTGCGACGGATGGCGCGCAGGATCGGCCTGACCGAAACCTCCCCGCCGCCCGCCGCCAAACCCGGCTTCTGGGGCTACACCGCCATCAGCGCGGCCGACATCGCGCTCGTCTACCGGTATCTGCTGCGGCGGGCCGAGCCCCGCGTCCGCGACTTCGTCCTCGGCAACCTGCGCAAGGCGTCCCAGTGTGCCCGCGACGGCTTCGACCAGTTCTTCGGCATCCCCCGGGCCGTTCCCCGCCCCTGGGCGATCAAGCAGGGCTGGTCCGGGTATGGCGCGGTTCCTCCCGTCAGGTGCACCCGCGCGAGCGCGACGTCGTACCGTATCGGGGCGGTCACAATGGGCGGCAACCCGGTTGATTTCGGCCGTCCGGTGCTCCACACTACTGGCGTGATCGGCGACCGGCTGATCATGGTGGTGCTCACCCTGCAGCCCTCGGGGGCGTCCTTCACGCAGTCGGCCGAGCGGGTGACGAAGCTGGCGAGAGACCTCTATCTCAGCGTCGCCTAGCGGTCCGGTTCGTACGGGAGGGACCGTTCTGTTTAGAGGCGGGGCCGCCGGGCAGCGATCACGCGTGCTCTCCCTCCTCTCTGAAAGCTGGTCGGCGATGGGTTTCCCGTGGGGATTGCTCGGCCGGGACATGGCGGTCGATCTCGGTACGGCCAACACGCTCGTGTACGTGCGGAAGAAGGGCGTCGTCCTGGACGAGCCCTCGGTGGTGGCGATCAACCTGCACACGGACAGGATCGTGGCGGTCGGGACCGCGGCGAAGGAGATGATCGGGCGGACCCCGCCCCACATCGCCACGCTGCGCCCGCTCAAGGACGGCGTGATCGCCGACCTCGACGCGGCCGAGCGCATGCTGCGGCACTTCATCCAGGTGGCGCACAAGAACCGCTACCTGGCCAAGCCCCGGGTCGTCGTCGCCGTGCCGAGCGGCACCACGAGCGTCGAGCAGCGCGCGGTCAGGGAGGCGGCGTACGAGGCGGGCGCCCGCCGCGTCCACATCATCGAGGAGCCGATGGCCGCGGCGATCGGCGCGGGGCTCAACGTGGGCGACACGACCGGCAACATGGTCGTGGACATCGGCGGCGGCACCACGGAGGTCGCGATCGTCTCGCTCGGCGGGGTGGTCGTGTCGAAGTCCGTTCGGGTCGGCGGCGACGAGCTCGACGAGGCGATCGTCAACTACGTCAAGAAGGAACACTCCCTGATGCTCGGCGAGCGCACGGCCGAGCACATCAAGATCAAGCTGGGCAGCGCGCGGCCGGGCGGCGACGACACCACACCGCTGCCCATCCGGGGCCGCGACCTGGTGACCGGTCTGCCCAAGACCGCGACGATCAACCGGGCGCAGGTCAGGGAGGCGATCGAGGACCAGGTGCAGACGATCGTCGACGCCGTGCAGAGCACGCTGGACCAGTGCCCGGCCGAGCTGGCGGGCGACCTGATAGACAACGGCATCGTGCTGACCGGCGGCGGCGCGCTGCTCGACGGGCTGGCCGAACGGCTGGAGAAGGCCGTCGGCATGCCGATCAACCTCGTCGACCAGCCGCTGCAGTCGGTGGTGCTGGGCGCGGGCCGGTGCGTCGAGCGCTTCGACGAGATGCAGGACGTGTTCCTCCCCGAAACGCGCAGATGAGGGCCGCCGGTCGCCGGGCGCCCGCGCTGCTGGTGCTCGTCTCCGCCGCCCTGATCGCAGCCGACACCGTCACCCCGCTCGAACCGCTGCGGGCGTTCGGGTCGGCGGTGTACGGCGGGCTGGAGGACGCGGCGTCCGCCGGTGTCCGCTGGGTGTCGGGCGAGCGCCGCCTGGAGGAGCTCGAACGCGAGAACGCCCGGCTGCGGGCCGACCTGCTGGCCGCCCGCGGACCGACGCCGTCTCCCGCGCGGGCGGACGGCTACCGCGTCGTGCCGGCCCATGTCGTCGGCTTCGGCCGGGACGGCACGGTGACCGTCGACACCGGCTCCGACGGCGGCGTGGACCGCGACATGACGGTGTTCGACGGCAACGGGCTGGTCGGCCGGATCCTGCGGTCCGGGCCCGGCACGGCGACGGTCCAGCTCGCCACGGCCTCCGGCGCCTCGATCGGCGCACGCCTGGAAGGCTCGAGGGAGGTCGGCCTGGTGACCGGCGTCCCCGAGCGCGGGCTGATGCGGCTGAGCCTGCTCGACCCCGCCGCCGAGGTGAAGCCCGGCGACCGGGTGGTGACGCTGGGCTCGCGCAACATGCGGCCGTACGTGCCGGACGTGCCGATCGGCACGGTGGTCGCGCTCGAGCCCGCGCCGGACGCGCTGACCAGGACGGCGCTCGTGCGTCCCTTCGCCCGGTTCACCGCGCTCGACCTCGTCACCGTGGTGCTGGGGCCGCTGCCGGACGGGGCGGCGGTGGACGCGTCCGCCGGCGAAGGCGCGGCCGGGGCCGGAGACGAGGACGAGGACGCCGGGAAGAGCGGCTCGAAGAAGGCGAAGGGGGCGTGATGAAGGCTGTCGTCCTGTCCGTACTTGTCGTCCTCGTCGCACCGGTGCTCCAGGTCGCCGTGGTCAACGGCCTGTCCCTGCCCGGCGGCGGGCCCGACGTCGTGCTGGTCGCCGTCATCGCGCTCGCGCCGCATCTGCGACCCAGGGCCGCGGGGGGAGGGGCGGGGGCGTTCCTGGGGTTCGCCGCGGGCCTGGCCGCCGACATCGCGCCGCCCGCCGACCACACGATCGGGCGGCTCGCCCTGGTCCTGTGCCTGGCCGGGTGGGTGTGCGCCCGGATCACCGCGGACGGCACGGCCGGGCGGCGGGCCGCCGTCGCCGCCGCCGTGGCCCTGGGCGCGACGCTCGCCGCAGGTGCGCTCGCGGCCCTGCTCGACGGCACGCCGTGGGGCACGGCCCTCGCGCCCGGCGCCGTCGCCTGGACCGCCGGCCTGGCCGCGCTCGTGGCGGCGGCGCTCGCCCTGCTGCCCCGCCGCCGGTCGTTCGGGCGGGTGCCGAGATCACGGAACAGTTCACGTGATCCGTACGCGCGGGGGAGGCGGCTTGCGTAGGACCACCGCCCACCGCGGCCGTCTCACGCTCGTGTTCGTCGTGGTGACCGCGCTCATGCTGACCCTGCTCGGCCGCCTGTGGTATCTGCAGATCGTCACCGGCCCGTCGTACGTCAGGGCGGCCACGGAGTCGCGGGTGCGCTCGGTCGTCCTGCCACCGGTCCGGGGGCAGATCCTCGACGTGCGCGGCCGGCCGCTGGTGGCCAACGAGACCAGGCCGCAGGTGTCGGTGGACTACATGGCCCTCATCCACCAGCCCGACGGCGGGAAGGACGTGCTGACCCGGCTCGCCCGGGCCCTGGGCCGGCCCTACCAGGAGATCGCCGACCGGGCGCGGCTGTGCGCCGGGGACATGCCCCGGCCGTGCTGGCCCGGCTCGCCGTACCAGCCGATCACGGTGGCCGACGACGTGAGCGTGCGCACGGCGCTGTGGATCGCGGAGCGGCAGGACGAGTTCCCCGGCGTCAGCACCGCGTTGCGGCCGGTCAGGACCTACCCGCTCGGCTCGGCCGCGGCGCACGTGCTCGGCTATCTGCAGCCGCCCTCCCCCGACGACGGCCCCGAGGGAGGCCCGGAGCTGGTCGGCCGCGACGGCCTCGAAGCGCAGTACGACCGCGAGCTGGCCGGGCGGACCGGGATCAGGCAGGTGGCGGTGGACAGCACGGGCAAGGTCACCGGCCTGATCCGCGAGGAGGCCGCCGTCGCCGGGGACACGCTGGTGACCAGCATCGACGCGCGCATCCAGGAGGTGGCCGAGCGGGCGCTGGCCCGGGCCGTGACCGCCGCGCGCAAGCGGGGCGAGCCCGCCGACAGCGGCGCGGCGGTGGTGCTGGAGGCGAAGACCGGGCGGGTGACGGCGATCGCCGACTATCCCACCTACGACCCGAGCGTGTGGACCGGGGGCATCTCCCAGCGCGACTACGAGGAGCTGCCGCTGGTCAGCGCCGCCGTGCAGGGGCAGTGGCCGCCGGGCTCGACGTGGAAGGTGACCTCGACGGCCGCGGCGGCGAAGGCGGGCTACTCGCTGCGGGCCTCCTACGACTGCCCCGGGGGCTACACGATCGGCGGCCGGGTGTTCCATAACTTCGAGAGCGCCGAACTGGGCCGGATGGACATGCGCCGGGCCCTGGTGGTGTCCTGCGACACGATCTTCTACCGGTTCGCGGAGAAGATGTGGCAGCGCGACGGCGGGCTCAAGCCGGTCAAGCGGCCCAAGGACCCGATGCAGGCGATGGCCAGGGAGTTCGGGTTCGGCAGTGCCACCGGCGTCGACCTGCCGCACGAGGCTCCGGGAAGGGTGCCCGACCGCGCCTGGAAGAAGGCCAACTGGGAGCGGACCAGGGCCGACTCCTGCCGCCGCGCCAAGACCGGCTATCCGGAGACGTCCGATCGCAGGCGGGCGGCGTACCTCAAGGCTCTCGCCTCCGACAACTGCCGCTCCGGCGGGATCTGGTGGGCCGGCGACGCGGCCAACTTCTCCATCGGCCAGGGCGACGTCCTGGTGACGCCGCTCCAGCTCGCCCGCGGGTACGCCGCGCTCGCCAACGGCGGCACGGTCTTCAGCCCCAGGATCGGCAAGCAGGTCGTGCGCCAGGACGGCACCGTGGTCCGCACGATCACCCCGCCCGTCGTGGGAAAGATCGACGCCTCGCGCAAGACGCTGCGCTTCATCCGCGACTCGCTGGCCGGCGTGCCGCGCGCGGGCACGGCCGCCGGCGCGTTCGAGGGCTACCGGTTCAAGCGCCTGCCGGTCGCCGGGAAGACCGGCACCGCCGAGGCGTACGGCAGGCAGGACACCTCGTGGTTCGCCTCCTTCGGCCCGGTGAAGAAGCCGAAGTATGTCGTGGTGGTCGTCGTCTCGCAGGGCGGCACGGGCGGGACCACGGCGGCCCCCGCCGCCCGGGAGATCTGGGAGGGCATCGCCGCCCTCACCCACGACAAGAAGGACAAGAGGAAGCGATGACGGCGCTCGGTCCCCTGTCCGTACGGCTGCCGGGAAGCCGGGCGACCAGGCGCAGGGCGTGGGCGCGCCTGGCCGTCTTCCCCGCCTGGGGGCTGGTGCTGCCCGCGGCCGCGCTGTCGGCGATCGGGCTGCTGCTCGTGTGGTCGGCCACCCGCAACGAGCCGGGCTCGACGCTGCCGCAGCGGCAGGCGCTCAGCGTGGGCATCGGCTTCGCGCTCATGTGGGCCGTCTCCCGGATCGACCTGCGGGTGCTGCGGGCCTACGTCCCGGTGCTGTACCTGCTCGGGCTGGCCGGGCTGGTCGCCGTGCTGACCCCGCTGGGCCGTACGATCAACGGCTCGCACGCGTGGATCGTGCTCGGCGACGGGCTGCAGTTCCAGCCGTCCGAGTTCGCCAAGGCGGCCACGGTGCTCGCGCTCGCGACGGCGCTCGGCGAGCCGCGCGACGGCGAGCGCAGGCCGGGCGCCGTGGCCGTGCTGCTCGCCCTGGGCCTCGCCGCGCTGCCGGTCGGGCTGATCGCGCTGCAGCCCGACTACGGCACCGCGCTCGTCTTCCTGGTGCTGACCACCGGGATGATCGCGGTGTCCGGCGCGCCCAAGAGGTGGTTCGCGGCGTTCGCCGCCGCCGGGGCCGCCGGGCTGCTCCTGGTGTGGCGGCTCGACCTCATCCGGCCCTACCAGCTCCAGCGTCTGATGGTGCTGGCCGACCCGGACGCCGACCCGATGGGCGTGGGCTACAACGCCACCCAGGCGAGAATCGCGATCGGCTCCGGGGGCCTGCTGGGCAAGGGCCTGTTCCACGGCGAGCAGACGGCGGGCCATTTCGTGCCCGAGCAGCACACCGACTTCATCTTCACGGTCGCGGGCGAGGAGCTCGGCTTCCTCGGCGCCGCCTGCGTGATCCTGCTGATGCTCGCCCTGCTGTGGCGCGGCCTGTGGATCGCGGCCAGGAGCCCCTCGCCGTTCGGCACGGCCGTGGCCGGCGGGGTGGTGTGCTGGCTGGCGTTCCAGACGTTCGTGAACGTGGGGATGACCATGGGCCTGCTGCCGGTCGCCGGGCTGCCGCTGCCGTTCGTGTCGTACGGCGGGTCGGCCACGATCTCCAGCCTGGCGGCCGTGGGGCTGCTGGCCGCCGTGAACCGGCGTACGCGCACCCAGGCATAGGGCAGTCTTGGAGGAATGCGCAGCAAGCTCGGCGGACGGGTGGCACAGGCGGCGGAGATCGCCCTGGCCACCCGCAAGTACGTGACCCCGATCGACGTCCTCACCGGCCTGCGGTGGCTGCACGACCGCCACGTGGAGACGTGGCGGCAGGGCCGCGCCGACAGCCTGGAACGGCTGGCCGCCGTGGACGCCGGCCGGATGGCCGAAGCCCTGTCGCATCTGCGCGCCTGGGCCGTGTCCCGCGACCTGGTGGAGAGCGAGGCGGCGTACACGGCGGGCACCCGCGACCGGCGGCCGCTGCGCTTCACGGCGGCGGGCGACGAGGATCTGGAGCGTGCTTTCCGCGTCCACTGGCTCTCGCCGGACCTGAGCGAGGCGCGGCGGCGGCAGATCACCGAGCGGCACAGCAAGGCCCCCGACCTCGTGGCCGTGGCGCCGCTGGACGCGTGGACCTGCGCCGGGTGCGGGGACACCGGACCCTACCTGGTCATGGAGGACGACCGGCCGCACTGCCTGACCTGCGCCGACATGGACCACCTGTGCTTCCTGCCCGCGGGGAACGCGGCGCTGAGCCGCCGCGCCAAGAAGGAGAGCGGCCTGTCGGCGGTGGTGGTCCGCTTCAACCGGCGGCGCAAGAGATACGAGCGGCTCGGCGTCCTGGTCGAGGAGGAGGCGCTGGCGCGGGCCGAGGAGCAGTGCCTGGCCGACGAGGAGGCGCGGCTGCGCCGCCGCGAACGCGACCGCGAGCGCCGCGCCGGCGAGGACGCCGAGTTCCAGGCGAGGATGGCGGCGGAGATCCGCCGGCTGTTCCCCCGCTGCCCGGCCGAGCGGGCCGAGGCCATCGCCGCGCACGCCGCCGTACGCGGCAGCGGGCGGGTGGGCCGCACCGCCGCCGCCCGCGTGCTGGACGAGAACGCCATCACGCTCGCCGTGATCGCGAGCGTGCGCCACCTGGACACCGACTACGACGAGCTGCTGATGTCCGGGGTGCCGCGGATGACGGCCCGCGAACGCATCCGCCCCCGGGTCGAGGAGGTCCTGACCGCCTGGCGCCGCTGATCCCCGGGATCAGCGGACGCGGCCGACCATCTGGGCGTACATGCGCCCGGGGCTGGGAACCGACGCCGGGTTGAGGAAGCCGGGCAGCGGGGGCAGGTCGACCGCGAACGGCTGCAGCCGCTCGAACAGCGTGTGCGCGTCGGACGGCCGGTTGTCGGGTTCCTTCTCCAGCAGTTCGGCGATCAGGCGGTCCAGCTCGGCGGGGACCCCCGGAACCCGGGGCGGCCGCTCCTTCACCTGCTTGTCGAACACGGCGTACTCGGTGGGCCCGGTGAACAGCTGGTTGCCGGTCAGCATCTCGTGCAGCACGCAGCCGAGGGAGTACAGGTCGCTCTTCGGCCCGGCGATTCCGCGCTGGATCTGCTCGGGGGACATGTACGCCGGGGTGCCGAGGATCTGCCCGATCCGGGTGAACTGTGCCGTCAACCCCGCGACGTCCGCCTCGCGCAGCATGGCGAGCCCGAAGTCGAGCAGCTTCACGCTGCCGTCCGGGCAGAGCATGAGGTTGGTCGGCTTGAGGTCCCGGTGGCAGATCGACAGCTCGTGGGCGGCGGTCAGCACGGCGCACGCCTGGGCGGCGATGGCCGCGGCCCACGGCACCGGCAGCGGGCCGTGCTCGCTCAGCAGGTCGGCCACCGTCACGCCCTCGATGAACTGCATGACCTGGAAGAGCCGCTGCTCGTAGGTGCCGAAGTCATACAACACGGGCGCGCCCGGATGGTCGAGCTTCGCGAGGATCCGCGCCTCACGGATGAACCGGCGCTGCAGCTCCTCGTCCGGGCCGTCGGGCAGCCGCAGGAACTTCACCGCCACCTTGCGGTCGAGCCGCCGGTCGTGCCCGCCGTACACGGCGCCCATGCCGCCCTGCCCCAGGGGGAGGTCGTCCAGCTCATACCGGTCGCCGATGACCATGCGCCCCTCCCGTCGGCCTATCGGGGAAAAAGCTACCGGATCCGGCCGCGATGCTCGGGCTCAGCGGCCGGGTGGACAGGACTCTCTCAGCTGGGAAGCTCCGGACCGCGTTATCCACGAGGGCGGAGGCGTCCGTCGATCAGCCCCTCGACGCCGAGGCGGGCGAGCGCCTCCCCCGCCGCGGCCGCCTCGCGCAGGCCGTCCTCCAGCGCGAGCAGCCGCCGGAAGGCCGTGCCGTACGCCCGCTGGACGGCCAGGGGAAGCTGGGGGACGCGGGCCCGGCGGGCCTCCACGCGGCTGCTGCCCAGATGTGGCCGCCCGCCGCCCGCCGCGTAGCGCAGGAATCCGGCCAGGAACTCGGGATCCACCTTGTCCGGAGCGACGCGGAAAAGGCTGAGATGGGGGCCCAGGACCGCCCCCTCCCCCGTGACCACCCGGGCGGTGACGGCCGACGCCACGACGTCTCCCGGGCGCACGGCGACCAGGCCGGGGACCCGCGGGATCCGCCGCGACGGCGCCGTCCCGGCCGCGACGTCGTCGGACGTCAGCACGGGCAGCCCGCCCCCGGACGCCTCGCCGGCGGGCGCGTCCCCGCCGTCAGTGTCACCGCCGGGAATGCCGGGTATGTCACCGCCGGGAATGTCATTGGGCAGCGCCCGCAGCGTCGAGTGCCGGATGGTGACCAGCCCTGCTCTGGCCATCTCGGCCACGGTCGCCCACGACGCGTCCCAGCCCGCCGCGCCGCCGGTGAGCACCTCCAGGTCGGGCACGTCGTCGGCCAGCGCCGCGGCCGCCTCCCGGAATCGCTCCCTGGCCGCGGGAAAGCCCCGCGTGTCGATCCGGGGTGACAGGTGCCGCGCCGGGCTCACGTCCACCTCGTCGTCGAGGATGTCGATGATCCTGACCGTGCGGCCACCGCGCGGGAGCTCGGTCTCCTGGAGATGGGCCCGCCAGGCCGGTTCGACGGAGGCCGGGTCGTCACTCGCGTCGGCCACGAGGATCGCGCCGGGCTGCCGCTCCCCGGTCTCGGGGCGGCGCAGCAGCCACAGGTCGGGGCCTCCGGGCGCCAGCGTGAAGACCGCGCGCAGCGCGCCCGCCCGCAGCAGGTTCGCCCGGATGCGACGTCCGGGGCGGCGGCTCGCGGCGGCGCCCGGCATCAGGATGGCCACCAGCCCGCCGGGCCGCACGTGGGCGAGGCAGTGCTGCACCCAGGCCAGCTCCGACTCGCCCCGCGGGGGCATGCCGTACTGCCAGCGGGGATCGCCGACGAGGTCCTCGTGGCCCCAGGCTCGCTCGTTGAACGGCGGGTCGCACACGACGGCGTCCACGAGCGCCTCCACCGGCCGGTCCGGCGGGAACCCGTCGTGCCGCAGCGCGTCGCCGGGGACGACCCGGGCGTCCAGCCCGCGCAGCAGCAGGCGCAGCGCCGCGAGCAGCGCGACCGTCTCGTTGGCGTCCTGGCCGAGCAGCCGCGCCTCGTCCCCCGCCCCGCCGGCCCCGGCGGCGTCCAGCAGGAGCGTGCCCATGCCGCACGCGGGGTCGAGCACCGTACGCGCCCCCGCGCAGGCGAGCCGGGTCATCAGGGCGGCCACGTCGGGCCGGGTCAGTGCCAGCCTGCGGCTGTGCGCCTCGGCGTACCGCTCGCAGAGGAACTCGAACGTGCCGCCCGCGCCGTGCCGCTCGGCCATCCCGGCGACCAGCCGGAGCAGGCCGGGTTCGACCGGGGTCGCGTCGCCCGTGCGCGCGGGCAGGTCGGCGGTCGCCTCCGCCACCTCGTGCGGGAGCCGCGCGGCGAGGTCGGAGGCGGCGGACAGGCGCTTCCAGCCGTCGGGGTCGCGGAGCGTGTAGAGCAGGAACGCCCCGACCTCCCCCAGCACCTCGCCCAGGCGCAGGTCGTCGGCCGACGCGCGCAGCCGCTGCCAGACGCGGTCCCCCTGGGACACCTCGAACGACTTGCCGTTCCTGCGCAGCCACGCCTCCACTTCCGGAAGCGAGAAAAGCGGGCTGGAGGCGGTACCGCCGACCGGCTGGGGGAAGTCCTCGTAGCGGCGGCGCCAGTTGCTGACCGCGGCCCTGCCGACGTCGGCGAGCCGGGCGATGTCGCCCGCGTTCACGGTCGCTTCGACCGCCGCTTCGACGGCGGCCTCCAGCGGGCTGGCGGCGGGGCGCGCCGTCGTGTCCGCCGCGTTGTCCGCCTGGGCGTCGTGGCTCATGAACACGAGCCTAGCACCCTGCTTGTGAAGTGACTCAACCAATGGTTTACTCAAAACCATGACGCACAACCGTATTCGGTACGCCGCTGGGTCGGACGTCGGGCGTTCGCGTGCCAACAACGAGGATTCGGTGCACGCCGGCGAGCGCCTGCTCGCCATCGCCGACGGGATGGGCGGGCACGGACACGGCGAGGTCGCCAGCGCGGCCGTCATCTCCACACTGGCCAGGCTGGAGGACGGCCCCCCTCCCGCCGACCCAGCGGCCGCCCTCGCGGACGCCGTACGGGAGGCGGGGCAGCGCCTGGGCGACCTCGCCGCGCAGGACCCGACGCTCGAACGGATGGGCACCACGGTCACCGCCATGCTCTGGGACGGCCACGGGAAGTTCGCCCTGGCCCACGTGGGCGACTCGCGGGCGTACATGCTGCGTGACGGCGCGCTCTACCAGATCACGCGCGATCACACGCTGGTGCAGTCGCTGGTGGACGACGGGCGCATGAGCCCCGATCAGGCCGCCCGCCATCCGCGCCGCTCCCTGCTGCTGCGGGCCCTGGAGACGAGCGGCCTGGCCGAGCCCGACCTGTCGCTGCGCGAGGCGTACCCGGGCGACCGCTACCTGCTGTGCTCCGACGGGCTGACCTCCGTGCTCGAACCCGAGGCGCTGCACCACGTGCTCACCACGGTGGCCGACCCGCAGGAGACGGTCCGCCGGCTCATCGAACTGGCCAACGATGGCGGCGGACCCGACAACATCTCCTGCGTGGTCGCCGACGTCCAAGCCGCCGACGCCTGACGGCTTCCCCGCGCGGGCCCGGACGGCGCGGCAGCTCACCGCACCGTCCCCAGCTCACCGCACCGTCCCCAGCTCACCGCACCGCCCCCACGCACCCGCGCCGCTCCCCGAGCAGGCGGACGGACGGGCGTCAGACGGCCCAGCCGCCGTCGACGTTGATCGTCGCGCCGGTGACGTACCGGCCGCCGTCGCCCGCCAGGTGGGCGACGGTCTCGGCGATGTCGTCCGGCTGCGCGTAGCGGCCGAGGACCGTCAGTCCCCGGACCGTGTCCGCCATCGGGCTGTCCGCCGGGTTCGAGGCGGTGTCGGTCGGGCCGGGGTTGACGAGGTTGACCGTGATGCCGCGCGGCCCGAGGTCGCGGGCGAGCCCCTTGGTCATCCCGGTCATGGCCGTCTTGCTCATGGCGTACAGGGCGAACCCGGGGAAGACGGTCCGCTCGGCGACGTTGCTCCCGATCGTGATGATCCGGCCGCCCTCGGTCATGTGGCCCGCCGCCGCCCGCGCGGCCAGGAACGGCCCGCGCACGTTGGCCGCGAGCGTACGGTCGACCTCCTCAGCCCCCAGGTCCTCGATCGGCGCGACGTGGAAGACCGCCGCGTTGTTCACGAGGACGTCGAGCCGGCCGAACTGCGCGGCGGCCTCGTCCACGGCCGCGGCGACCGCCGCCGCGTCGCCGTTGTCGGCCCGGATGACCAGCGCCCGCCGGCCCATCCCCTTCACCTTCTCGGCCACGGCGGCCGCGCTGTCCTCGTCACGCTCGTAGGTCAGCGCCACGTCCGCGCCGCGCTCGGCCAGCTTCAGGACGACGGCCGCGCCGATCCCCCGGCCACCCCCGGTGACCAGGGCCGCCTTGCCGTTCATGTCGTTGCTCTCGTTCATGGTGTCGAGCATGGCGGGAACGGCGGCAGGAGATCCGGCGGCGATCGGACCTTGCGTTCGGGCCTCGCGTTCGGGCGTTCGGGCCTCGCGTTCGGCCGGGGAAGGCGCGGCGGAGCGGTCAGGCGCCGCGCGCCCGGAAAGCGGCCGTCTTGACCCGGTTCTGGCAGGCCGTGGAGCAGAAGCGGCGGGTGCCGTTGCGGGAGGTGTCCACGTACACGCGGTCGCAGTGCGGCGCGGTGCACACGCCGAGCCGGTCGTGCAGCTCGCTGCCGAGCACCACGGCGAGGCCGGTCGCGCAACTGGCCGCGTAGTTGCCGGCCAGGGTGCCGCCCGCGCCGTGGAAGTGCAGGTGCCAGGGCTCCCCGTCGTGCCGGTCGAGGTGCGGGCGCGCGTCCGTCTCCGCCAGCAGTCCGTTCACGGTGAGCGCCGCCGCGTCCACGTCGCCTCGCGTCACCGCCTCGAACACGCCGCGCAGCCGCCCCGCGACCTCCGCGAGCGCGCCCGCCTCGGCCTCGGCGACATTGGGCGCCCGCCGGTCGCCGGTCGCGAGGATGTCGGCGACCGCCGCGGCCCGCGCCTCACCCGTCGGCGGCTCGTACGGCCGGCCCCGCGCCTCACCCTCGGTCAGCGCGTTGACCAGGCCGACGGCGACCGCCACCACGGAATCGGTGTGACTGTTGAAGTTCACTTGACCAGTTACGCCCTTGCGTTCTACGTTGTAACTGCCGAAATCATACACGCCAGTTACAAGGAGACGGCATGCTCACGTTCGACGTCGCCACGCGGTGGATCGACCGCTGGGACCGCCAGCAGGAGGGCTACCTCCCCGACCGGGAGGAGCGCTTCACCGCGCTGATCGACGCGGTCGAGGCGGGCGTGGGCCGCCCGGACCCCCTGGTGATCGACCTCGGCTGCGGCCCCGGCTCGCTTTCGGCCCGCCTGCTGAGCCGCCTTCCCCGGGCCACGGTCGTCGCGGTCGACGCCGATCCTCTGCTGCTGTCGCTCGCCCGGGCGGCGTACGGCGACCGCGACGGCCTGCGCTTCGCCGATCTGGACCTGCGGGAGCCGGGGTGGAGCGAGGCGCTCGGCCTCGACCGCCCGGCGGACGCGGCGGTGAGCACGACCGCGCTGCACTGGCTGGCCGAGCCCGATCTGCGGGCCGTGTACGCCGAGCTCGCGACCGTGCTGCGGCCGGGCGGGCTGTTCCTCGACGGCGACCACTTCAGCTCTGAGGACACCACTCCGGCGCTGGCGAGGCTGGAGCGGGCCGTGCACGAGAGCGAGGAGCGGCGGCGCTTCGCCGGCGGCCGTCCCGAGGACTGGCGTCAGTGGTGGGACGCGGTCGCCGCCGACCCCGACCTCGCCGGTGTCGCGGCGCCCCGGCCGGCCACCGCGGCGCACCACGGCTCGGAGTCGCTCCACCTGTCCACCCACGTCGAGGCCCTCCGCGCGGCGGGCTTCGCCGAGATCGGGACGCTGTGGCAGCGCGGCGACAACCGCCTGCTCTGCGCCGTGCGTCCGTAATCGGCCCGGCCCGCCGATCCCCCGCCCGCTCTGTCCGGCGGCCCGCCGGGGTTTGCCCGCCGGGTGGCCGGAAAGACGGACGCCATGACACCGACCGTGCTCACCGTCAACGCGGGCTCCAGCAGCCTGCAACTGCATCTGGTGCGGGACGGCCGCGTGCTGCGGACCGAGCACAGCGAGCACAGCCCGGACCCCGCCGCCGCGGAGCGTACGCTGTCGGACTTCCTGTCCGGAGCGGACGCCGAGGTGACCGCTGTCGGTCACCGGCTCGTCCACGGCGGCGAGGCCGTCCGCGCGCCGGCGGTCGCCGACGACGACGTGGTGAAGGCCGTGCGCGGATACGCCGACCTCGCGCCGCTGCACGTGCCGCCCGCGCTCGCGCTGGTCGAGGCGGCCCGGCGGGTGCTGCCGTCCGTCCCGCACGTGCTGTGTCCCGACACCGCCTTCCACGCCGGGCTGCCCGCAGCCGCCGCGACCTACGCCCTGCCCGCCGGGTGGCGGCGCCGCTGGGGCCTGCGCCGTTACGGATTCCACGGGCTGTCGTACGCGTGGGCGACCCGGCGGGCGGCCGAGCTGCTCGGGCGCCCGGCCGGGGAGGTCCACCTGGTCCTCACGCATCTCGGCGGCGGATGCTCGGTCTGCGCCGTACGGAACGGCCGGAGCGTGGACACCTCGATGGGGTTCACGCCGTTGGAGGGCGTGCCCATGAGCAAGCGTTCGGGCAGCGTCGATCCCGGCATGCTCCTGTGGCTGCTGTCCGGCTCGCGCCTCACCCTGGAGGAGCTGCGCGACGGGCTGGAGCACGATTCCGGCCTGCTCGGGCTCTCCGGCGGCCTGTCCGGCGACACCCGCGACCTGGTCGACTCGCAGGAGGAGGCCGCCGCACTGGCGCTCGACGTGTTCGCCTACCGGGTGAGCCGGGAGATCGCCGCCTCTACCGCCGCCCTCGACCGGCTCGACGCGCTCGTGTTCACCGGCGAGATCGGCTGGGACCAGCCCGAGGTGCGCGAGGCGGTGTGCGGCAGGCTGTCGCTGCTCGGCGTCGAGCCGCCCGCCGTGACCGATGTGGACCGGGATCGCGTCGTCAGCCCGCCGGGCGCCCGCCTGCCGGTCCTCGTCGTACGGCCCCGCGAGGAGCTCCAGGTGGCCGGGGAGACCCTCGCCGCGCTCCGCCGTTCCGCCGGCGAAGGCGGGCGGCCGTAGAATCCGCGGACATGCGCGTCTTCACCGTGGACTCCTTCACCGACCGGCCGTTCCGGGGCAATCCCGCCGCGGTCTGCCTCCTCGACGAGACCGTGCCGGACGAGTGGATGCAGGCGGTGGCCGCCGAGATGCGCCATTCGGAGACGGCCTTCGTCCTGCGGCGCGACGAGGGGCCGCGATCGCTGCGCTGGTTCACCCCGGCGGTCGAGGTCGCGCTGTGCGGGCACGCCACCCTGGCCACCGCGCACGTCCTCTACTCCCTGGGGGAGACCGGGCGGCTGGAGTTCGACACGAAGAGCGGCGTGCTCGCGACCGAGCAGGCGGGCGGCGGGCTGATCGCGATGGACTTCCCGGCGAAGCAGGCCGCGCCGTGCCCGCCGCCTGACGGCCTCGTCGAGGCCCTCGGCGTCACGCCGGTGTGGACCGGCCGCAGCCAGTTCGACCTCCTGGTCGAGGTCGGCTCGGCCGAGGACGTGCGGGCGGCCGACCCCGACATGGCGCGGCTCGCCGAGGTCGACGCCCGGGGCGTCATCGTGACGGCGTCCGGCGAGGGGGCCTCCGGCGACTACGTCTCCCGGTTCTTCGGCCCCCGGGTGGGCGTGCCGGAGGACCCGGTCACCGGCTCGGCCCACTGCGTGCTCGCGCCGTACTGGTCGGGCAGGCTCGGCCGGGACACGCTCGTCGGGGAGCAGTTGTCGCAGCGCGGCGGGACCGTGCGCACGACCCTGCGCGGCGACCGCGTCGAGCTCGCCGGACACGCCGTGACCATATGGTCCGGCGAACTGGAGGTCTGACCTCCTCCGCTCGTCAGACCCTGACCGTACGCAGGGCCTCCGCCCATGAGACGACCTGGTCGAGCATGAGCCGCACGGAATCCTCGTGCCGGGCGGCGGGCCGGAAGTCGGAGAAGTTCTCGAAGTCGTCGCGGATGGACAGCGTGACCTGCGGCGCCACGCCTGCCACGCCGGCCGTGGCGAGAATCTGGCGCAGGTGCTCGATGGCGCGCGCGCCGCCGTCCACGCCGTAGCCGACGAACCCGGCGGCCTTGTTCGCCCACTCCGCGTACAGGAAGTCGATCGCGGTCTTGAGCGCGCCCGAGGTCGAGCGGTTGTACTCGGGGGTCACGAAGACGAACGCGTCGAGGGCCGCGACCGCCTCGGACCACCTCCTGGTGTGGGCGTGCTCGTACTGCCCGGCCGCGGCGGGCAGCGGCTCGTCCAGGTGCGGCAGCGCGTAGTCCTCGAGGTCGACCAGTTCGTAGTCGGCGTCGCCGCGCTTGACTGCCAGGTCGTGGACCCAGCGGGCGACCGCCGCTCCGTTTCGGCCGGGGCGGGTGCTGCCGATGATGACACCTACTTTGATCATTGAAGTGGTCTCTTTCCCGGTAGGAGGGGGACTCGGCGCCGGGGCCCGCGGCGTGTGGAGACAACTCTAGGAAGCGGCCGCGAGAAGACCAATGCGTATGGATATGGCATTTATACGCGAGAGTCTTGCGGCTTAGACTCTGCGCATGGATGTCCTGAGCGACGTCATCGCCATCATGCGTACGGGCCGTCCGCGCTCCGCGCGCGTCTCCTGGCGGGCTCCCTGGGGACAGCGCTTCCCGGCGGAGCCCGGCTCCGCGACTTTCCAGGTGGTCCTGCGCGGGTCCTGCTGGTTCCTCCCGGCCGAGGGTGAGCCCGTCGCGCTGAGCATGGGAGACGTGGTGTTCCTCCCGCAGGGCGGCGGGTACGCCCTGGCCGACAACCCCGCGACTCCCTTGGCCGAGCCCGTCTGCGACCCCTACCGAGACGCCGGCGTGATCAGTTCGGTCGATCTCGGCGGCGGCGGAGCCGAGACGGTCACGCTCTGCTGCGGGTATCGGCTCGACCAGGCCAGGACCCACCCCAGCCTGCGGTCACTGCCAGGCGTGATCCACCTGCCCGCCCGGCTCGGCCGTCATCCCGAGCTGCGCGCCGCGGTGGACCTGCTCGCCGGGGAGATCGAAACCCCCCGCCTGGGCGCGGACACCGTGGTCTCGTCCCTGCTCGACGTCCTTCATCTCTACATCCTGCGGGCCTGGTTCGAGGCCGGGGGAGAGCACTGCGCCCACTCGGGCTGGGCCGCCGCCCTCGCCGACCCGGCCGTCAGCGCCGCCCTCGACGCCATCCATCGCGACCCCGCCCACCCCTGGACCGTCCAGTCGCTCGGCGAGCGCGCCGGCCTGTCCAGGGCCGCGTTCTCCCGCCGCTTCACCGACCTGGTCGGCAAGCCTCCCCTGGCCTATCTCACCTGGTGGCGGCTGTCCACCGCGGCCCGCCTGCTGCAGGAGACGGACGCCTCCGTGGCGGAGGTGGCCAGGCGCGTCGGGTACGGCTCGGAGTTCGCGTTCGGGAACGCGTTCAAACGCGAGCACGGGATCTCCCCCGGCAGATACCGCCGTCTGGTCTGCACCGCCGCGTCCTGAAAGCCGCCTGGTGTCAGGAGGCCGGTGCGGCGAGGGCGGCCTCGATCCGCCGGACGGCGGTGATCGCCCCGAACGCCAGCAGCCGCACGAGGTCGGCGTCGGACCGGCCGCCCCCGGCCTCCCGCCAGGCGGCGACGTCGGCGTCGGTCACCCGATAGGGCGCGAGGGCGGCCAGCAGGGCGAGCCGGGCCGCCGGGCGTTGTGCGGGCGCGACGTCCGCCAGCGGACCGGAAGGCCAGCCGGACAGCGGAGGGTGTTCGCCGTCCCAGGCCGCGACGGCCTCCACGACCGCCTCCCTGGCCGCGTCACCCAGCAGGGCGGCCCCCTCCCCCACCGCGGCCCGCAGCGCGGCGAACGCGGTCCCGGCCGGGGCGCCCGCCGCCCAGGCCGGGACCGGGCCCGACGGCAGCCCACGCAGCAAGGGCAGCGCCTCGCCCTGCGGCAGTCTGCGGCGTACCGTCCTGGCGAGGGCCCTGCCGCCCAGGCCGCGTACGAGCCGGGACCGCTGCAGGCCGCCGGGCAGGAGGTTGTCGGTCAGCAGCGACGACACCATCCGGTTGATGAAATGGAAGGCGAGGGCCGTGCCGATGTGCTCGGCCTCGTGACCCGGCGGGCACGGCGGCGCCTGCCCGGACGTGGCCGTGCCGGTGGCCCAGGCGAGCAGCCGGGCGTGCTCGGGATCGGACGGCGTCTCCCCGCGCGCCACGGTCTCGGCCAGCCGGTGCTCGCCGGTCGCGTGCAGGAGCACGGTGTGCGCGTCGACGCAGAACGGGCACCTGTTGGCGAGGGAGACCCCGGTGGCGACGACCTCCTTGGCCGCCCTCGGCGCCCGCCCGGCGAGCAGCGACTCACGCAGCACCGCCCAGGTGGGAACGAGCACCTCGGGAGCCGGGGACAGCGTCATGAACAGCGGCATGCGGGCCACGCCGAAGTCACGGGCGATCTGGCCGTACACCTCGGCGATCAGCCCCGTCGCCGCCTCCGTGGGCACGGGGGTCACATAGCGGTACGGCGTCGGCATCTCGGCCTCCCCAACGGTCGTCCTGTCATGCGGCCCGATCCTGCCGGGCGAGGCCGCCCCCGTCGTCGTACGGCGGAAGGCGTTCGGGGCCGCTCCCGCCACGGCGAGTGGCGGTTCGCCATACTCCGGCGGGAGTAGTGCCGGACCGGTCCGCCGGAAGGAGGCGGCGGGGATCGGGCGCGGTTTACGCTTCGGACATGGACGGCGATCGCGGACGGCAGGCGTCCCCCAGCGTTCTCGGGGCGTACGCCGCGGACGCCGCGATCGCGGCGGTCATGGCGGTGCTGCTCGCGGGCGGCACCCTGATTCCCGGCTCGCCGAACGGCCCCGGGCAGGTGGGTGTGGTGGGCTACCTGCTCCTGGTGGGCGGGTCCGCCGCGCTGGCCGCGCGGCGGGCGGCGCCGGTGACGGCGCTCGTCGTCTCCGCGGCCTGCATGCTCGCCTACGCCCTGCGGGTGCAGCCCGAGATCTCGCCCGCCTTTCCCGTCATGATCACGGCGTATTCGGCGGCCGCCACCGGCCGGCGCGTGTGGGCGGCGTCGGTGAGCGCGGCCTACCTCGGCGGCATCCTGCTGGCGGAGCTGTCGGATCTCGGCGCGCGGACCCCGCGCGAGGTGGTGGAACGGGTCGGCCTGCTGGTCGGCTGGTTCGTGGCCGCCAGCGTGGCGGGAGTCGTCTCCCGGCAGCGCCGGGCGTACCTGCGCCAGGCCGAGCAGCGCGCCATCGAGGCGGAGCGCACCCGGGAGGAGGTCGCGCGTCGCCGGGCCGGCGAGGAGCGGCTGCGCATCGCCAGGGAACTGCACGACTCGCTCACCCACAGCATCTCGATCATCAAGGTGCAGGCCGGCGTGGCCGTCCACCTGGCGCGCAAGCGGGGCGAGGACGTGCCGGCCGCGCTGCTGGCGATCCAGGACGCGAGCGCGGACGCCATGCGGGAGCTGCGCGCGACGCTGGAGGTGCTGCGCGAACCCGGCCCGGACGACGCGCCGGGCACGGCCCGGGCCGACCGGATCGGCGAGCTGGTCGAGCGGGCGCGGTCGGCGGGCGTGCCGGCCACGCTGGCGGTCACCGGCACGCCCCGCGGCCTGCCGCCCGAGGTCGACCTGGCCGCCTACCGGATCGTGCAGGAGGCGCTCACCAACGTGGCGCGGCACGCGGGCCCCGCCTCCGCGTCCGTGCACGTCGGCTACCTGCCCGACGCCCTCGTCGTACGCGTCGAGGACGACGGCAGGGGCCTGCCCGGCGCCACGTCACGGGATGAGGCGGACCGAACCGCCGGGACCGGCGCCGCGGTCCGGCCCGGAGCGGCTCGTGTGGGTGTCGGACTCATCGGCATGCGGGAGCGGGTGTCCGCGCTCGGCGGGCGGCTCCAGACCGGCCCGGGGCCGGACGGCGGTTTCGCCGTCCACGCCGAGCTGCCCTTGCCCGCCCGGGAGGGAGCCGCGTGATCAGGGTGCTGCTCGTGGACGACCAGGCGCTCATCCGGGCCGGGTTCAGGGCGCTGCTCGACGCCGAGGAGGGCGTGGAGGTGGTCGGCGAGGCGGGCGACGGCAGCCAGGGCCTGGCGCTGGCCGAGCGGCACGTCCCCGACGTCGCGCTCGTGGACATCCAGATGCCGGTGATGGACGGCATCGAGACGACCCGCCGCATCGCCGCCGATCCCCGCCTGGCCGCCACCCGGGTGGTGATCCTGACCAACTACGGCCTCGACCGGTATGTGTTCGACGCGCTGCGGGCGGGCGCGAGCGGCTTCCTGCTCAAGGACACCGACCCGGTGGAGCTTCTCCAGGCGATCAGGGTCGCGGCGCGCGGCGACGCCCTGCTGTCCCCGGCGGTCACCCGGACGCTCATCAGCGAGTACGTCTCCCGCCCGCCGGACGCCGTGCCGACGGCCGCCCTCGAGGAGCTCACCAACCGCGAGCGGGAGGTCGTCGCCCTGGTCGCGCGCGGCCTCACCAACGAGGAGATCGCCGCGCACATGGTGATCAGCCCGTTCACCGCCAAGACCCACGTGAGCAGGGCGATGACCAAACTCGGCGCGCGGGACCGCGCCCAGCTCGTCGTCTTCGCCTACGAGTCCGGCCTGGTGGTCCCCCGAGGTTCCGCCAAGCCCGGCTGAGCCGTTCTCCCCGCCCCCCTGGGTCGCGGACGGCGGGGACATCTAAGATCGCGCTCATGGGTCTGCGTACGCCCGCGGCCATGGTGCTCGCCCTGCTCTCGCTCGCGGCCTGCTCCCCGGGCGGCTCGGCGCCGCCGGAAAGCCTGGCCGCACGCGTCAACCCGCTGCCCGCCGGCGTCGAAGGGCCCGGTGGTGAAGGGAACGGTGCCGAAGGGAACGGTGGCGAGGGCCACGGCGGGGCCGTCTTCCTCGCCCGCGTCCCCGACGAGACGCGGGGCGACATGCTCGGCCTGATCCGGGTGGACCGGTTCGGCGACGCGCTGGCGAAGGGCACGTGGGTGCGCCGGCACGTGGAGGTCGCGCTCGGCGACCCGGCCATCCCCATCCCGGTGCGCGGCCTGGCCGGGGATTACCGGGACGCCGTCCTGGTCTCCGGCGACGTGGTCGACGCCGCGCTCCCCGGTCACGTCTTCGTCACCGGGACCTTCCCCGTCGGCCCCACCGTGTCCGCGACCACCGGGCGGTGCGTCCTCGTCCGTGCGGACGGCCGGACCGAGCAGCCCGGGCCGGAGGCGCAGTGCGAGCGCGCGCCCAACGGCGGCGTGTACTGGTACGGCACGGGACCGACCAGTGCGGGCGGCGTCGACCTGCGCGACGGCACGGCGACCCCGAGGACCTCCGTGCCGGCGTTTCCGGTGGCCGTCTCCCCCGACGGGCGCTACCTGGCGTCGCTGCGGGACGACTCGCTCGTCATGACCGACACCCGGGACGGCGGCGCGGTGACCGTGGGCCGGTCGGACCGCGGCGCCCCCGGCGTCTTCACCGGCGACGGGTACGCGACGATCCTGCGGCAGGACGACGGCGCGTCGGTGCTGGCCGTCGCAGGGTTTCACGGCGGCACACTCCACGGTGGCAGGTCCCACGGCGGGATTCGCAGGCTGGTGGAGGAGGTCGGCGCGGTCGCCTTCACGTCCGACGGGCGGCGCGCGCTGGCGATGGAAGGCGCCGCCCGCCCGCGCCTGGTCGTCGTCGATCTCCGGACGGGCACACGCACACCGGTGAAGGGCTTCCCGGCGGGCGACGACAGCGTGAAGATCGCCGTCGCGGGCGAGCACGCGCTCGTCGCGGCACTGCCGCGTGACGCGGACGTCGGCGAGCCGCGGCCCGCCGACGTGTGGGAGGTCGATCTCCGGCAGGCCCGGGCACGCCGGGCCGTCACCGTGCCCCGGGCCCGGCAGGCCGTGCCGCTCCCCGCCATCCCCTCAGGAGGGCAGCCGGCCGGCCCGGGGACGGGCACCCCGGGGGTGACGGGCATCCGCTTCACGCCGGACGGCGTCGTGGTCGCCCTCACGTCCGAAGGGGTCGCCGTCACCGGGCCGGCCGGGGCGTTCCCGGTCACGGCCCTTCCCGGGCGCCGGATCCTGTTCGCCGGCGCCGCCGCCGACGGTGGGGATGACGGCGACAGTGGCGGTGGCGGTGGCTCGCTCACGGCGGTGAGCGAGCCGGGCGCCGCGGTCCCGATCGCGACCGGCGCGCGGAAGGGCCAGACGGTCACCCGCGTGCTGCCCACCGCCGACGGGCGGCACCTCGTCGTCTCCCTGCGGGGCGGCCAAAGCGCCGATCCCGGCCCGGACGACGAGATCGTCCTCACCCGCCTCGACGGCCGCGGCGCGCCGCTCGTTCTCTATCGCGGTGTCGTCCTGGTCAGCGTCGGTTCGTAGACACCGTTCCAGGCCGGCGGGCCGCCGCCGCACCGTTCGGGCGTGGCGTTCAGGAGTGGCGCTCGCGCAGGCGGGCCGCCGCCTCGACCACGTTGGCGAGCGCCGCCTCGACCTGCTCGTACGAGCGGGTCTTGAGCCCGCAGTCGGGGTTGACCCACAACCGTTCGGCGGGCACCGTCCGCAGCGCCTCCGCGAGCAGGTGCTCCACCTCGTCGGCGCCCGGCACGCGCGGCGAGTGGATGTCGTACACGCCCGGCCCCAATCCCCGGGGGAAGGCGCCGACCGCGCCGAGCACCCGCCCCCGCGAGCGAGCCGACTCGATGCTCGTGACGTCGGCGTCGAGGGCGTCGATCGCGGCGAGGATCTGGTCGGCGTCCGAGTAGCACAGGTGCGTGTGGATCTGCGTGCGCTCGCTCGCGCCCGAGGTGGCCCACCGGTAGGCCGCGACGGCCCACTCCAGGTACGCGGCCTGCTCGGCCCGCCGCAGCGGCACCAGCTCGCGCAGCGCGGGCTCGTCGACCTGGATGACGCGGATGCCCGCCTCCTCCAGGTCGCCCACCTCCTCCCGGACGGCGTCGGCGACCTGGAACACCACCTCGCGCAGCGGCAGGTCGTCGCGGACGAACGACCACGCCACGATCGTCACCGGGCCGGTGAGCATGCCCTTGACCGGCTTGCTGGTCAGCGACTGCGCGTACCTCGCCCAGCGGACGGTGATCGGCTCCGGCCGCCGCACGTCGCCGTGCAGGATGGGCGGGCGGGTGCAGCGCGAGCCGTACGACTGGACCCAGCCGTGCCGGGTGACGGCGAAGCCGTCGAGGTGCTCGGCGAAATACTGCACCATGTCGTTGCGCTCGGGCTCGCCGTGCACGAGGACGTCCAGCCCCAGCCGCTCCTGCAGCGCGATCACCCGCTCGATCTCGGCGCGGACCATGCTCTCGTACGCCGCCTCGCCGATCTCCCCGGCCGCCAGGGCCGCCCGGGCCCGGCGCAGCTCGCCCGTCTGCGGGAAGGAGCCGATCGTGGTGACCGGGAGAAGCGGCAGCTTCAGGTGCTCGGCCTGCGCCGCCGCCCGCACGGCGTAGGGGGCGCGGCCCTCCGCCGTCCGGACGCGGGACGCGTGCGGACGGTCCTGCGCGGCGGGGTGTCCGGGCAGGCGCCCGCCGGGTGCGGCGGCGAGCAGGGCCGCCAGTTCGACCACCTCGGCGACCTTCTGCTCGGCGAACGCCAGCCGCCCCCGCAGCGCGGGGTCGAGGCCGGTCTCCCGTTCCACGTCGTACGGCACGTGGAGGAGCGAGCACGACGTGCTCACCACGACCCGCCCGGCGCGCTCCCGTACGGCGAGCAGCGTGGCCAGCGCGCGGTCCCGGTCGGTGCGCCACACGTCGCGGCCCGACACCACGCCGGCGACGACCGTCTTGCCGGCCAGGGCGTCCACACCGTGGGCCGTGCCCCGGACGAGGTCCAGGCCGACGGCCTCGACCGGCGTCCCGGCCAGCACCGGCAGGGCGTCGCCGAGATCCCCGAAACAGGAGGTGACCAGCAGCGCGGGCCGGTTCTCCAGCCGTCCCAGCCGTCCGTAGGCCGTTTCGACCGCGGCCAGTTCGGCGGCGGTGCGGTCGGCCACCAGGGCGGGCTCGTCCAGTTGCACCCAGCCGACGCCCTCCGCGGCCAGTTCGGCCAGCAGGCGCGCGTACACCTCGACGACGTCGTCCAGCCGGTCGAGCGGGGCGAAGCCGCCCGGACTGTCCGGGGCGGCCTGCGACAGCAGCAGGAACGTGACCGGCCCGACCAGCACCGGCCGGGTCTCCAGCCCCAGCGCGCGGGCCTCGCGCACCTCGGCCAGCGGCTTGGCGGCGTCGAGGGAGAAGACCGTGTCCGGGCCGATCTCGGGAACGATGTAGTGGTAGTTGGTGTCGAACCACTTGGTCATGCGCAGCGGGGCGATCCCCTCGGCGCCGCGGGCCATCGCGAAATAGGTCGCCAGGTCGTCGCCGTGCCGGTAACGCTCGGGCACCGCGCCCAGCAGCACCGCCGTGTCGAGCACCTGGTCGTAGTAGGAGAACGTGTTCGACGGCAGCCCTTCCAGGCCGAGCGCGGCGAGCCGCCGCCAGGTGTCCTCCCGCAACCGCCGCGCGGTCTCCTCCAGGTCCTCCCGGCTCGCGCGCCCCTCCCAGTACGCCTCCAGCGCCCGCTTCAACTCCCGATCCGGCCCGATGCGCGGATACCCCAGCACGGTCGATGCGGGAAAAGACGACGTCATCACCACTCCTCATACGTCGAACAGAACGCCCCGCATCCTCCCCGTGCCCAGGCCCGCATCCACGGATCTATTGGCCCCGCTTATGGATCAGCGCGACGGCACCCTGCTCAGCCGTCGGCATCCATAACCCGAGCTCCTCGGCCGTGCGCGGTTCACCAAGGCTGTTCAGCGGGGGGCGTCCATGCGCTGGGTGCCGATGACCGACAGCAGCCGCAGCGCCTCTTCGGATGGCGAACCGGGGACGGCGGTGTAGATCACCACCTGCTGATCACGGTCGGCGATGTCGAGGACGTCGCAGTTGACGGTGATCGGGCCGACCAGCGGGTGCCGGAAGGTCTTGCACAGCGTGGGCCCGTCCGCCACGTCGTGGGAAGCCCACAGCCGCGCGAACTCCGCGCTGTTCGCGAGGAGTTCGTCCACCAGCCCGGTCACCTCCGGCGCGTCGGGGTATCGGGCGGCGGCGGCACGCAGCCGCCGGGCCGCGTGGCGGGCGAAGTCGTCGGCGTCGGAGACCCCGTACAACCGCCGTCCCTCGCGATGCGGGCCGAGGAACACGCGGCGCACCAGGTTGCGGTCGCGCCGCGACAGGGCCGAGAAGTCCTCCATGAGGGCGGCCGCCAGCTCGTTCCAGGCGAGCACCTCGAGCGTGGCGGACGTGACGAACGCGGCGGCCTGCGGCAGCCTCGCCAGCAGGTCCAGGATGCTCTGCCGCACCTCGCGCGAGGGTCCTGGCGGCGGGGCGGGCGGGGCGCCGGCGAGGTGGTGGAGGTAGGCGCGCTCGGCGTCCGACAGGCGCAGGGCCCGGGCGAGCCCGGCCAGCACCTCGCGCGACGGGCGCGGACCGCGGGCCTGCTCAAGCCGCGTGTAGTACTCGGTCGAGATGAACGCCAGCTGCGCCGCCTCCTCACGCCGCAGCCCCGGGGTGCGACGCCTGGGCCCGGCGGGCAGTCCCACGTCGGCAGGGCTGATCCGCTCCCGCCTGCTGCGCAGGAAATCGGCCAGTTCTCGTCGGTTCACACCTCCAGTCTGCCCAGGGCGTGGAGGCTATCCAGGTATCGCCGATGCCTGGATGGGCCACGCCCGGCTGGCGCAGGCTCATCGCCATGGACAACACACTCACCACCGGCACATCCACTCCTGCCACGCCCGGCGCTCCTGGTCTGCTGGCCGGCAAGGTCGCCTTCATCAGCGGCGCCGGACGCGGTATCGGAGCCGCGGCGGCGCGGCTGTTCGCCCGGGAGGGCGCCCGCGTGCTGCTCGCGGCCCGGACGGAGGCCCAGCTGAAGACGGTGACCGAGGAGATCCGGGCGGCGGGCGGCACGGCGGACCACGTGGTGTGCGACCTGGCCGACGCGGCGAGCGTGCGCGCCGCCGTGAGCCGCGCCGTGGACCTGTACGGCCGGCTCGACGTCGCCTTCAACAACGGGGCGACCGGCCAGCAGCCCGGCCCGATGGACCGGATGCCGGAGGCCGAGTTCGACCGCATCTACGCCGTGAACCTCAAGGGCGTCTGGCTGGCCATGGTCGCCGAGGTGGAGGCGATCCGGGCCACCGCGGGCACGGGTGCCATCGTCAACAACTCGTCCGTCGGCAGTTGGGGAGGCAACCCGGAGCTACCGGCCTACGGTGCGATGAAACGGGCGGTCAACAGCCTCACCGAGTCGGCCGCCGTCACCTACGGCCCCGAAGGCATCCGCGTCAACGCGATCGCTCCCGGCAACACACTCACCGAGATGATCCGAGCCTGGGAAGCGGAGTCCCCCGGTCTCCAGGAGCGGCTCACGGCGCTGACACCGCTGCGCCGCGGGGCCGACCCTGCCGAGATCGCCGAGGCCGCCGCCTGGCTGCTGAGCGACCGCTCCTCCTTCGTGACCGGCGCCGTCCTGCGGGTCGACGGCGGCGCCCGGGTCTGAGCCGGGGAAGAGCTTCTCCCCCTGGTGTCCGGGCCGGCCGGCCGAGTCCCGGCTGCTTGTCAGCACCTCCGGCCATACTGCCTGCATGCGACATGTCGCCTATCCGAAGATTCCTGCGGCGGATGCGCCTGGGACGACGGTCACCGGCGGCCCCTGGGTGGCCACCGAGAAGATCCACGGGGCCCAGATGGTGATCGCCTACGACGGCGATGACCTGCGGGTGGGAAAGCGCAAGGCGTGGCTGCGCGGCGACGAGCCGTTCTTCGGCTGGCAGCTCCTGCGCGACGCCCTCGGCAGGGCCGCGCGGGCGGCTCTGACCCGGGGCGGCGCCGCCGCCGTACGCGTCTACGGCGAGCTGTACGGCGGGCACTATCCTCACCCGGACGTGCCGCCGGCGCCCGGCCTCGCTCCGGTGCAGACGGGCATCTGGTACAGCCCAGACGTCCGGTTCGCCCTCTTCGATGTGCTGTGTCACCAGGATCCGGATGATTCAGGCATCTTCCTGCCCTACGCGGACGTCGCCGCGATCGCCGCCGAGGCCGGAGCCGATGTCGTGCCGCTTCTCGGCAGAGGCAGCCGGGCGGACCTCGACCTGTTGCCGCGCCGCTTCCCCACCCGCGTGCCGCGCGCGCTCGGGCTGCCCGGCCTTCCGGGCAACGTCGCCGAGGGGATGGTCCTGCGGCCGGACGTCCCGCTGGCCCCTGAGCGCCGTCCGGCCGTCAAGGTGAAGATCGAGGAGTTCGACGAGCGGCGTTTCGACCAGAGCCGGCCCTGGGATCCGTACGTGATGCTCGCCCAGGAGGATCTGCGTCAGATCGCACGGAGCCTGGTCAACGGGCCCCGGCTGGCGAGCGCCCGCTCGAAGACGGGCATATCCTCCCGTCGAGAGCTGCTGGACGAGGTGGTGCTCGACGTGATGGTGGACCTGACCGAGGCGTTCCCGGCGACCATGGCGGCCCTCGACGCGGACGCGGAGAGCGACTTGCAGGCATGCATCCGCGAGGCGGCGGCGATGCCGGCCTGAGTCGGCCGGGAAACCGGATCAGACGGCGTGCCCCGGATCGGGGCTACTCCGCGGTCAGCCCGCGTCGTAGGCGGCAGCCACCCGTTTGGGCACGACCACGCGCCAGGCATCGACGACGAGCTCCCGCATCTCCGTCTCGTCGATGGCCGCCAGCCTGACCCGGACCCACTGGTAGCGCTCGTCCGAGGGAAGGGGCATGAGGAACTTCTCCGGCTCGGAGGCCACGAGCGCCGCCCGCTCCTCCTTGGGGAACGCGAAGCCCATCAGGGTCTCGTCCGGGGAGACGGAGGCGTACACGATGCCCCTGACCCGGAACTTCACATGGTCGCGCACCAGCGCCTCCTCGGTGCGCGGCAGCGCCCGCGCGACCCGCCGCACGTCGTCGACCGTGACCATCAGGCGCCTTCCTCGACGCGGACGGCTTCCGCCGCGGCCGGCAATGAAACATCGAACATCGTCACGGACGAACGGTAGCCGCGGCCACCGACATTCCGGCCGATCCGTCGCGCGCAGACGGGCGCTGCCCCGACGGCCGACGGGAAAATCCGTGGCCGGGGTCGCGCGGCGGATGCCAGACTCGTGGCGATGATCGATCCTCGACTCACCGGCCGGGTGGCGCTGGTCACCGGGGCGAACCAGGGCATCGGCGCGGCCACCGCGGTCGCGCTGGCCGCGTGCGGGGCGGCAGTCCTCCTCGCGTACAAGCGGCTCGATCCGGCCGAGCACGCCGATGATCCGGCCTTCCCTGACACGTACGGCAGGCTGCGGGCGCGGGACGCCGAGGAGGTCGCGACCCGGATCCGCCGAGAGGGCGGCCGAGCCGAGCAGATCGAGGCCGACCTCGCGGACGCCGCCGCCATCGGCGGCCTGTTCGACCGGGCGGAGGCGGCCTTCGGCCCGGTGGAGATCCTGGTCAACAACGCCAGCGGCTGGCTGGCCGACACCTTCCTGCCCGACGCCCGCGACCGCTTCGGACGGGCGCTGCGCCCCGTCGACGCCGACTCGCACGATCGGCAGTTCGCCGTGGACGTCCGCGCACCGGCCCTGCTGATCGCCGAGTTCGCCCGCCGTCACGTGCGGCGCGGCGCCACATGGGGACGGATCATCGGGCTCACCTCCGGCGGACCGGCGGGGTTCCCCGAGGAGGTCTCCTACGGCGCGGCCAAGGCGGCTCAGGAGAACTACACCATGTCCGCCGCCACCGAACTCGGCCGCTACGGAATCACGGCGAACATGGTCCGCCCGCCCGCCACCGACACCGGATGGATCACCCCTGTGGTCGAGGAGGCCGTCCGCACGTCGAGCCCGCTGCGACACGTCGGCACGCCGGAGGAGGTCGCCGAAGTGATCGTCTTCCTGGCCTCACACCAGGCCCGCTGTGTCACCGGGCAGCTCATCGCGATGTCCTGAGACACGTCCGACGAGCCGTACGGTCACGGGCGCCGGGCGACGGCCAGGAACATGGGCACAGCGAGGAAGAGCCTGCCCCGTCGCGCGCGGCCGGTCTGCTCCGCGATCCAGTCGTCGGCCTGCCGCCGGGTGACCGCCCCCGCCGCGTACGCGCCCTCGGCCACGCCGGTGACCATCGGCAGAAGCGAACCGTCGGTGAAGACACCCGTACGGACCTCGGCGGTGACGTCCGCGAAGCCCGCGTCGAGCAGGAGGTTGCGGTGACGTCGGGCCGCGTGCGGGCTGGGGACGGTGTCCGCCCTCGCCTGGGAGGCGGTGGAGTTGCTGACGCCCGCCCGGTGAACCTCCCGGCCTCGGCGGAATCCCCTGCCAGGGCGCCGAGGACGGCGACGCCGAGGGCGCCGGCCGCCTGCCGGGCGGTGTTGTTGACGCCTGAGGACAGGCCGGGGCGGGAGGAAGGTCCGGCGCGCAGCGCCGCCGCGACCACGGACGCGGTGAGCAGGCCCATGCCAAGGCCGAGACCGAGGAGCGCGGGGAGGAGCGCCGCGTAGGGACCGGTGGGGGTGACCAGCGGCAGGCAGGCGGCGCCGGCCGTGCCGAGCAGCAGCCCGCCCAGCATCGGGAGCCTGGGCCCGTAGCGGGGGGCGAGCCGCCCGGTGATCGGCGCGCACAGTGCGAGGGGGGGCGAACAACGGCAGCAGCATGGCGCCTGCGGACAGGGCGTCGTGGTGGCGGACGCCCTGGAGATACAGGGTGACGACGAAGACGAAGCCGATCCCGACGAAGTTCATCAGGGCGGCGACGGCGTTGGCGCCGACGAAGCCGGAGTCGCCGAGGACGGACGGCGGGAAAAGGGGCTCGGGAGCCCGGCGCTCCCACCAGACGAGGACGGCCGTGCCGAGCACGGCGACCACGGCGGCTCCCACCGTCTGCGCAGAGGCGCCCGAGTGGCCGTACGCGATGGCGCAGGAGGTGAGGGCGAGCAGGACGACGGCCGCGGCGAGCACCCCCGGGACGTCCAGCCGCCGGTCGGGCCTGGGCTCGTCCCTGCGGACGCGGCGGAGGGTGAACACGGTGACTCCTCCGCTCCCTGAAGGGAGCGGCTTCTCGCTAGGCCGCTTCCGCAGCGTCGCGAAGGGCAAGCCCTGCCCTGAGAATGTTCTTGGCCGCGTTCACGTCGGCGTGCGCCTCATGGCCGCACGCCTGGCAGCGGAACGGGGCTTGGGTGACGCGGTTGTCCTTCGCGCAGTGCCCGCACCGTGAGCAGGTGCGGGAGGTGTTGCGAGGATCAACCGCGATCAGCTCGCGACCGGCGCTTTCAGCCTTGTGCGCGAGCACACGCAGGAACACCCCCCAACCCGCGTCCAGGATGCTCCGGTTCAACCCCGACTTGGCCGCGACGTTCCGCCCAGGCTGGGCGATCGTGCCCGAGGCCGAGTGGGTCATGTTCGTGAACCTGGGAAACCCGGGCGTGCGCCCGGCCTTCACCCGGCGGAAGAACGCCGCGAACGCCTTGTCCAACCGCCGCAAGGTGGCCTGCTGGAAGGAGAACGACCACCGGCCCTGACCGGCGGCGTCATCGGCACGGATGTCCTTCAACTCCCCAGAATGGTCACCGTAGCGAACCGCCACACCCGCCGTGCGGTAGGCGGTCCGCCGGTGCTCCAAGGCGGCGTTGTAGAGGACCCGGTGATCCTCAAGGCAGGCGGCGAGCGAGGCGGCCTGCTTGCCGGTGGGGCGCAGCAGGAACGTGAACGACCGGCGCACACCCACCCCCACCTTCAGTCCTACGTTCAGTGATCAGATCACCACGCTACTGGAAGGCGCCGACAAAACCCGGAGGCAGGAAGCACGGAATCACCGGTCAGCCAAAGCAGGCCCGGAGAGAAAACCATTCAGGGACGGCATTCCCCCGTCGCCTGAAGACGACGGTCCCCTACGGAGGTTCTGATGGAGGGAACGCCGCGGCGCTCGAAGAAGTGGGTGATCCGCAGGCGCCGCGTGCCGTGTACGGGAGTGCACGGGAAGCCGGTCGGTCTCCTCGCGGGGGATCCGGCGCACCTCCGTCACGGTCCGGCCAAAGGGCAGCGCGTGATGTTCACCGGCTTTCATGGAGTCACTTTGGTTGACTGGCATGCCTGAACCCCGAGAGAGGTCAGCATGCCGAGGAGCTATCCCCCCGAGTT
>NZ_JBEYWW010000011.1:0-260980 GCF_040644635.1 Microbispora sp. NPDC046933 | reverse complement strand
CCGGCCGTACGCAACCAACTACGGGTAGAGGCATGCCCATGCTGCCTGGCCTGCCCCGCCCGATGCACCCGCCCCACCCGCTCAGCCAACGCACACGTGATCCGATCCCGCGCGAACATCAACTCCTCAGCCTCGCCCAGACAGACGTCCACATCCTCCGGCACCGGCGCCAACGCCAGCGCCTGCGCCGACTCACGCAACGACGCCACCAGCACCCACGACGACCGGCCCCTGCCCCGACCGGCACCTGCACCTGCACCTGCACCTGCACCCAGGCCATCGGCACCGCCGACACCACCGCCGGCACCATCACCGGCGCCCCCAGCGGCGGACTGCGAGAACCCAGGGTCTGAGGTTGCAGCGCCACCGGCCCGACCGCCTGTGCCCTTCCCCTGAGCGGGTTGCTCGCAGCACCGATCGCGGGAGAGCGAGCCTTCGGAGGACCACAGAGGCGAATTGGCGATGAGTTCGTCCCACCAGCCGCGGGAAGGACCATTCGAATGCCGAGGATGCTCTGGAGTGATTTCGATGGGCTCCATCACACCTCCTCACTTCATTCGAATGCCTGTACTAATCCTTTCAGCAGACCTCCCCTTACAGCAAGTTCACCAGCCGATTACTTGGAGTCACAGGGGATGGCATCGGCACACGCTGTGGGCCGACGCGGGCGGCAGGTCCTCTCAGGATCGGCGCAGGCGGGGCACGGCCTCCAGCAGGGCCCGGGTGTAGGCGGCTCGCGGCGACCCCACGACCTCCTCCGTGGGTCCCAACTCGACCAGGCTGCCCCGGTGCATGACGGCGACCACGTCGGAGACATACCGGACCACCGCGAGGTTGTGCGAGATGAACAGCATCGACAGCCCGAGCTCCGCACGCAGCGAGCGGATCAGGTTGAGCACGGCCCCCTGGACGGACACGTCGAGGGCAGAGGTGATCTCGTCGGCGATCAGCAGGCCGGGCCGCGCGCCGACGGCCCGGGCGATCGCGACCCGCTGGCGCTGCCCGCCCGACAGGGCGCGGGGGTAGGACGCGGCCAGTGCCGGCGGCAGCGACACCAGCGACAGCAACCGTTCCACCTCCGCCGCGCGGGCGGCGCGCGGCATGCCCTGCGCGCGCAGTCCCTCGGCCACCGAGGCGCCCACGGTCATGCGCGGGTCGAGGGACGCGTACGGGTCCTGGAAGACCATCTGGACCCGCCCCCGGGCGACGCCGCTGATCCTCCCGGCGTACGGCACGAGCCCGGCCACCGCCCTGGCGAGCGTCGACTTGCCCGACCCCGACTCCCCCACGAGACCGACGATCGCCCCGTCGGGTATCTCCAGCGTGACGTGGTCGACGGCGGTGAACGCACCGAACCGCACGGTCAGGTCCTCAATGATCACGATGCCTCCCAGCAGGCGACGCGGTGTCCCCTGCCCTCCGGCCCGTACGGCATGAGGGGCGGCCGCTCGGCGCAGCGGTCCCGGGCCAGCGGGCAGCGGTCAGCGAAGGCGCAGCCGGGGCCGACCTCGGCGGGCGAGGGCTGGCGGCCGGGGATGCCGGCCAAGGGCAGCGACCTGTCGGTCTCCAGGTCGGGCAGCGAGGCGACCAGAGCCCGCGTGTAGGGGTGCGCGGCGGACGGCAGCCGGTCGACCGGCAGCTCCTCCACCACCCGGCCCGCGTACATGACCACGACGCGGTGGCACAGCTCCGCGACGACGGCGATGTCGTGGGAGATGAACAGGGTCGCCGCACCGGTCTCGGCCGTCACCTCGTGCAGCAGGCCGAGGATGTGACGCTGCACGGTGACGTCGAGCGCGGTGGTCGGCTCGTCGGCGACGATCAGCCGCGGCGTCCCCATCAGGCCCATGGCGATCACCGCGCGCTGCCGCATGCCGCCGGACAGCTCGTGCGGGTGCTGCCGGGCCCGGGCGGCGGGCTCGGGGATGCGCACGTGCCCGAGCCGGTCCACCGCCCTGGCCTGGGCCTCGGCCCGGCTCGCGCCCTGGTGGACGACCGCCACCTCGGCGAGCTGCCCGCCGATCCGCAGCGCCGGGTTGAGCGCGGCCATCGGGTCCTGGAAGACCATCGCCAGCGACGTGCCGAGCAGCCTGCGCCGCTCGCGGTCGCCGAGTTCGCCGAGGTCGGCGCCGCACAGACGCAGGCGCGCCGCGCTCACCTCTCCCGGGTACGGCACGAGCCCGCCGATGGCCGCCGCGGTCAGGCTCTTGCCGCTGCCCGACTCCCCCACCAGGCCGGTGATCTCGCCGGGAGCGAGGGTCAGCGACAGGCCGCGTACGGGCGTCACACCGCCGGGGAAGCGGACGGTGAGATCGCGCACCTCCAGGACGGCGCCGGGATCGGGCGGCCCGAGAGGCTCGATGTCCGCCTCCGGCGGAAGGGGAACGGCCGGGCCGGGCCGCGCGTCGGTCCGCGCGGCGGCGCGGGCCAGGCAGTCGCCGAGCAGGTTGAACCCGATCCCCGCGAGGGCCACCGCGGCGGCCGGGCCGAGGGCGACGACCGGCGTGGCGTAGATGCGGGAGAAGCCGTCGAACAGCAGCCGTCCCCAGTCGAACGACGGCGGCTGCACGCCGAGCCCGAGGAAGGACATCCCGGCGAGCCCGAGCAGCGCGCCGCCGAGCGCCTGGGTGAGGTTGAGGATCAGCGGCTCGGCGATGTTGGGCAGCACGTGGACCGCCACGACGCGCCGCCGCGGCACCCCCAGCATGCGGGCGGCGGAGACGTAGTCGGCCCCGGCCACCGAGGCGGCGAGCGTCTGGGTGAGCCGGGCGAACCCCGGGGCGATGGCGGCCCCGATCCCCAGCACCGCCCCGCGCGCGCCGAGACCGGTCACCACGGCGGTGAACATGGCCAGCAGCAGCCCGGGAAAGGCGACCAGGGCGTTCACGGTCCCGGTGACCAGGCGGGCGGCGCGCCGGGGCAGCACCGACGGCAGGGCTCCGAGCACGGTCCCCACGACCGCCCCTGCGAGCGTGGCCAGCAGCGCGAGGGTGAGCGAGAGCCGGCCGGCCACCAGCACGCGGGCGAGGATGTCACGGCCCAGACTGTCGGTGCCGAGCGGATGGGCGGCCGAGGCGCCCTGGAGGATCGCCGCCGGGTCGATCCGTTCGGCCTGCGCGCCCCAGATCGGCGGCCCGACGACCGCCAGCAGCACCGACAGCGCGACCAGCGTGGTCCCGGCGATCCCCGCCGGGCTGCGCAGCAGGTGCCGCATTCAGCTCTCCTTCAGTGCCGACGTGGGGTCGAGCACGCCGAGCAGCAGGTCGACGGCGAAGTTCACGGTCAGCACGATCGCCCCGTAGACGAGGATCACGCCCTGGGCGACCGGATAGTCCTTCTGGGTGATCGACTCGACGATGCGCAGGCCGAGGCCCGGCCAGGCGAAGACGTACTCGACCAGCACGCTCCCGGCGATCAGTCCGGTGAGCAGCAGCCCGCCGACGGTGAGGGTCGCCGCGAGCGTGCCGGGCAGCACGTGCCGCACGTGGAGCCGCGCCGCGGGGAGCCGCTTGGCCCGGGCCAGCCGCACGTGCTCCGCGGCCAGTTCGCGTAGGGTCTCCGCCCGGGAGATCCGGGCGATCATCGCCGCTGGGGCGACGGCCAGGGCCAGGACCGGCAGCACGTACGACTCCGGCCCGGCCTTCTGGGCCGGCGGGAACCAGCCGAGCCCGATCGCGAAGACCGCCACGAACGCGATCGCGTACAGGAACTCCGGCACCGCGACGGCGGCGCCGGTGACCGTGCCGAAGACCGTCTCGGTGCCCCGGCGGCGGCCGTTCTCGGTGCGGACGCCCGCCCACATGCCGAGCGGCACGGCGACGAGCAGCGCCACCAGGGTGGCGGGCACGGCGAGGGCCAGCGTGTTGGGCAGCCGCGCGGCGATGACCTCGCCGACCGGCTCCCCGGTGAGGAACGACGTGCCGAACTGCCCGGTCAGCACGTGCCGCACGTACGCCCACAGCTGGGCCGGGATGGGCTGGTCCAGCCCGAGCGCCGCCCGCCTGGCCTCGGCCACCTCGACGGGCGCGGCCGGGCCGAGCGAGGCCCGGACGGGGTCTCCCGGGATCAGGTGCATCATGGCGAACGACGCGACGAGCAGCACGGCCAGCGAGATCGCGAAGCGGGCCAGGTGACGCAGCGCGAACCGCACTAGCCCGCCTCGGTCAGCCGGAAGGAGGTCGGCGAGAACACGTCGGCCAGCAGGTCGAACTTCGCGCCCTTGGAGGCGACGAGCACGGTGTTCTCCACCACCGGCACGAGGTCGGCGTTCTCGAACAGCGCCGACTCCGCCTCGAGCCACAGCGCGCAGCCCTCCGGGCCGGGCTTGCCCGCCGCCTTGGCGACCAGCGCGTCGTACCGCTTGTTGGACAGGTGGGCGAAGTTGCCGCCCTCAGGCGCGGCCGGTCCGGACAGGAACCCGACGAGCTGCGTGGGCAGCGTGACGCCGATCGGCAGCCAGACGACGTCCCAGTCCCCGGTGGTGAGCGACTCCGACATCTTGGTGTCGATCACGCCGTTCAGCGTCACCTCCGCGCCCGCTTTCTTCCAGGCGGCGGCGAGGTACTCGGCCGCCGCCTGGACGCCCGACCCCCTCGTGGTGGCGTAGAGCAGGCGTAGCGCGAGCCTCCTGCCGTCCTTCTCGCGTACGCCGTCCGTGCCCGCCTTCCACCCGGCGGCGTCGAGCGCGGCAGCGGCGGCGGCGGGGTCGAAGCCGGGGACGTGGCCGGAGACGCTGTCGCCCGGGCACGGCCGGGGGTCGAGGACCAGCCCGGTGGAGGGGCGGCCGGTGCCGCCGGTCGCGATCCCGCCGAGCTCGGTGAGGTTGACCGCCTGGGTGAGCGCCCTGCGCACGGCCGCGTCCCCGGCCGGGCGGTCGTCGCCCTGGTGGTAGAAGAACTGCCCGTTGCCGTAGGGCTGCACGCTCTTGCCGACGCCCGGCGCGGCCTCCAGCCGGGCCCGGTCGGCGCCGTAGAACTTGGCGCCGTTCAGGCCGCCGGACAGCAGCATGTTCGCGGCCGTCTGCTCGTTGGGCACGACCTTCAGCACGACGGTCGCCGGCTGGGCCGGGTCCTTGGTGGTCGCGCCGCCCGGGCCCCAGGCGTAGTCCCGGCGGACGCGGAAGCTGTAGTGGTCGCCGGGCACCGCCTCGGTGAGCGTGTACGGCCCGGAGCCGGAGGTGGCACGGGTCAGCAGCGACCGGTCCTCGAGCCCCTTGCCGCACACGATGTAGATCCCCGGCGTGCTCTCCAGGATGAAGCCGAACGGCTTCGGCGTGGACAGTGTCACCGTCCCCTTGGCGTCGTCGGCCTCGGCCTTCGTCCCGGCGGGGACGAGCACGCCGTAGATCGGCGACTTCGTCGCGGGGTCGGTGATGTGGTTGACGTTGTCCGCCACGGTCCGCGGGGTCAGCTTCGAGCCGTCGGAGCAGGTGACGTCCCTGCGCAGGGTGAAGGTCACCGAGTCGGGCCGCACCTCCCACTTCTCGGCCAGGCCCGGCATGATCTTCCCGTCCGGCCCGGTGTAGGTCAGCGTGTCGTACGCGAGTGAGAGTACGGCGTTGGTCACCGCGAGCACGCCCGTGGCCGGGTCGAGCGCTCCTGGGTCGCTGCCGATGGCGAACGTCAGGGTGCCGCCGCCGGCCGCGCCCGGCGTGGAGCCGGAGCCGCCGCCGCACGCGACCGCGAGCAGGCCGAGGACGCCGAGCGCGGCCGCCGCTCCTTTGTGTCTCATGCCGACTCGGTGTCTCATGGAGAACTCCAGGGAGGTGGGGGGTGATGCCCCACCCTCGCCGTTTCGCGGCGGTGCTGCTTCGTCGGGCCGGACGAAAAGGAAAGCCGGCGTCGTGCTATCGGCCGAAGATCCGCATCTGGAGCATGACGCCGAGCCGCGCGTCGGGGTCGGCCAGGTCCAGCCCGCCGATCTCGGTCAGCCGCTTGAGGCGGTAGCGGAAGGTGTTGGCGTGCACGTGGACCCGCGCGGCGGCGGCGTTGACGTCGCCGAAGGCGTCCAGGTAGGCCCGCAGGGTGGCGACCAGCTCGCTGCCGTGCTCGGCGTCGTACGCGAGCAGCCGCTCGTACGGCCCGGTGGGCGCCTGCTTCTCCGCCCTGACCAGATCGGACAGCTGGAGCAGCAACGCCTCGAAGTGCACGCTCGTGTACCCGGTCACTTGGCCGGAGGCGCCCCTGGCGCGCAGCACCCGCAGCGCCCGGTCGGCGTCGGCCCGCGACCGGGCCACCTCGGTGAGGTCGGCCGCCAGGCGCCCCACGCCGATGTTGGCCGCGTGCCGGGGACCCACCCTGGTCAGGAAGCTCTCCGCCACGCGTACGGCCCGCGTCTCCTCCTGCCCGCCGGCCTGCAGGGGCAGCACGGCGTAGGCCACGGACCCGACCAGCGCGGCGGCGGCCTTCGGATGGATGGCCCCGACGTGCAGGGAGAGGGCGTCGCAGAACCGCTGCCGGTCGCCCTCCAGCCGGGCGGCGTCGTCGTATGTCTCCTCGGTGAGCTGGGCCGCGAGCACGCACAGGCGCTCGCTCGCGACGCCGAGCCGGCCCGCCGCCTCCGCCGCGTCGCGGCCGCCGGCGAGGACGGTCGCCAGCAGGTCGGCGCGCAGCCGCCTGCTGGTGTCGGCCCCGGCGCGCTGCCGCAGGAGCTGCAACGCGACGATCTTGGCGGCGTCGGCGAGGGCGCGGCGCCGCTGCTCGGTCAGCGGCTCGCGCACCGCCGCCCAGATGGAGCCGAGGATCTCGTCTCCCGACCGGACCGCCACCGCCGCCCGGTTGATCCCCTCGTCGTGGAGTTCGATGTAGATCGGCTCGCGGCTCTGGTAGAGCCGGCGGAAGACGCCCCCCTCCTCCAGCATCCGCCGGTACCGCTCAGGCACCTGGCGGCCGAGCACGGTCGCCACCCGCCCGGGGTCGGCCTCCTCCTGCCGCTCGGAGTAGGCCAGCACCCGCGAGGAGCGGTCCTCGATGGTCACCGGCGCGTCCAGCAGCGCGCACACGGCGTTGGCCAGCGAGAACAGGCCGTCCGGCGGAGGTTCTCCGGGCTCGGCGAGATCGCCTTCACCGCGCAGCTCGGCCAGCAGGGAGCGCAGCAGCGCCGCCACCTGGGCCCAGGAGGCGGCGCGAGTGAGGCCGAGCACCGCGACGCCGGTCTCCAGGACCTTCGCGCGGAGCGGCTCGTCCACCTCCACCGGCTGCTTGACGACGACGCCGGCCGCCGGACCGGCCGCGTCGAGCAGGGCCCGGATCCGCTCGGCCGAGTCCACGCCGACGGCGAGCACGAGAGCCCCCTTCTGCAGCGGCGGCTCGTCCAGGGGGTCGTAGATGTGCACCCCGGTGACCTCGGCGTCGAGGTCGCCAGGTGAGGCGGCCACGTCGAGCACGGTGCTGCCGAGGTCCTCCAGGACCCGGCGCAGACTGGCGCGCGGCCGTGCGGTCATCCTCTGCCTCAGCCGATCCTGGGCGTGGCCCGCGCGCCGAGATGGACGTACGGCGTGCCGTCGGCGAGCCGGAAGAACACCGCCGACCACCAGTCGGGCTGCCCCTGCGGGCGGCCCACGAAGGTGACGTCGTCCACCGGCACGAGGTCGAAGTCCATGGGCGGCTGCGCGCCGGCGAGGGCCCCGGTGGCCTCCATGTGCGTGGCGAGCACCCCGTCGCGCACGGTCATCGTGATGCGCATGCCGGCCCGCTCGTAGACCCCGGCGTACCGCTCCACGTCGGTCTCGTACGGCTCGGCCGGCGGGCCGAGCACGGGCGGGACGGCCAGGCCGAGCAGGTCGGCGAACAACTCGGTGGCCACCGCGTGCTGGAAGGCGGAGGTATGGCCGCCGTTGGCCAGCACGCACACGACCGTGCCCGCGTCGGGGACCGCCCAGAGCATGGCCGCCTGGCCGATCGTGTTGCCGCCGTGGGAGATCACCCGGTGGCCGTCCCACTCGTCGAGGATCCAGCCGATCCCCCACTGCCTGCCCAGCGTGTGCGGGTTGGGGACGTCCACCTGCGGCTCCCACATCGCCCGGGGATCGGCCAGCAGGCCGCCTTCCAGGTGGGCGCGGGCGAAGGCCACGACGTCGGCGGCACGCGCGCAGATCAGCCCGGCGGGCCCGGCCGAGCGCATCAGGCCCCACATCGGCGCGGGCGCGCCGTCCATGTGACCCATGGCCGCGCGGAAGCGCAGGACGTCCTCCGGCAGGGTCCAGGTGTGGGTCAGGCCCAGCGGCTCGACGACCTGCTCGCGCAGCGCGGCGTCCCACACCTTGCCGGTCAGGCGCTCGACCACCCGCCCGGCGACGGAGAAGCCGGAGTTGCAGTAGGACTGGGTGGCGCCGAGCGGGTGGTTCTGCGCGAGGTCCGCGCACGCCGCGACGTACTTCTCCAGGCAGTCGTCGCCCCGGCCGGTGTCGAGGAACAGGTCGCCGTCGATGCCCGAGGTGTGCGACAGCAGGTGCCGGAGCGTGACCGTCTCGGTCACCTCCGGGTCCGCCACCTTGAACTCCGGCAGGATCTCCCGCACCGGGGTGTCGAGGGCGACCCGTCCCTGCTCGACGAGCAGCATGATCTGCGTCGAGGTCCACAGCTTGGTGATCGAGCCGATCTGGAAGAGCGAGTCGGGGGTCGCCTCGACGCCGGTGGCGACGTTGAGCACGCCGGCGGCGACCTCGTGGACCTCTCCCTCGTGCAGGAAGGCCAGGGTCGCGCCGGGCACCTCGTACTCGGCGATCAGCTCGCCGAGCCGGGTCTGCCATCGTCCTGCCGCTTCAGCCATCGGAGGAGGTCCTTTCGTCGCCGGGCCGTTGCCCGAACGCTAGGCGCCCTTTCCCGCCGCTGCTTCGTTCACCTCAACGAACCGGCGCGTTGTTCGTGGTGGAATTCTCCAACACGGGGCGCCGTACCTCGAACATGAAGCAGCCGAACTCCACGGCCCGCACGTGGACGACCGCCGTCTCCGGGTCCTCCAGCAGGGTGTCCAGCAGGATCGACGCCGCGAGGGGGTCGGCCGACTGGTGCGCCTCCACGAGGTGCCCGTTCAGGATGGAGCCGTCGGCGCGGTAGGTGCGGAAGATCCGCCGCGCGCCGCCCATGGCCGCAGGATAGCTGGGCTGCGGTCCCTCGCACGGCTCCTCGTGGACGAACACCGGCCCGACCTCCTCGTACGCGCCGGGGTCGGCGCCGGTCTCCAGCGCCCAGCGGCGCAGCGGCGCGTAGGCCGCGAGCAGGATCGCCTCCCCGGGCCGGGAGCGGCGCAGGCAGCAGCGCAGCGGGCTGCCGCCCTCCTCGTCGACGATCCGGCGCGGCCTCCGCCCGGCGTCGTCGGTCTTCCTGAGCTGGTCAAGCACGTCGGGCGCGATGGCCCTGATCTCGAACGCCATGCCCTAATCGTGGCCTGCCGGCCGTCCGGAGGGCTGGCGGGAAACGGACGGCGCGTTATGAGGCGCTGACGGTTTCCGGCACGCTCTCCTCCTCGCCCGCCGCCTTGGCGGTCTTGCGCTTGAGCCACACCGTGGTGCCCAGGCCGAACAGGAGGGCGACCACCAGCCCCACCCACGAGAAGCCCTTGAGCCACTTGTCGGCCACCATGCCCAGGTAGTAGATCGCGGCCGTGGTCCCGCCGGCCCACGCGACGCCGCCGAGGACGTTGGCGACGAGGAAGCGCCAGTAGGGCATGTGGAGGGCCCCGGCCAGCGGCCCGGCGAGGATCCGCAGCAGGGCGATGAAGCGGCCGAAGAACACCGCCCACATCCCGTGGCGGTTGAACATGTGCTCCGCCCTGGCGATGTGCGCGGGGCCGAAGTGCTTGGGGAAGCGCCGTCCCAGCCGGTCGAACAGCGGCCGTCCGCCCTTGCGTCCGATCAGGTAGCCGATCGAGTCCCCCACGATCGCGCCGCCGCTCGCGCAGATCCCGACGACCACGGGGTCCACGACCCCCCTGGACGACAGCAGCGCGGCGCTGACCAGCACGATCTCACCCGGGAGCGGGATGCCCAGGCTCTCCAGCCCGATGACGGCGCCCACGAGCACGTAGACCCAGACGGACGGGATGGTCTGCAGCCACTCGTCGACGTGCATCTCACTCCTCAACCCGGTGACAGCACCCATTCTGCCGTCGCCTCGGGGGTGCGGCATCCGCCGGAAGGACCAATGCGGGTACGCCGATAGAAGGACGATCAGTCACGCATCGCCGCGCGCACGGCGTCGCGCATCGCGACGTGGACGGCCGCGTTGCGCACCCGGTCGGTGCGCGCCTCCACGATCCGCAGGCCGTCCCCCTTCATCGCCCTGGACAGCTCCTCCGGGTCCTCGACCAGCGCGTACGGCAGGCCGTTCGCGGCGGCCACGTAGCCGAGATCCACCCCGTGGGGGGTGCCGAAGACCCGCTCGAACGGGTCCTCCAGCGCGGCCTGCGGCAGCAGCGAGAAGATCCCGCCGCCGTCGTTGTTCACCACCACCAGGCACAGGTCGGGCCGGGGCTCGCGCGGGCCGAGGATCAGGCCGTTCTGGTCGTGCAGCAGCGTGAGGTCGCCGATCAGCGCGTACGCCGGGCCGTTGTGGGCGAGCGCGGCCCCGACGGCGGTGGAGACCAGGCCGTCGATGCCCGACGCGCCCCGGTTGGCCATCAGCCGCAGCCCCCGCCGCGGGCGCATGGCCTGGTCGAGGTCGCGGATCGGCATGGACGACCCGCAGAACAGCAGCGAGCCGTTGGGCAGCACCTCGGCGAGGTCCCTGGCCAGCCGCGGCTCGGTCAGCCCGGAGGAGTCGAGCACGGCGTCGATCGCCTCCCGGGCCAGGTGGTCGGCGTGCCGCCAGGCGCGCAGCCAGGCGTCCCCGCCGGCGGCGATGGGGATCTCCACGGCCTGGGCCACCTGGGTCGCCGAGCGGGTCGGGTCGGGCCACCGGGTCAGGTCGGAGGCCACCACGATGTGCTCCTCGGCCCGGCGCAGCCACGACAGCAGCGGGCGCGACAGCCCGGGACGGCCGAGGGTGACCACGACGTCGGGCCGGTGGGCGTCGGCCCACTCCTGGTCGCCCAGCAGGAAGTGGTAGGTCGAGATCGCGTGGTCGCCGTACCGGCCGCCGCCGTTGGGCTCCGACAGCACGGGCCAGCCCGCCATGCCCGCGGCGGCGACGTACCGCCGCACGTTGGCGGCGCCGTCGCCCACGACCAGCACCCCGCGCCGGGTCGGCGGGATGTGCAGGGCGGCGGAGGGCGGCGCGACCCGCGCCCGGAACCACGCGCCGGAGGCGTCGCCGTCCAGGGGCTCGCACCAGCTCACGTCGCCGTCGGGGATCAGCGGCTCACGGAAGGCCACGTTGAGGTGGACGGGCCCGGGGTCCGGCGGCCCGGCGGCGCGCTGGCAGGCCCGGCACACCAGCGACCGCCAGTAGGCCACCTGGCCGGGCCGCTCCTCGGGCACGCCGACCTCGGCGAACCAGCGGACGGCCGAGCCGTACAGCTTGACCTGGTCGATCGTCTGGTTGGCGCCGGTGCCGCGCAGCTCGGGCGGCCGGTCGGCGGTCAGCACGAGCAGCGGCACGCCGGACTCGGACGCCTCGATCACCGCGGGGTGGAAGTTGGCCGCCGCCGTGCCCGAGGTGCAGATCAGGGCCACCGGCCGCTCGGACCGCTTGGCCAGGCCGAGCGCGAGGTAGGAGGCCGACCGCTCGTCGACGCGCACGTGCAGCCGCACCCGCGACTCGGCGTGCGCGGCGAGCGCCAGCGGCGCGGACCGGGAGCCCGGAGCGAGCACCACGTCGGTGACGCCGCAGCGCACCAGTTCGTCGACCAGGACGGTCGAGAGGGCGGTCGCCGGGTTCACCGCCGCGCCTCCAGAACGCCCAGATTCAGAACGCCCAGACCGGCCCGGTTCCTGTCCACCCGCCCGTCTCCTCCCGTTCCCGCAGCCGCAAGCGTACGGCAAAACGGAGAGGCCGCCGTCATCTCGCGGCCTTCTACGGGCGGCGGGGGAACTTCGAGAAGTCCGGCTTGCGCTTCTCCTTGAACGCGTCGCGGCCCTCCTGGGCCTCCTCGCTCATGTAGTAGATCAGCGTCGCGTCGCCGGCGAACTGCTGCATGCCGGCCGCGCCGTCGGTCACCGCGTTGAGCGCGCCCTTCAGCATGCGCAGCGCGAGGGGCGACTTCTCCAGCAGCTCGCGGGCCCACTGGACGGTCTCCTCCTCCAGGCGCTCCAGCGGCACCACCGCGTTGACCAAGCCCCACTGGAGCGCGGTCTGGGCGTCGTACTGGCGGCACAGGTACCAGATCTCGCGGGCCCGCTTGAGGCCCACGGTCTCGGCGAGCAGCCAGGAGCCGTACCCGCCGTCGAACGAGCCCACCTTGGGGCCGGTCTGGCCGAACCTCGCGTTGTCGGCGGCGATCGTCAGGTCGCAGCAGACGTGCAGCACGTGGCCGCCGCCGATGGCGTAGCCCGCCACCATCGCGATGACCGGCTTGGGGCAGCGGCGGATCTGCACCTGCAGGTCCAGGACGTTGAGCCGGCCGATGCCGTGGGTCTTGTCGTCCACGTAGCCGTCGTCGCCGCGGATCTTCTGGTCGCCGCCGGAGCAGAACGCCTTGTCCCCGGCGCCGGTGAAGATGATCACACCGACCTCGGTGTCCTCCTGGGCCCGGTTGAAGGCCTCGCGGAGCTCGAACAAGGTCGTGGGGCGGAAGGCGTTGTGCCGCTCGGGGCGGTTGATCGTGATCTTCGCCATTCCCTCCGCGGTCTCGTAGATGATGTCCTCGTACTCGCCCGACCGCTTCCAGTCGACCCCGCTCGTCACACCCGCTCCTTCGTCCGTCACAAACCAGGCGCCGTCACCGACCAGGCGGTAGGCTCCGGCCGCCGCGCCGGGACTAACCTTACGACCGTGCTCAGCACTCCAGGACACCGCCCAGGACAGCGACCAGGACAGCGACCCGTGCACGCCCTCGTCCTGCCCCCGGGGCCCGCCCTGTCCGAGGCCGTACGGCAGGCCCTGACCGGGGACGGGCCCGCCGTGCTGCCGCTGTCCCCCGACCTGCCGCGGCCCGCGCTGGAGGCCACGCTCGCCGCGCTGCGCCCCACCCACGTCGTCACGGCCGACGGCGTCCGGCGCGAGCCGGACGGGGAGCGGTCCGACGCGGCGCTGATCATCGCGACCTCCGGCTCCACCGGCACCCCGAAGGGTGTGGAGCTGACGGCCGAGGCGCTGCTGGCCTCGGCCCGCGCCTCGCTGACCAGGCTCGGCGCCCGTGAGGGCGACCGCTGGCTGTGCTGCCTGCCGCCGTCGCACATCTCGGGCGCGCAGGTGCTCGTCCGGTCGCTGCTGTGCGGCACCGAGCCGATCGTCCACGCGCGCTTCTCCCCCGGCGAGGTCGCCGCGAGCGGGGCGGACCACGTCTCGCTGGTCCCCACCCAGCTGCGGCGGATGCTGGACGCGGGGGCGGACGTCGCGGCCTTCGGCACGATCCTGCTCGGCGGCGCCGCCGCCCCTTCGGCCCTGCTGGCCGAGGCCCGCGCGGCGGGGGCCAGGATCGTCACCACGTACGGCATGAGCGAGACGAGCGGCGGCTGTGTGTACGACGGCGTACCGCTCGACGGCGTCGAGGTCAAGATCGGCGGCGACGGGCGGGTGCGGATCACGGGCCCGGTGCTGTTCTCCGGCTACCGCCTGCGGGAGGAGCGGCCCTTCGAGGGCGGCTGGTTCGTCACCTCCGACCTGGGCTCCCTGGAGGACGGACGGCTCACCGTGCTGGGCCGGGCCGACGACGTGATCAACACCGGCGGCCGGAAGGTCGTGGCCGGCGCCGTCGCCGAGGTCCTGGCCGGGCACCCCGCCGTACGCGACGTCGTGGTGGTGGGCAGGCCCGACCCCGAGTGGGGCGAGATCGTGGTCGCCGTCGTGGTCCCCCGGGGCCCCGGCGAGGTCACGCTCGGCGAGCTGAGGGGCTTCGCCAAGGAGCGGCTGCCCGCCTACGCCGCGCCGCGCGCCGTCGAGCTGGTGTCCCAGATCCCGCTCCTGCCGAACGGCAAACCCGATATGGTCGAGCTCAAGAACCGGAACCGCGGATGACCTTCGTGCGTCTGTAAGAGCAGGGGAAGGGGACGCCGCATGCAACCGATCCGCCTCACGCCGGCCCACAAGACGATGGCCTCCGCCGTGCTCGTCGGCGTCGTCATCGTGGGCGGGGCGTCGGTCACCGCCGCCGCCTTCGCCGGCCGCCTGGACGACGTCGCGAAGGTGGGCGACGCCCCCGCCGCCAAGCTCGGCCCGGCCACGGGCGGCCACCGGGGGTCGATCGAGGTCTCTCCCGCCGACCCCGGCCACGGCGGCCTCACCGAGCCGCGGTCCACTCCGGAGGTCGACCCCGACGTGGTGTTCGAGGATCTCGTGGACGACCCGGACGAGGTCTCCGACTACTGGACGCGGGAGCGCATCCAGGACGCGAACCCCATGCCGCTGCCCCAGGTCACCGTCACCGCCGTTCCCGACTGACCGGGCCGCCCGGGCGAGTCCAACAGCCTCCCCCGCGGGGTGAGGGAACAAACCGGGCGCGAGAGCGTTATTGATACTGGTGCGCTGAGCCGCCGGACGCCGCGCCCCGATCGCAAGCATTAGAAACCTCGAACCAACCATGAACTCCGCAAGGAGGAGGTGTCCTCATGCCCCGGACCGCCGTGGCGGCCTCGCCCGAGCGCGAGGCGACCCCGACGACGCTCGACCTGCTCCTGGAGCAAGGCCGTGCACAGGGTCGCCTTTCCCTGTCGGAGCTGCGCGAGGCCTTCGCGAAGGCCGGCGTCAGCCCCGTCGAGGGCCGCTCGATCCTGCGCGAGCTCACCGAGGCGGGCGTGAACCTGGCCGCCGACAACGGCACGGAGAACGAGCCGGGCGCGCAGGCCGAGGCGGCCGGCGAGACGGGGGCGCGGACCCCCGCCAAGGCGCCGGCCAGGAAGTCCCGCCGGGCCGCCCAGGCCGCGGCACAGGCCACCAAGAGCGCGCCGGCCGCCAAGAGCGCCGCGAAGAAGACGGCCAAGGCCGCCGACGAGGAGCCGTACGACGAGGAGTTCCAGGCCGACGAGGCCGAGGCGGAGGACGGCGAGACGCTCGACCTCGACGACACCTCCTCGGTCATGGGCGACTCGGTGCACACCTATCTGAAGTCGATCGGCCGGCGCACCCTGCTCACCGCCGCCCAGGAGGTGGAGCTGGCCAAGCGCATCGAGGCCGGGCTGTACGCCGAGTACAAGCTGGAGACCGCGCTCGAGAACGGCGAGCACCTGCCCCCGCACGTGCGCGAGGACCTGGAGTGGGTCATCGAGGACGGCAGGCGGGCCAAGGACCACATGCTGGAGGCCAACCTCCGCCTGGTCGTCTCGGTGGCCAAGAAGTACACCGACCGCGGCATGGCCCTGCTCGACGTCGTGCAGGAGGGCAACCTCGGCCTGATCCGCGCGGTCGAGAAGTTCGACTACACCAAGGGCTACAAGTTCTCGACGTACGCCATGTGGTGGATCCGGCAGGCCATCCAGCGCGGCTTCGCCGACTCGGCCCGTACGATCCGGCTGCCCGTCCACGTGCTGGAGATGCTGTCGAAGCTGTCGCGCGTCGAGCGTGACATGCACCAGCGGCTCGGCCGGGAGCCCACGCCGGAGGAGCTGGCCGTCGAGCTGGACAAGACCCCGGACCAGATCGAGGAGCTGCTGCGCACCAGCCGGCAGCCGATCAGCCTCGACTCGACCATCGGCGAGGACGGCGAGACCCGGATCGGCGACCTCATCGAGGACGTCGACTCTCCCGAGGCGTCCGAGGTCGTGGACCGGCAGCTGCTGGCCGAGCAGCTCAAGGGCGTGCTGAGCAACCTGTCGCCGCGCGAGGCCAAGATCATGAGCCTGCGCTTCGGCCTCGCCGACGGCAAGCCGCACACGCTGGACGAGATCGGCAAGCACCTGGGCCTGACCCGGGAGCGGATCCGCCAGCTGGAGAAGGAGTCGCTGTCCAAGCTGCGCCACCCGAGCAACACCCGCCCGCTGCTCGACTGGGCCAGCTGAGCGGCTGATCCCGGATATTCGTACGGCCGCACCCTCAGAGGGTGCGGCCGTACGGCTTTTCAGCCGGCCTGGTGGTCGTCCCTTCTGCCGCCGCGGAGGCGGTGCAGGAACGCCCACAGCGCGGAGCGGGCGGGTGGCCTGTCGCCGTCGCCGGGGATGCCCTGCGGCCGGCTCGCCGAGTCGCCTGCCCCTGCCGTCTCCCGGCTCTCCCGGCGAGGCCGCAGTGCGAAGTCCTGGCGGACCTCGTACTGCACGGGAAGGGACCGCAGCGCGCGCATGAAGGGAGAGGGACGCCAGGGCAGCTGATCGGGCGGGAGGGCGAGCCTCAGCGTCGAGAACCGCTCCAGCAGCCGGCGAACGGCGATGGTGGTGATCTGGGTGGCCAGCCGCCGGCTCGGGCACCGGTGCGGTCCCGCGCCCCACGACAGGTGCGCCCGGGTGCTGCGCACGGTGTCGTCGCTCAGCGCGGAGGCGATCTGCGGATCGTTGTTCGCCGCCGCGACGGACAGCAGCACGGGGTCACCCGCGGCGATCGTGAAACCCCCGAGCTTCACGTCCGCCTTGGCGTAGCGGAGGGTGACGTTGGCGATCGCCGGTTTCAGCATCGCGACCCGGTTCACCGCCTCCTCGATCGCGCCCGTCGAGAGAGTCGTCCGCAGCCGCGGGTTGGTGATCACTTCGACCACCGCGTTGCAGATGAGGCTACCGGTGAAGTCCAGGAAGGCGGGCAGCAGGAACAGCTCGCGGGCCAGCTCGTCATCGGTGAAGTCCGGCTTGGCGGCGAACAGGTAGGAGATGAAGTCCTCACCGGGGCGGCTCCGTTTGGCCGTCACGAGATCGTGAAGGGCGGCGTAGAGCCGCTGGTACGCCCCGCCGGAGTCCGGACCGTCCAGCAGACGCCAGAAGTCCATCACCATGTCGTCCCCGTACTCGAGGGTGACGCCGAGGAGGTGGTTGGCGACCATCAACGGCAGCGGCCGCCCATACTGGGCGCACAGGTCCGCGAGCCCGGAGGACGTCCCCTCCGTGACGACGTCGATGAGATCGTCGCAGTACCGCAGGATGGCGCGTTCCATCGCCTGGGCCTGCGGATGAGCGGGGTCCTGGAATGGCCGCAGCGCCGCGTCCCAGGCCGCGCGGCCCAGACGGTGTCTGTCCCCGTCCTGGAACCCGGTGTTGTCCGCTGTGAGGAGGGTCAACGGCGGCCAATCGGCGGGAACCCGGCCTTCGGTGAACGCCCGCCAGTTGGCCACGCACTTGCTCCACCGGTCGCCCGCGTTCTGCAGGACGTGCAGCACCTCTTCGTAGCCGAGGACGAACCAGACAGGGACGCCGAGGAGGTCGACGGGGGCCACGGGCCCGTACGCCGTGCGGAACCGTTCGTGGACGAGGGCGGGGTCGGCGTCGTATTCCCTGGTGAAGAGGGGTTCGAGCGGCGACGACGTCAGTGTTCCCGCGCGCGGCGCGAACCGTGAGTCGGTAGTCAAGGGGGAGCCTGCCTCTCTGGACCCCGGGCCTTTCCAACAATGCGAACGCCCGGGTGTGAGGCGGAATCGTAGACCTTGCGAGTCCCCCTGTCAGGAGGCGATCCCCCGGGGCACGCCGGGCAGAACGACGACCGGCCCGCCGGGGCGGAAGAACCCGGCGGGCCGGCGGGCGGGCCTGCGTAGGCCTGCTCGTGCCTAGTGGTGCGCGGCGGCCAGGCCCTTGCGCACGTCGCGCGGGGTCAGGCGGGCGGGGTCGCCGGTCTTGGAGGCGCGGGGCACCCGGGGGATGCCGCTGAGGCGGTGCGCCTCGCGCAGCGTGCGCAGGCGGTTCACCTCGTCGGTCCACAGCGCGCCCTCGGGGGTGGCCTTCGCCTTGCGCCGGGCGATCCTGCTGTCGTAGGACTTCACGCCGAAAGTGGCGCGCTGCCCCGCCTCCGCGGCGCGCAGCGCCTCGGTCAGGGCGGCGTCGAGGCCCAGGGCCGCCTCACGGAGCTCGGGGAGCGGCACGCCCGCCGCCTTCGCCTCCTGGAACCGCCGCTGCGCCACCCGGACCTTCTCCAGCACGTCGTCGAAGTTCTTCCGGATCTCCAGATCCGCGTGGTAGCGGACCTCCGCCTCCCGGCTCACCCGCGGACGGAAAAACGCCATCGTCAGCCCCTTCGGTATCGAACTCGCGTCGCAGTCGGTAGCGTACGCGCTCCGCGTGGGGGCCCGCACCGCAGGGTGTGCCGCCCTTTACGAAGTAAGGGTCGATGTGGCAGCATGATCGCCGTGCCTGCCAAGCGACCGCCCGTCCCCCTGTCCCGCGAGCGGATCATCGACGCCGCCCTGCACATCGCCGACGGCCAGGGCCTGCGCCGGCTGACCATGCGCCGCCTCGGCGACGCCCTCCAGGTGGAGGCCATGGCCATCTATCACCACCTGCCTCGGGGCAAGGAGGCGCTGATGGACGCCCTCGCCGAGCACGTGACGACCGTGGGGGTCGATCCGGCCGCCGCCGCCACCTGGCAGGACAGGGCGCGCGCCTGGGCCCGCGCGAGCCGCGCCGCGCTGCTGGAGCACCCGGGCGTGCTGTCGCTGGCCCTCACCAAGCCGCCGAAGGGGTCGGCCCTCATCGCGATCAGGGAGCAGACCGAGCAGCTGCGCGAGGCGGGAGCGGGCGACCCGGCGGGAGCGGTCCGCGCCCTGCGGGCCTATGTGTTCGGCAGCGTGGCGGTCGAGGTCCAGCAGTCGGGGTGGGCCGACCCGGACGCCGAGGTGCGCGACGCGCGCACCGCCGAGGGCGAGCGCGACTTCGAGCACGGCCTCGACGCGTTGATCGCCGGCCTCGGCGGCTGAGCGGGACGGCGGATTTCCGGGCCGTCCACATCGGTCGCGCCCGGCGCCCGGAATCTGTGATCTCCCGGTTACCCGGCCGTCGGCGTGTCGAGGCCGGACCGTTGCCTCCAATGGGGCATTCTTGTGTACTAGGTCACATCAGTGTGCGCGAGCCTGCTCGGGGTGCGGCCGGGTCCCCTGCCCGACCGGCGGAAATGCTCCGAACGGACTATGTCGTACGGATGCGGCCGAGCCGCAAACTGGTGTAGTCCAGTGTGGTGTGCGTCATACCCCACGGACACCCGGAAGACAAAACGAGCGAACGATAAAGACACGGAGCCCCGGCGATGTGCCCTCATGAACCGGCCTGTCCCAGTGCGGATGCAAAGGACCGAGAAGCCGCCCGCACGATAGCCTGTCACCCCGAGCAGGGCTGGAGCCTGCTCTGCAACGGCGTCGTGCTGTTCGAGGACACCGGCGAGCTGCTGCCCGACGGCGGCGTCATCGCCCCCCACCGGCCCACCGACATGGCCATCAGCGCGGCCTAGCCCTCTGCCGGCAGAGGCGAAAGCAGCCACCGCGCCACCACCTCGCCCACCCGGGCGGGGTCCTTCTTGAACTCGTGCCCCTCCCCCGAGAGGACCACGAGACGTGCGGCGTCCTTCTCATCCGGCACGCCGAACGGATCCCGATCCCCGTTGACCACGAGCACGGGGGTCCCCGCCTGCCGCAGTTCTTCCGCCCGTGACCGCTCCGGCTTACCCGGCGGGTGGAGCGGGAACGCGAGCGCCACCACCGCCTCGGCCCCGGCGGCGCGCGCGGTGCGGCAGGCGACCCGCGCGCCGTTGCTCCGCCCGCCCTGGACGAGCGGCAGGCCCGGGTGACGCTCGCGGAGCGCGGCGACGATCGACAGCCACGCCTCGTCCTGCTTGACCGCCGACCCCGGCGCTCGCGCGCCGCGCAGCCGGAACGGCTGCACCACCCGGGCGACGGTCCCCCCGGAGGCCAGCACCGCGTCCCGTACGGCGAGCAGGTCGGGGGCGTCCACCCCTCCCCCGGACCCGTGGGTCAGGACCAGCAGCAGCCGGGGATCGGCCGCCTCGTCCACCTCGGCCAGGGCGCGGCCGTGCGGGGTCTCGATCTCCATGCCGCTGACGGTAGCGGGTCCGGCTGAAGCGGGAGGAGGCGACCCTCCGTCCGGAGGATGGCACGCCCCCGCGGAAGAGGCCAGAATGTCATGGTGACGGACATCGCATCGCAGCAGCCGCCCGCGCCCGGGCATCCCGTCCCTCCGCCGCCGGCGGCGTCTTCGACCCGCGAGGACCTGCGAGCCGTCATGGCGGCCCGCCGCGATCTGGGCCCGGAGTACGAGGACGCGCTGGTCGACTCGTTCCTCGACAAGCTGGACGTGGAGATCGCCGCACGGATACGCAACGAGGTGGCGGCCCAGCTACGTCACCAGCCGCCCGGTCCCCCGGTCAAGCAGAAGGACAGCGCCGTGGGCGTGGCCATGGGGTCACTTGCCCTGGGCATCCCGCTGACCGGGATCGCGGTGGCGAACGCGGGGCTGGCGGGCCTGCTCCTGTCCTGGGGCGGGATCATCGCGGTCAACTTCGCCTACGCCATCAGCCGCCGCTCCCAGCGCTGACCCCGCCCGGCCGTTCAGCCCTCGACGCCCTCCATGGCGGGGCGTACGTCCCGCCCGAGGCGCAGCCGCACCTGGTCGGCGAGCGCCTCGTCGGGATGGTCGAGGCCGTAGCGCCACACGGTCTCCGCGTCGGCGTCGCGGCCCCGCAGCGGCAGCGTACGGGCCAGCAGCTCGATCGCGAGGGCCCCGGTGCCAGAGTCGGCTCCCTCCTGGCGGCTGTCCTCCACGGCCCCGGCGAACTGCGCGCACGCCATCTCCAGGTGCGCCATGCCGAGCAGCACCCGCAGACGCGCCGGGTCGGCCACAGCGCTGATCGACAGCGCCTCCAGCAGGACGTCGGCGGCCCGCTCGGGCTCGCCGTCCTCCAGCAGCCGCTCGGCCATGCGCTCGACCACGACGGACAGGCCCTCGCCGGCCTCGCCGCGGTCCGGCGCGTTCTCGTCCGCGGCGAGTTCCGCGAAGATCGCGGCCGCACCGTCGAGGTCGCCGCTTTCGGCGAGCCGGCGCGCGTGGTCGAGCCGGTCGGACCGCCGCCCGGAATCGATGGCCGTCATACAGGGGCCTCGCATGGTCGCAGGTGATGAGAAACGATCACCGCGATCTTAACGAGACCGGCCGCCGGGCGGGGCCGACATGCTCAACCGATCAGTCCTCGTACGCCTCAGTCCTCATATGCCTCGAGGGGCGGGCAGGAGCAGACGAGGTTGCGGTCGCCGTACGCCTGGTCGATGCGGCGCACCGGCGACCAGTACTTGTCGTCCCGCAGGCCGGGCACCGGGTAGGCGGCCACCGCCCGCGAGTACGGGTGGCTCCACTCATCCGCGGTCAGGCACTCGGCCGTGTGCGGGGCGTTGCGCAGCGGGTTGTCGGTCTTGTCGTACTCGCCCGACGCGACCTTGGCGATCTCCTCGCGGATGGCGATCATCGCGTCCGCGAAGCGGTCGAGCTCGGCCAGGTCCTCGCTCTCGGTGGGCTCGATCATGAGCGTCCCGGCGACGGGGAACGACATCGTGGGCGCGTGGAAGCCGTAGTCGATCAGCCGCTTGGCCACGTCGTCCACCGTGACGCCGGTCTCCTTGGTGATCTGGCGCAGATCGACGATGCACTCGTGCGCGACCAGGCCGTCCCGCCCGGTGTACAGCACCGGGTAGTGCGGCGCCAGGCGCCGGGCCAGGTAGTTTGCCGACAGGATCGCCTGCTCTGTGGCCTGCCGCAGCCCGTCGGCGCCCATCATCCTGACGTACGCCCAGGAGATCGGCAGGATGCCCGCCGAGCCGTACGGCGCCGCCGACACGTGCTCCGGCAGGTGCTCGGCGAGGTGGGCCTTGACCGCCACCGGGCCGACGCCGGGGCCGCCGCCGCCGTGCGGGATGCAGAAGGTCTTGTGCAGGTTCAGGTGGGAGACGTCCGCGCCGAACTCGCCCAGCTTGGCCAGGCCCACCAGCGCGTTGAGGTTGGCCCCGTCGACGTAGACCTGCCCGCCGGCCTCGTGGACCCGCTCGCAGATCTCGACGATCGTCTCCTCGTACACGCCGTGGGTGGACGGGTAGGTCACCATGATCGCGGCGAGCGCGTCGCGGTGCTTGTCGATCTTGGCGGCGAGGTCGGCCAGGTCCACGTTGCCGTCGGCGTCGCAGGCCACCACGACCACCCGCATGCCCGCCATGACGGCGCTGGCGGCGTTGGTGCCGTGCGCAGAGGACGGGATGAGGCACACGTCGCGCCCGTCCTCGCCCCTGGAGCGGTGGTAGGACCTGATCGCCAGCAGCCCGGCGAACTCGCCCTGGGAGCCGGCGTTCGGCTGGATCGACACCCGATCGTAGCCGGTGACCTCGGCCAGCCAGCCCTCCAGCGTCGCGATCAGCTCGGCGTACCCCTCGGCCTGCTCCGCCGGCGCGAACGGGTGGATCGAGGCGAACTCCGGCCAGGTGACCGGCTCCATCTCGGTCGTCGCGTTGAGCTTCATCGTGCAGGAGCCGAGCGGGATCATCGAGCGGTCGAGCGCGATGTCCTTGTCCTGCAGGCGCCGCAGGTAGCGCAGCATGGCCGTCTCGGACCGGTGGGAGTGGAACACCGGGTGGGTGAGGAAGCCGGAGGTCCGCTGCAGGTCGGCCGGGAGAGCGTCGGAGGTCACCCGGTCGAGGTCCTCGACCACGGGTTCGGACGCGCCGAACGCCGCCCAGACCGCCCGCAGGTGGTCCGTGGTGGTCTTCTCATCGCAGGCGACGCCGACGTGGTCGTCGTCGGCCAGGCGCAGGTTCACGCCCCGTTCCGCGGCGGCGGCCACGACCTGGGCGGCCCGCCCGGGCACGCGGGCGAGCACGGTGTCGAAGAACTCGTCGTGGACGACCTCCACGCCGCCGTCGCGCAGCCCGGCGGCCAGGACCGCCGCATGGCGGTGCGCCCGCTGGGCGATCCTCCTGAGGCCCTCCGGGCCGTGGTAGACGGCGTACATCGACGCCATGACGGCGAGCAGGACCTGCGCGGTGCAGATGTTGCTGGTGGCCTTCTCCCGGCGGATGTGCTGCTCGCGGGTCTGCAGGGCCAGCCGGTAGGCCGTGCGGCCGTCGGCGTCCACCGAGACCCCGACCAGGCGGCCCGGCATCTGCCGCTGCAGGCCCTCGCGGACGGCCATGTACGCCGCGTGGGGGCCGCCATAGCCCAGCGGGACCCCAAAGCGCTGGGAGGAACCGACGGCGATGTCGGCGCCCTGCTCCCCGGGGGACTCCAGCAGGGTCAGCGCCAGCAGGTCGGCCGCGGCCACCAGCAGCGCCCCCTGGGCGTGCGCCCGCTCGGCGACCGCGCGGAAGGACGCCACCCGGCCGCTCGCGCCCGGATACTGGACGAGGACCCCGAAGCACTCGGGCAGCTCACCGGCGAGGTCCGACTCCACCAGCGTGATGCCGAGCGGCTCGGCGCGGGTCGCCAGCACGGCCTTGGTCTGCGGCAGCGCGTCGGCGTCCACCACGAACACGTCGGTCTTCACCTTGCTCGCCCGGCGGGCCAGCGTCATCGCCTCGGCCGCGGCCGTCCCCTCGTCGAGCAGGGACGCCCCGGCGACGTCGAGGCCGGTGAGGTCCGACACGACCGTCTGGAAGTTCAGCAGCGCCTCCAGCCGCCCCTGCGAGATCTCCGGCTGGTACGGCGTGTACGCGGTGTACCAGCCCGGGTTCTCCAGCACGTTGCGGAGGACGACGCCCGGGGTGATCGTGTCGTGGTAGCCGAGGCCGATCATCGGGGTCAGCACCCGGTTGCGGCCGGCGAGGGCACGCAGCTCGGCCAGGGCCTCGGCCTCCCCCACCGCCTCGGGCAGGTTCAGCGGGCCGCGCGTGCGGATCGCCTCGGGCACGGCCACGGCGACCAGGTCGGCCACCGACTCGTAGCCGACGGCCTCCAGCATTCGGGCGCGGCCGGCCTCCGAGGGGCCGATATGACGGGTCGCGAAGGGCGGAGCGGAAAGGTCGCGAAGCGTGGACCGATCGGTCATGACAGGGGCCTCCTGGGCGGGTCGAGACCTGCGGCGACCGCCCGGCGCCCACACGGCGCGGCCGGTCGTGAAGCGGTCTCCCCCTCTGTCATCGGACCTGAGAGCTTCACCGGGCCGTCGAGCCCGGCTTTCCCCTTCGGTGAGGCACCGCCTGGCCGGCGGGCCTGCTTTTCAGAGTCGCCTCGTCCGTGCGGTACGGATGCCTGAGAGATTCCGGGGAGGTTTGCTCCTTCGGCGCCCCTGATATCCAGGGGTCTCTCCCGCACGAGGTCGTCGGCCGTGCCTACTCTACCCGCTACCCGGATCGGCCCGACTCGCACCTTGCGCGAGATCGGCGCCGAGACCGGCCTGGCGGGCGCGGACGATGGCCTCGGCCCGGTCGGGCACCGCCAGCCTGGCGAAGATCGCCGTGGTCACCGGCCTCCCCCACCACCACGATGTCGGGCAGCGACGCGACCAGGGCGCGCAGGCCCTCCCGCGTCAGCGGGTGGTCGTGGACGACCACGATCCTGATCTGTTCCCCGCGGTCATGACCGCTCCAGTGGTAACCGGGCGTGGACTCGACCTCCCCGGTCGGTGGGCCCCGCGGTGAGCGTACCGCCCAGTTCGGCGGCCCGCTCGTGCATGGATCGCAGGCCCACGCCGTGCGGCCAGGCGCCGGCGCCCCCGGAGCCGTTGTCGCTCACCTCCCCCGCCACCTCCACCGCGGCGGGCAGCGGCGGCAGGTCGTCCGGGGCGTCGACCGTGACCACGCACCCGGCGTGCTCGCGGCGCCAGGACTGCTGGGCACGCCGGCGCAGCGCGCCGACGAGCCCGAGCTCGTCGAGGTCGGGCGGGCGCAGGTCGTAGACGAGGCGGCGGATGTCGGCGATCGCGGTGGTCACGTCGGCGCGCAGGTCGAGCAGGAGCCGCCCGCTCCGCTCCGGGTCGGTGCGGCGCAGGTTGTGGGCGGCGTCGGCCTTGAGGGTCACCGCGGTGAGCACCGTGCCGAGGCCGTCGTGCAGGTCGCGGCGCAGCCGCCGGCGTTCCTCCTCCCGCGCGGCCACGATGCGCTTGCGGGACTCGCCCACTTGCTCCGACAGACGCACCGCCTGCAGGGCCAGGCCGACCGGGGCGCCAGCAGCCCCAGGGCGCGCCGGTCGGCGCCGGACAGCCGGCTCTCCCCGGCCCGCAGCCCGACGAGCAGGTCGGCGGGCGGCCCCTCGGCCACCTCCAGCGACACGATGTGCCGCAGCTGAGGCGGCCGGCCGTAGGTCGCGACCAGCCGCCCGTCGGAGCTGACCGCGGCGTACGGCAGCCGCAGCGCCTCGCACACGGCGCGCAGCACCCCGTCCAGGCCGGCGCCGAGCCGTAGACCGACGCGGGCGGCCGCCGCCGCGGGGTCGCGGCGCTGCCCGTACATGACCCGGTCCACCACGGACTGGACGGCGGAACGGGCCGGCGCGAAGGCGAGCGCGATCACCGCGGTCGCGATCAGCGGGGTGGCCGACAGCCGGTCCTGCGCCAGCGCGGACAGCGCCGCGACGATGCCCAGGTACACCATGACGACGCCGAGCGTGAGCACCGCGTACACCAGCGACCGGTTGACGATCAGCTCGATGTCGTACAGCCGGTGCCGCAGGATCGCCACCGTGACGGCGGCCGGGATGAGCGGCAGGGTCAGCAGGAACAGCACCGGCCCGTCGGTCGTGACGATCCGCTGGACGTTGAGGGCCACGAAGAGTCCCACCGCCCACAACAGCCACATCAGCTGCAGCCGCGGCGCCCCGCGGGACCGGCGGGTGCGCAGGCCGAGCGCGCCGAGGGAGGCCAGCAGCACCAGCGCGTCGGCGACGACGAACACCGGTGTCAGCCGCAGGGCGGCCTCGCCTGCCGCAGCGGGCAGGATCGGGGCGCCCGAGGCCGAGCCCCCCTCGGCGATCCCAGCCGCCACGGGCAGGGTCAGGACCGGCGTGAGCGGCAGGACGGCGAGGGTCGCGAGGGCCAGCGGTCGCCAGCGCCGGGACAGCGGCCTGCCGTCCGGGAACAGCTGGATGATCAGCGGAAGGCAGACGGCGGGCGCCGGGATCCACACGGTGATGCCGAGCAGCTCGACCGCCCGCGCCCACCACTGCGGCAACCCCACCGCGCCGGAAAGCAGGCCCAGGCAGGCCACGCTCAGCGTGTAGCAGGCGCCGTACACCACGAAAAGGAGCCCGATACGGTGCCCGGACCGGTACGCCAGCACCAGCGCGCCGAACGCGGTGAAGGTCAGCGCCTGGGCGCTGTTCGTCAGCAGGTAGGAGCCCTCGGCCGCGTCGGCGAAGGTGAGCCCTCCGAGGAACCACGACACCCACGCCGCCGCGACGACGACCACCGTGAGGGTGAGCGCCGCGACCGGGCCGGCCCGCCTGACTGCCATGGACTCATCATCGGGTCCCGCCGCTCCCATCGGCCATAGGAGCGCGTTCCCGGGGCCGGCGGGAGCGGCCGGGACCGAACCGGGAGACCGCGCCCACGACGGCGGGAGCGTGCGGCCTTCACCATCGGACCCGACCGGACGACCATCAGATCTTTCGAGAGGACCGTCATGCAGCCGGACACCGACACCCGTGCTACCACCCACAAGCCGCTCCGGGACGTGCGTGGCTTCTGGCGGGTGCTGCTCGCCGTCGTCGCCCCACTCCCCATGCTCGGCATGGGCCTCAACCACCTGTTCAGTCCCGTGGACGGCGGCGAGTCGTTCGAGGCCACGGTCGCGGCGTACGCGGCCCACGAGCAGCTGGCAGGGACGATCCGCTGGTTCGCCCTGCCGTTCCTGGTCGGGCTGATCCCGGCCACCTTCGCCGTGGCCTGCGTGGCGCGGCGCGGCGCTCCCCGGCTCACCACGGCGGGCGCGCTCTTCGCGCTGCTCGGCGACCTGGCCGGATTCCCCCTGATCCGCGGCGGCGACGACCTCGCGTACCTCACGGTGACGCGCGACTTCGACGTGGCGACCATGGCGAGGCTCCAGAGCGCTCTGGAGGACGACCCCGTGCAACTGGCGGCGGGCCTGCTGTTCATCGTGGGCATCGTCGTCGGCCTGCTGCTGCTCGGCCTCGCGCTGTGGCGCAGCGGCGCGGCGCCGGCCTGGATGGGCATCGTCCTCGCGGCGGGCGGGTTCACGCACCCGTTCATGCCCGGACACGTCGCGTCGGGCATCGGGCTGCTGGTCGCGGCCGTGGGCTTCGCCGGCGCCTCCGTCGCCCTGCTGCGGATGCCCGACGACGAGTTCGACCTGCCTCCGGCGCGGCCCTCGGCGGGTGCCTGACCCGCTTTCTCACCCGCCCCGGCCTCCGCTCACCCGCGGCCCGCCCGGCTTCGAGCGGTCGCCGGGGCACCGGCCGCTCAGCCGGTCCTGCGGGCCTTCCTGCGGCGGGCCAGCTCGTCCGCCGGATGGTCCCCCTCCGCATCCGGAGCGGCCTCCGCACGCTCACCCGGAAGCTCCGCCAGCGATCCCTCGACCTCCCGCCAGACCCGCCCGAGCGCGATGCCGAACACGCCCTGACCGCCCTGCAGCAGGTCTATCACCTCGTCGGCGCTCGTGCACTCGTAGACGCTCACGCCGTCGCTCATCAAAGTGATCTGGGCCAGGTCGTTGACGCCGCGGTCGCGCAGGTGCCGTACGGCGGTGCGTATCTGCTGGAGGGAGACCCCCGTGTCCAGAAGACGTTTGACGACCTTCAGGACGAGGATGTCGCGGAAGCTGTACAGTCGCTGGGACCCGGATCCCTGGGCGGCCCTTATCGTCGGGAGCACCAGTTCGGTCCGGGCCCAGTAGTCGAGCTGCCGGTAGGTGATCCCGGCCGCCGCGCACGCCGTGGGCCCGCGGTATCCGATGCCCTGGGGCAGCGCCGTCGGCTGCTCGTCGAACAGCAGACCCTGTTCGCCGGCGCGCTCACGCGCCGCCTGCCGAACCGGGTCGTGCTGGCCGGCCGACTTACCCTCGCCGCTGCTGACCGCCACTGCGGACCTCCGGCTTTCTCTCATCCCACGGTCTGATCTGGGGGTTCGTGAATTACAACCGTGGTTTCCCTTGCACCGTAGGACCGGGGCCATCGTCAGTCAACGACCCCGTCCGGCGCGTCGTGAAGCGTAATCTCCCGAAATCGCCCGGCACGTCAGCCCGCCCGGCCGAAGTCCTCCGGCGTGATTTTGTCCAGGAACTCACGGAACTTTTCCACTTCGTCTTCCTGATCGTCGGGCATGCTCACGCCCGCCTCCTGGATCACGTCCTCACTCGCGTAGATCGTCGCACCCGTACGCAACGCCAGCGCGATCGAGTCCGAAGGACGTGCGCTGACCTCCACACCGTTGGAGAAGACCAGATCGGCGAAGAAGATTCCATCGCGGAGCGCGACGATGTTGACGGTGCGCAACCGCACCCCCAAGGCCTCAAGAACGTCACGGAACAAGTCGTGGGTCAGCGGCCGGGGCGGCGGCTCCTCCGCCTGGGCCAACGCGATAGCGGTCGCCTCGGTCATGCCTATCCAGATCGGCAGGTACCGATCACCGCTCGTCTCCTTCAGGAGAACGATCGGCTGGTTGGTGGGCATCTCAACGCGAACCCCCACGACCTCCATCTGCAACACGGGCGGCTCCGTCTCAAGCGTCGCGGCATATCACCAGGCATTCAACGTAACACCCACGGAGGTGCGGATGTGCCGGTCACCGCCCCAGAACGCCGCGAACACTCCCACGCAGTAACGCATTGTGCAGTTCCTGGAGAAGTCCGGAGATCTCCCGGGCGGTCTCGTCCGCCTCGGCGATCGCCCCCGGCGCCTTGCGGCGCAGCAGCGGGGCCACCGCCTGCTCGATGAGACCGGCCTCCCGCTCCACGGCAGCGCGGAGCGCCCTCAGGTGCCGCGCCTGCAGGCCGAACCGCGCCAGCGCCCCCACGCTGCGCGCGACCTCCAGCGCCTCCCCGTCGTACCGGCGCGCCACGGGAGCGACCAGGCCGAAACTCTCCATCTCGGCCAGGGTCTCCTCGTCGATGCCTGCGGCCTCGATGAGCTCCTCCCGGCTGAGACGCACGGGCGGGGCGCCGGCGGACACGGCGTGCGGACGGGCCGCCTGCTCGTCCAGCTGATCCTTGATCACCCGGAGCGGCAGGTACTGGTCACGCTGCGCCCGCAGGATGTACCGCAGGCGCTCCACGTCGGTGTAGGTGAACTTGCGGTACCCCGACGGGCTCCGCTGGGGCTCGATCAGCCCCTCACCCTCCAGAAACCGGATCTTGGAGACGGTCACGTCCGGGAACTCGCCCTGCAGCAGGGCGAGCACCTCCCCGATGCTCATGAACGCCCGTACGGCCTGCGCGCTCATGACTCCTCCTCCTCACCGATCACAGCCCTCCGGGACCACGCGTGAGGAACACCAGCCGGAACTTGCCGATCTGCACCTCGTCGCCGCCCTGCAGCGGGGACTCCTCGATGCGCTCCCGGTTGACGTAGGTGCCGTTGAGGCTGCCCACGTCACGCACGGTGAACTGGCCGCCGCGCCGGTAGAACTCCACGTGCCTCCTGGACACGGTCACATCGTCCAGGAAAATGTCGCTTTCCGGGTGGCGACCCGCCGTAGTGAGGTCGCTGTCGAGCAGAAATCGGCTGCCCGCGTTCGGGCCCCGCATGACGACCAGAAGAGCCGTGCCGGGGGGCAACTGCTCGACCGCGGCCCTGTCCGGCAGAAGCGTCTGGCCCGTCTCCGCCTCAAGCGCCTCGAGCGAGATCGTCGAGGTCGTGTCGGCTGCGACGGGCGCCGGAGCGCTCAGCGGCGAACCGCATCGTGAACAGAAACGGGCATCCTCGGGGTTGGCATGACCGCACTGCGTGCAGTAGACGCTGGGCATCGAACGGCTCGGCCTCTCTCACGACTTGCTCTAGGACTAGCTCAAACTGCGAATGCCGCAACTTACGCTGATCAGGCACAAAGGTCAAGACCGCGGCTGGGCGTGGACTGACCAACGCTACAGCCAGCGGAGGTTCAAGGTCCATCCCGCCACACAGTGTTCATTGGCCTCGCCTCCGGCAAGGCCTGCTCGGGGCGCTTTCAGGCCGCGTCGTCGTGCCGCAGGCGCGCCATGAGCACAGCCCTCCTCGCTCGGGGCGCTCGTTCCTCGCACCCCTCGCTCGTCAGTCCAGACCACGGCCGCGCCCCTCGCGGGACGGTTGCGCCCCGTAAACCTCGCATGGGGCAGCCGCTCCGCGGCACGGTTGCGCGCCATCGCGTGCATGGGGTGTCAGTGGGCGCCGGCGGCCTGTTCGACGACGTGGGCCCAGCGTTCCAGGAGGGCCTGGGCGGTGTCCATGTCGTGGCCCTCGGCCCACAGGTGGGTGACGGCCTCGGCGGGGTCGGGCAGGACGAGGGCCCAGCTTCCGTCGTCCTCCACGACGCGGACGCCGTCGGTGGTGTCCAGGCGATGGCCCTCGGCCGCCTCGACGACCGAGCGCATCACCGCCCCCTTGTGCGCCCAGGGCGTGGGAACGGTCCGCTTGAGCAGCTTGGCCTCCGGGATACGGGCGTCGATCTGGCTGAGCGACAGCCGGGTGCGCGCGACCAGGCCGAGCAGGCGCAGGAACACCGCCAGGCCGTCCACGGTGGGCGCGAACTCCGGGACGATGAAGCCGCCCTTCCCGTCGCCCGCGAAGATCGTGTCGGGATGCCTGGCCGCCCTCGTCAGCGTGTCGATGCTCGTGGCCGTCCAGTCGACCTGCACGCCGTGGAAGCGGCACACCATCTCCGCCACCCGGGTCGTGGTGACCGGCAGGGCCACCCGGCCGCCCCGGCGCTCGGCCGCCACCAGGTCGAGCACGACGAGCAGCGCCCGCTCCTCGCTGATCAGCTGGCCCATCTCGTCCACCAGGGAGACCCGCTCCCCCACCGGGTCGAACCGCACGCCGAAGGCCGCCCGCGCCGACGCCACCAGCTCCGCCAGGCGCTGCAGGTCGCGGCGGCGCTCGGCGAGCGTCTCGGTGGGCGAGGCGTCGTCGAGGCGGTTGTTCACGGTGAGCACGTCGACCCCGGCCCGGCCCAGCAGGCTCGGCAGCACGAGCGAGGAGGTGCCGCCCGCGCAGTCGACCACGACCTTCATCTCGGTGTCCTTCACCCCGGACATGTCGATGCAGGCCAGCAGTTCCCGGGCGTAGGTGTCGACGGCGCGGGCGGGGAAGGTCAGCTCGGCGATCTCGCCGGGGAAGGCGCGCCGGTACTCCTGCCGGGAGAAGACCCGCTCCAGCTTGCGCTGGGCCGCCTGGGACAGGTCGGCCCCCGTCTCGTCCATGAACACGATGTCGACGCTCTGCGGGTCGCCCGCCGTGGTGCGCAGGGCGATGCCGCCCTTGACGTTCTCCCGCGAGGTGTTGAACCGGGCGACCGGCAGGGCGGCGGCCTCCAGGTCGACCACGTTGATCGCGCTGGAGTTCAGCGCGCTGATCACCGCCCGCTTGAGCGCCCGCGCCGCGCGCGAGGCGTCCCGTGAGGTGACGACCGTGTCGCCCTTGCGCAGCGTCGTGGCGTACGCGCTGGCCAGCCGTACGCACAGCTCCGGGGTGATCTCGACGTTGACCAGCCCGGAGACCCCACGGGGGCCGAACAGGCTGCGCTGGCCCCGTGACTCCCAGATGACGCTGGTGTTCACGACCGTGCCCGCCTCGATCGTCTTGAACGGGTAGATCTTCACGCCGGAGGAGACGTACGCCTCGGCCTCGATGACGCACTCGTCGCCGACGACCGCGTTCTCCTCGATCCTGGCGCCGGTCATCACGTCGGTGTTCTTGCCGATCACGCAGCCGCGCAGGTGGGCGGCCGGGCCGACGTACACGTTGTCGCTGACGACCGCGCGGTGCAGGAACGCGCCCTCCTTGACGACGGCGTTGCTGCCCAGCACGGTGTACTCCCGCAGCTCGGCACCGGCCTCGACCTTGGCGTAGTCGCCGATGTAGAGGGGGCCCTTGAGCACGGCCTCGGCGTCCACCGAGGCGCCCTCGGCGGCCCACACGCCCGGGGCCAGCTCGAACGCGTCGAAGTCGACCTTGACCTTGCCCTCCAGCACGTCGGCCTGGGCCTTGAGGTAGCTCTCGTGCGTGCCGACGTCCTCCCAATAACCCTCGGCGACGTAGCCGAACAGCCGGCAGCCCCGTTCGAGCATCTTGGGGAAGACGTCGGACGACCAGTCGACCGACTGGGCGGGGGCGATCTCGTCGAGGACCGACGGCTCCATGATGTAGATGCCGGTGTTGACCGTGTCGGAGAACACCTGGCCCCAGGTGGGCTTCTCCAGGAAGCGCTGGATGCGGCCGCTGTCGTCCACGATGATGATCCCGAACTCCAGCGGGTTGGGCACGCGCTTGAGCCCGATGGTGACCAGCGCCCGGTTCTCGCGGTGGAAGCGGAGCATGTCGGTCAGGTCGATGTCGGTGAGCGCGTCGCCCGAGATGACCAGGAAGCGGTCGTCGCGGAGCTTGTCGGCGGCGTTCTTCACGCTGCCGGCCGTTCCGAGGGGGACCTCCTCGGTGGCGTAGTGGAGGGTCATGCCCAGCTCGTCGCCGTCGCCGAAGTAGTTGCGGATCAGCGCGGCCAGGAACTGCACGGTCACCACGGTCTCGGTGAAACCGTGCCGCTTCAGCAGCCGGAGCACGTGTTCCATGATCGGCCGGTTGATGATGGGGAGCAGGGGCTTGGGCTGGTTCGCGGTCATCGGCCGCAGCCGTGTCCCCTCCCCGCCCGCCATGACGACGGCCTTCACGGGTCACCCCTTCGTTAGCTGGCGCACCTGTACGACATACAACACCCCCGCCCACCAATACAGACCAGTTCCCCAGATGGCGAAGGCCCATCCGAAGATCGCGGCAATCTCGGCGTACCAGCCCTCGTGCGAGGCCAGGAACAGCAGCGGGAACGCGTACATCAGGGCGGCGGTGCCGGCCTTGCCGAGGAAGTGGACGGGCAGCGCCGGGCCGTACCCGTGCCGCCGCAGCACCGGCGGCACCCACAGGAGCAGCACGTCGCGCAGCGGCACCGCAAGCGCCAGCCACCAGGGGACGGCGCCCCGCAGGACCAGGCCGACCAGGGTGGCGAGGATGTAGAGCCGGTCGGCGAGCGGGTCGATGAGCCGGCCCAGCCTGCTGATCTGGTTCCAGGCGCGGGCGAGCTTGCCGTCGAGCCAGTCGCTGAAGCCCGCGAGCGCCAGCAGCGCGATGGCCCACCCGTCGGCGTGGGGACCCAGCACGAGCCAGAGGAAGACGGGGACGCCGAGCAGCCGCAGGGCGCTCAGCAGGTTGGGCACCGTCCAGATCCGGTCCTCGGCAGCGTTCACGCCCCAGACCCTACATGCCGCCGTCCCGGCCGCTCCGGGGAGGAGCCATGGGGTTGAACCCGTTGTCGACCAAGCCGAACCGGTGCGCCATCACCGCCGCCTGGGTGCGGTTGCGCAGCCCCAGCTTCTCGATGAGCGCGGCGACGTGGCTCTTGACCGTCGTGATCCCAACGTGCAGCCGGTCGGCGATCTCGGCGTTGGACAGGCCCACCCCGACCAGGGTGAGGACCTGCGCCTCGCGCTCGGTGAGGCCGGGCGGAAGCGGCACCGCCTGCCGCTCGGCCGCCAGGGCCCGTTCGACCACCCGCCGCAGCACGGACGGCGCGAGCGGGGGCTCCCCCGTCGCCGCCCGCCGTACCGACTCGACCATCCGGGCGGGCGGGTCGTCCTTGACCAGGAACCCGAGCGCGCCCGCGCCCAGCGCGGCGTAGAGGTTCTCGTCCTCGGAGAACGTGGTGAGCACGACGATCCGGGCGGACGGCTGGGCGGCGAGGATCCTGCGGGTGGCCTCCAGGCCGTCGACGCGCGGCATCCGCAGGTCCATCAGCACCACGTCGGGACGGTGGCGCTCGGCCAGCCGTACGGCCTCGGCCCCGTCGGCGGCCTCCCCGCACACCTCCATGTCGCCGGCCGCCTCCAGCATCATCCGGACACCCGCCCGCACCAGGGCCTGATCGTCGGCGACGACGACGCGGATCACGCGAACCTCCCCGACACGTGGCACTGCGGCCGGTTCTCACGGGGGACCGGCAGCGAGGCGGTCAGCCGCCACCCGCCGTCCTCGGCCGGGCCCGCGGTGACGTGCCCGCCGAAGGCGCGGGCCCGCTCCCGCATGCCCGCGATGCCCTGCCCGTGGGACGGCAGCACGTCCGGGGGGCGGGCGGCACCGGGGCCGTTGCGCACCTCGACCGTGAGCGCGTCGGGGCGCATCGCCACGTCGACCTCCGCCCGGGCCCCCGGCCCTGCGTGTTTGAGCACGTTCGTCAACCCCTCCTGGACGATCCTCGCCGCCGACGCCCGCACCACCAGCGGGGCGCGTTCCGCCTCGGCCGAAAGCCGCAGGTCCACCCGCAGACCGGCCGCCGACATCCGGGCCACGGCGTCGCGCAGCACGTCGCCGGGGTCGGCGAGCATGTTCGCGAGCATGAGATCGGAACCCAGTGCCTCGTCCGGGTCGCGCAGGACGGCCAGCAGGCCGCGCAGGTCCTCCAGCACCCGGTGCCCGGTGTCCCTGATGTCGGCCAGCGCCTCGGCGGCCGGCCCGCTGGCCCCCGCGTACTGCGCGGCACTCGCCCGCAGCACCATCGCCCCCACGTGGTGGGCCACGATGTCGTGGACCTCGCGGGCGATCCGCTCCCGCTCGGCGAGCCGGCCGGCCCTGGTCCGCTCGGCGGCCAGCTCGGCGGCGTGCCTGGCCTGGGCCTGCCGCACGCCCACGTACCGGCCGATCGCCACTGGCGCGGTCACCATCGTCATCAGCGCCACCACCCGGAACGGGGTGACGTCGCCGGGGTCGTCCACGACCACGATCGCGGCGACCGAGCAGGTCAGCGCGTACGCCGCGGTGACCCACGGCCAGGTGGCGGCGGTCGCGAAGACGCCGAGGGCCACCAGGGCGAGCAGTTGCAGGCTGTTGCCGGTCCTCGGGACGTACTGGTCGGCCACGACCAGCGCGAGGCTCTCCAGCAGCAGGACCGCGCCGGGCAGGTGCCGCACGACGCCCAGTGCGAGCCCCGCGAGCATCACCCCGAGCGCGACCGCCCACACGGGCGGCTCGCCACTGTGCCAGTAGGGCCAGGTGGTCAGCACCGACAGCGCCACCCCGCCGCCGGCGAACAGCAGGTCGAGCAGCGGCGCGGGATCCTCCCTGCGGCGCCCCTCCTGGCCGCGCAGGTAGCGGCCGATCAGCACGGGGGCCGCGATCAGGCCGACGGAGTAGAACCAGGTGTTGCTCGTGAGCGCGACGCCGGGGTCGGCGAGGTTCACGGCCGTCGCGGCGGAGGCGAGCACGGCGGTCGGGGCCGTCCAGCCCCAGCCGCGCAACCGGGCGAGCACGCCCACCGAGATCGGCAGCAGGACCTGCAGGGTGTTGACCGTGAACGCGCCGATCTGGTCGCAGACCACCAGCAGCACGGACAGGTAGACGGCCACCGGGCCGGGCCATCGGCGCACCAGGCCCATCGGCAGCCCGGCCAGCAGCGCGAAGCCCATTCCCACCCACACCGGGGCCGGGCCGTTCCACCCGTTCCAGGATCCGGCGCTGACGAGCACGTCGAGCCCGGTCCCGCACACCGCCAGGCCGATGTCGAGGACCGTGCCGCGCGAGAGCGCGAAGGGCCTGCCAGTGAAGGGACGCTGAGTGACGAGCCGGCGCGTCGAGGGCCACCGCATGAGGGAACGCTACCGTCCGCCAGCGCGGGGGCCGGTCCTCCGGGGGGAGGACGGCTTCTCCTCCTTCTGGCCGCCCCCGTCCGCCGAAGGGCCGTACTCGTTGATCCAGCCGGCCGCCAGGTCGGTCCGGACGGCGGGCGGCCCGGGCGGTTCCGGGGCCCTAGCGTCGCCGCATGGCCAATGAATCAGCGATCTTCTTCGGGCAGTTCCTGCGTTCCCCCGCCGTGACCGGGGCGGTCGCGCCCAGCTCACGGCGGTTGTCGGCGGCGGTGTGCGTGCCGGTGCCGGAGCGCGGCGACCCGGTCGTCGTCGAGCTGGGGCCGGGCACCGGCCCCTTCACCGCCGAGATCCAGCGCCGCCTCGGCGGCCGGGGCCGGCACCTGGCGGTCGAGATCAATCCGCGGCTGGCCGGCCATCTCAGCGCCCGCTACCCGGGGGTGGAGCTCGTGGTCGACAACGCCGCGCGGCTGCCCGAGCTGCTCGCGGCCCGGGGCGTGGCCGCCGCCGACGTGATCGTGAGCGGGCTGCCCTGGGCGGCGTTTCCCCCCGCCCACCAGGCTGACCTGCTGCGGGCGGTGGTCGCCTCGCTCGCGCCGGGAGGCGCGTTCACGACGTTCTCCTACGTCCACGCCCGCCTCCTGCCCGCCGCCCTGCGGTTCCGCCGCAGGCTGGGCCAGGCGTTCGAGGAGGTGGTGGCCGGGCGCACGGTGTGGCGTAACCTGCCGCCCGCCTTCGTCTACCACGCGCGCCGCCCCCGCCGGTGATCTCGCGGCCCGCCGAATGGCGTTCTAGAGTGGCGGGCATGGACTTCACGCTGCCGGAGAGCGCGCAGGCGGTGCGCCGAGGTATCGCGGACATCTGCTCGCGGTACGACATGGACTACTGGCAGCGCTGCGAATCGGACAAGCGCTGGCCCGAGGAGGTGTGGGCCGAGCTCGCCAAGGGCGGCTGGCTCGGCCTGGCCGTGCCCGAGGAGTACGGCGGAGCCGGACAGGGCCTGCTGGAGCTGGCCGTGGCCACCGAGACCCTGTCGGCCTCCGGCTCCGCCGGCGGTTCGGCGTTCATGTACGTGCTGACGCCGGGGTTCGGGGCGCTCACACTGGCCAGGCACGGCTCGGCCGAGCAGAAGGCCGCGCTGCTGCCGAAGCTGGCCACGGGAGAGATCGAGACCTGCTTCGCCCTGACCGAGCCCGACGCCGGGTCCAACTCCCTGGCGATCTCGACCTTCGCCCGCAGGGACGGCGACGACTTCGTCGTGAACGGCCAGAAGGTCTGGATCACCGGGGTCCAGCGGGCCTCCTGGATGCTGCTCGTCACCCGGACGATCCCGGCGGCACAGGCCAGGCCGCGCAGCGACGGGCTGACGGTGTTCCTGGTGAACGTGCCGGAGGCCGTGTCGGCGGGGCGGCTGTCCTACCGGCCGATCCCCAAGATGGGCGCGAACACCACGCCGTCCAACATGGTCTTCATCGACGACCTGCGGCTGCCCGCCTCCAGCGTGCTCGGCGAGGTGGACCGGGGGGCGGCCGTGCTGTGGGACGTGCTGAACCCCGAGCGGATCCTGCTGGCGGCCAGTGCGCTCGGCGGGGCCGAGGTGGCGCTGCGGGTGGGCGTGGACTACGCCAAGCAGCGGGAGGTCTTCGGCCGGCCCATCGGGGCCAACCAGGCCATCGCGTTCCCGCTGGCGCAGGTCAAGGCCAAGATCGAGCTGGCCAGGCTGATGCTGTACAAGGCGGCATGGTCGTTCGACAACGGTCTGCCCTGCGGCACGGAGGCCAACATCGCCAAGCTGACGGCCTCGCAGGCCGCGTGGGAGGCCGCCGACGCCGCCTTCCAGACCCATGGGGGCATGGCGTACTCGCTGGAGTATCCCGTCGCGCGGCTGCTGGCCGACGCCAGGATCGGCCGGATCGCGCCGGTGACCGAGGAACTGCTGCTCAATTATCTGGCCACCCAGGTGCTCGGCCTGCCCAGGAGCTTCTGACCGCTTGCGCCCCGCCCCGGTGGGGCACTTACGTGAAGCAGCGGAAGGAGTCACACATGCGCGGTCCGTACGCCAGCACGGTGATCAGCGCGGACGCCGGGGACGTCTGGGCGTTTCTGCGCGAGTTCGGCAACCTCCACGAGTGGCTGCCGGGCGTGTCCGCCTGTGAGATCGAGGACGGCGCGCCGCTCGCCCCGGGGGTCGTGCGGCGGGTCGAGGGATCGGGCGGGGTGTTCCGCGAGCGGCTGCTGAGCCTCGACGACGAGGCCCGCACGCTGACGTACACCACCATCGAGTCCCCGCTGCCCATGCGGGACTACCACGCGACGTGCCGGGTCGCTCCGGTGACCGACTCCGGGCAGGCGTTCGTGGAGTGGTACGCGAGCTTCGAGGCCGACGACCCGGGGAAGATCGCCAAGATCCTCACCCGGGGCGTCTTCGTCCCCGGCCTGGAGTCGCTGCGCAAGCGCTTCGGCTAGCGCTCATCCTCAGGACTCTGGCCGGAACCGGGGCGGGCGCTTCTCCCGCAGGGCCAGCACGCCCTCGGCGGCGTCGGGGCCGGTGAAGCCGAGGAACTCCATGGCCAGCGAGGCGTCGAACGACGGTCCGGCCAGCCGCAGCCAGTTGTTCAGCGCGTACTTGGTCAGCCGGATCGCCTCGGCCGACCCGGCGGCCAGCCGCGACGCGATCTCCAGCGCCCTGTCGTGGACCTGGTCGTCGTCGACGCACAGGCTCACCAGCCCCATCGCCTCGGCCTGCTCGCCGGTGACCGGCTCGCACAGCAGGAGGTGATACTTGGCCTTGGCCATCCCGCAGAGCAGCGGCCAGATGATCGCCGCGTGGTCGCCCGCCGCGACGCCCAGCCGGGTGTGGCCGTCGATGATGCGGGCCGTCCGCCCGGCCACCGAGACGTCGGCCAGCAGCGCGACGGCAAGCCCCGCCCCCACCGCCGGGCCCTGGATCGCGGAGACGACAGGCTTGGCGCAGTTGAGCACGTTGTAGACGATGTCGCGGGCCTCGGCGAAGACCTCCAGGCGCGTGGCGTGGTCGCGGGTCATCTCCTCGATCATCGACAGGTCGCCGCCCGCCGAGAACGCCTCGCCCTCCCCGCGCACGATCACCGCCCTGACGTCGTCGTCGCGGTCCACGTCGCGCCAGATCTCGGCCAGCTCGCGGTGACCGGTGCGGTCCACGGCGTTGCGCCGGGACGGCTCGCTGATCACGACGCGCAGGACGCCGTCCGCCGCCCAACCGACCTTGAGCTTCTCGTACTCCCTCACGACGCGACTCACCGTCCCTCGGGCAGGCGCAGCGCGTCCTTGATCCTCGCGGCGAGGAAGTCGCGCCCCTCCAGCGCCTGGTCGAAGAACCCGGGCAGGCCGAGGAAGCCGTGCAGCGCGCCCTCGAAGCAGCGGTGCTCCACGGGGACGCCCGCCTCGGCGAGCGCCCGCGCGTAGGCCGCGCCCTCGTCGCACAGCGGGTCGCACTCCGCAGTGATCACCGTCGCGGGCGCCAGGCCCGACTTGTCCGGCAGGTGGATCGGCGCGAGACGGGGATCGCGGGGGTCGGCGCCACCGGCGTACTGCTCGATGAACCACCTCATCTCCGCCGCGTCGAGCCCGAACCCCTTCCCGTACGTCCGGTAGCTGGGCGTGTCGGCCGCGACGTCGAGGACCGGGCAGATCAGCGCCTGGTGGGCGAGGCGGAGCCCGGCGTCCCTGGCCAGCCAGGCCGCGACCGCCGCGAGGTTGCCCCCGGCGCTGTCGCCGACGACCGCCACTCTGCGCGCGTCGGCGCCGTAGAACGCGGGGCGGGCGTGCACGTCGCGGACCACGCCGAAGGCGTCCTCGGCGGCCGCGGGGAACGGGTGCTCGGGCGCGAGGCGGTAGTCCACCGAGACGACGACCGCTCCGGTCCGGTGCGCGAGGTCGCGGCCCAGGGCGTCGTTGCGCTCGACACTGCCGAAGACCCAGCCGCCGCCGTGGAAGTAGACGAGCGCCGGCAGCGGATGCTCGCCAGGCTCCGGGCGGTAGATCCGGATGGGCACCCCGGCCGCCGTCTCGTCCCTGACCACCGGCAGGTCGATCCTCGGCCCGCGCTGCTCGGCCATCCCGTCCAGGGCCCGCAGCTCGGCGATCTGCTCGCGGGTGAGGGAGGCGATGTCCACGCCGAGATCCGAGGGGAACAGCTTGAGATAGGCCTCCGCCTGGGGATGCAACGCCATGCCCCGCACAGTAACAGCGCCCGCCGACACAACCGCCGAAGCGGCCGCGGCGCGCATCTCCCGGCGGACCGGCCGGCCGCGCCGCCTCCGGGACACGGTCCGTACGGGTCAGGGACGTGCCGCGTCCACCAGGGCCTCGATGAGACGGTTGTCCGCGCCGCGCTCGGGGTGCCACTGGACGCCGACCGCGAACCGGTGTCCCTGCAGCTCGACGGCCTCGACGATCTGGTCGTCCGCCCAGGCCACCGCGATCAGGCCGGTGCCGAGCCGCCGGACGGCCCGGCTGTGCGCGCCGGTCACCTCCGCGCGGTCGCCCACGGCCTTGCCGACCCTGCTCGACACGCTGACCGTGACCACGTGCGCGGCCGTCTCGTGGCGGTCGTGGCCGACCGCCTCCCGCAGGGACGTGATCAGCGTGCCGCCCTGGGCGACGTTGAGCACGTGCATGCCGCGCGAGATCGCCAGCAGCGGCACGTCCGCCTCCACCGCCGCCTGCGCCAGCGCGGTCTCGAACCGGTCGCGCTGGGGCTGCGGCCCGCCGAGCCCGTCGTCGTCCTGCTCCCCCGCCGGGACCTCGCCGTACAGCGCGGGGTCGACGTCGACGCCCCCGGCGAGGACGACCGCGTCCAGGCGGCGCACGTAGTCGCCGGCGGACACGGGGCTCAGCGGCGGCAGCAGGACGGGCGCGCCGCCCGCCTTCTCCACCGCGCGCGCGTACGCCTGGGGCGAGAGCGCCGCCTCACGGACCCACGTGCCCCAGCGCGCGGCCTCGAGATAGGTGGTGATGCCGACGATGGGACGCGCCATGGCCATCTCCTGGGGTGTGCGAGCAGGCAGGCCCATCATGGCGCAGATCGTTTTCCTTTTTGTCAATTTTCTCATCAGTCACAGGAGTCACAGTGGGAGCGTCACGAAAAATAACGAAGTGTTCACAGTCGGTTGCCTTGCGGCGAATCGGTTGTGACGCCCGGGAGCGAGTGGAACACTCCCTGTTGAGCGATCGGTCGAGCCGGGGCCGCCGGCGCTCGTCACCCGGAGCCGTCAGGGAGGTGGATCGACAGACCGGAGCACGATTCCGGTCCCTAGGGTGGGACACAACTGATGCCGCTGAATCCGCGCCTCGTCAAGGAGAGCTTCTCGGTCGTCGAACCCGTCGCCGGGAAGGCCGCGGGCTACTTCTACGGACGACTGTTCACGCAGTGCCCGCACATGCGGGGCATGTTCCCGCCGGCCATGGAGGTGCAGCGCGACCGACTCTTCAACGCGCTCACGAGGGTCGTCTGGATGCTCGACAGCCCTGAGGGGCTGGCGTCCTATCTCGCCCAGCTCGGGCGGGACCATCGCAAGTACGGCGTGTCCCCCGAGCACTACACGGCCGTGGGAAGCGCCCTTCTCGCCACCATCAGGCATTTCGCCGCCGAGATCTGGACCGACGAGATCGAGGCCGCGTGGACCGAGGCGTACGCCATGGCGGCGAAGATCATGATCGACGCCGCCGCCGCGGAGACCACGCCCCCCTGGTGGCTGGCCGAGGTGGTCGACCACGAGCCGCGCACCCGGGACATCGCGGTGCTCACGCTGCGGCCCTCGCAGCGCATGGACTTCGCCCCCGGGCAGTACGTCGCGGTCCAGACGGCCAGATGGCCGCGGGTGTGGCGGCGGTTCTCCATCGCCAACGCGCCCCGCGCGGACGGCACGCTCCGCCTGCACGTGCGCGCCGTGCCGGGCGGCTGGGTGAGCACGGCGCTGGTCCGCCACACCCGCGTCGGCGACCAGCTCCTGCTCGGCCCGCCGGTGGGCACGATGACGCCGCCCGAGTCCGACCGCGACCTCCTGTGCGTCGCCGGCGGCACCGGCCTCGCGCCGCTCAAGGCCGTCATCGAGCACGTCATCGCCTCCGGCGACCGCCCGAACATCCACCTGCTGTTCGGCGCCCGGCGCGCAGGCGAACTGTACGACATGCCGGACCTGGCGAGAATGGAGGCCGCTTTCCCCTGGCTGCGGGTCGTGCCGGTGGTCTCCGACGACCCCGCCTTCGACGGGATGCGCGGCCGGCTCCCGGACGTGGTCCAGAGGTTCCACTCGTGGGCCGACCACGAGGCGTACGTCTGCGGGCCTCCCGCGATGGTGAACGAGACCGTACGGCGCCTGCAGCTCTCGGGCGTGCCGCTCTCGCGGATCCATCGCGACCCGATCCAGAGCGACGACACAGTACAGAGCGACACACTGCAGAGCGACACACTGCAGAGCGAGGCTTGACCGGAACGGCGGGTGACGGCGAAGGTTTCCTGGCAGGATTCGAATCGAAAACATAATCGAAATCGGCACAGGGAGGACTTATGACCGCACTGCTCGCGATCGGCACTCGCAAAGGACTGTTCCTCGCCCGTTCCTCGGACGGCGGCTCGTTCGAGGTCGAGCCGGTGCGGTTCTCCACGATCGGGATCCACTCGGTCGCGATCGACACCCGCGGGAGCACGCCCCGGCTCCTCGCGGGCATCGAGTACGGCCACTTCGGACCGTCGGTGATGTGGTCCGACGACCTCGGCGAGACCTGGCAGGAGGCGAAGACCCCTCCGGTCGCCTTCCCCGAGCGCACCGGGGCCGCGCTGGCCCGGGTGTGGCAGCTCCAGCCGTCGCCGTCCGAGCCGGATGTGGTCTGGGCGGGCGCCGAGCCCGCCGCGCTGTTCCGGTCGGAGGACCGCGGGGCCACTTACACCATGGTCGACGGTCTGTGGGACCACCCCACCCGGCCCCAGTGGCAGCCCGGCGGCGGCGGCCTGTGCCTCCATACCGTGATCCCCCACCCCTCCGACCCGCGGCGCATCGGGGTCGCCGCCTCCGCGGTCGGGTTCTTCCGCAGCGACGACGCGGGCGCCACCTGGCGGCCGTCCAACAAGAACATCCGCGCCCCCTTCCTCCCCGAGGGCGCGCAGTATCCCGAGTTCGGCCAGTGCGTGCACAAGGTGGCGCAGCATCCCGCGGCGCCCGAGCGGCTCTACCTGCAGCACCACTTCGGGGTCTACCGGTCCGACGACTTCGGCGACTCCTGGACCGAGATCGGGTCCGGCCTGCCCTCCGACTTCGGGTTCCCGATCGCGGTGGATGCGGAGGACCCCGACAGGCTGTACGTCTTCCCGCTGCACGGCGACGTCGACCGGACGCCGCTCGGCCACCGATACCGGGTGTTCCGCAGCGACGACGCCGGGACGACCTGGCACGGTTTCTCCACCGGGCTGCCCGAGGGCCCCGTGCACGCCTCGGTGCTCAGGGACGCGATGTCCGCCGGGCCCGCCGGGGTGTTCTTCGGCACCCGGGACGGCGAGGTGTACGGCTCGGCGGACGCGGGTGAGACCTGGTCGCTGATCGCCCGCCACCTGCCCGACGTGCTGTGCGTGCGGGCCGCCGTCCTCTGAGGTCTCCGACCCGCCGCCGTGGGCCCCGCGGCGCCCTTCCGGGCGACCGCGGGGCGGATCGAGCCTCGGCTCAGACCTTGCGCCAGCCGGGAATCCAGGCGCCGTCCTCGACGACGTAGTCGCCGAACAGGGCCGGGGCCTCCTCCCGCATGACCTCCCCGATGCGGTTGAAGACGAGGCGGATCTCCTCCTCGGCTCCCGCGGCCGTACGGGCCTCGATCGTGTGCCGCAGCGTGCGCACGTTGGCCGTCCAGACCAGGCCGGTCGCGACGCCCTCGGGGGCGAAGCGGCGCATGAACGAGGTGCGGTGCTTCTTCTCCGCGAACGGCACGCCGTCCTCGTCCAGCCCGAAGTGGGTCGCCATCCAGGTCTGGAACTCCTCCATCCGGTCGAGCATCTCGGTCGCCCGCTTCATCAGCTCGGCGTCCTCGCGCGCCCACTCGGGGAACCAGAACGGGATGTCGCTCAGCCGGACGAACCGCAGCGACTCCTGCGAGATCGCCACCCCGGGCCGGTGCCGTACCAGCTCGTGGGTCAGCACCCGCGAGACGTTGTGCAGCACGAAGCTGAAGCTGATGTGCTCAAGCACGCTGCCGTGCGCGCTGGCCAGGATGTTGCGCAGGTACGCCTCCTGGTCGGTGCGCACCCTCGTGACGTTCGGGTTCAGACCCGGCTCGAACGACCGGTAGCACAGCCGCCCGGCGAACTCGGCCAGGTTCTGGGCGTCGAACTCGCCGCGCTCCAGCCGCTCAAGCCAGCTCTCCCCGCCGATCTCGTGGAGGTAGCGGGCCAGCTCGTCGTAGTCGAGAGACGGTTTGGCGACGAGGAAGACCTCGGGCTCGACGCTGCGCATTCACATTCCCCGTGAAGTGGTGCCGACGGATGACCGTCCAAGCAAACCAGTTCGGCCTCACGATCGCGACTCGGCCCCCATGCCGTCACACGCGGCAAGTGCCGGTAACCTGTCGTCCCCCGTCCCGGTTGGTCAGGTGATGTCGCGCAGCCCGCGCGGGCAGCGCGCCGCCGTTCTGCTCCACCCCCGCGAACCCATGCCGAATTTCAGAGGCGGTAGACGCGGCGGGCGTTGCCCGAGCCGATCATGTGCGCGATCCGGGCCGCGTCGGCCGGGCTCCACTCGCCCTCGGCGATCCGGTCCGCGAGCACGAGGGCCAGACCGCGGCGATGGCAGAGTGCGGCCAGGAAACACAGCTCGGCGGCGCCGTGACAGCCCGAGCCGTACATCTGTTTGTGGAACGGGACGAGTTCGAGCAGCTCGCGCAGAACGTGGGCGGAACCGGCGGCGGTGTGGGCGACGGCGGGACCCGCGTCCACGTACACGTGCGGGAAGACGCTCGCCAGGTACGCCGCCTGACGGTGGTAGGGGTAGCAGTGCAGCAGGACGACCGGCACCCCGAGCGGGGTGAGGGCACGGACGAACCCGGTCAGCAGGGCGGGATCGGCCGGCTGTCCAGCGCCGGCGCCGGACAGACCACCGCCGGACAGACCACCGCCGGACAGACCACCGCCGGACAAGCCACAGTGGAACTGCAGCGGCAGGCCGCGCTCCCTGGCGACGTCGACAGCCGCCCAGAGCAGGTGCCGTACGAGGACGGGGTCGTCCAGGCGCGACTTGGGGTCGGCGAGCCTGCGGCCGGCCGCCGCGATCACGCTGCCGCGTGAGGGCCGGGAGGGGTCGAAGCCGAGGCCGCAGTGGTGCGCCGCGACCGAGGTGAGCGCGGCGGCGCGGGCCGCGCGGGCGGCGAGCTCGTCCCGCAGCGTCCCGGCGTAGTCGGCGGCGGGCAGCCCGGCCTCTGCGACGTCCTGCTCGGCCTGCTCCAGCCGGACGATCTCGTCGGCGGCGGCCGAACCGAGACGCCCCATCTCGGCGGGCGAGAGCAGCGCGGGGACGTCGAGCCCGGTGTCGACCAGGAAGGCCGACACCCCGGCTCCGCGCAGCAGCCGCCGGTTGACCTCGGCCGCGCCGAGTTCGGCGCGGCGCGACAGGTAGACGGTGGCCGAGGCGTGCGGCTCCAGGCCGAGGACCGGCGCGCACCAGCGGCGGATGGCGGCGCCGGCCGGGGTGTCGAAGTGCGTGGTCCCGGGTGGCGCGGGCGTGCCGCCTTCGCCGATGAGCTGCTCGAACCCCGACCTGGTGGTGTCGTCGCGGCGCACGCCGTGGCAGTGCTGGTCGACCATGGGCGCGAGCAGGGCGGCCCGCACCGCGTCGGGAAGGGTCACGGGCAGCATGTCATGGGGTCTCGGCTCCGGCACGGCAGTGGACTCTACGGCTCCCCCGCCGCGCCGGCGCCGCCCTGGACGGCCTCTTTACTCAGTCATGACGTGCGCAAAGCCGCAGGACGTTGGCGATGATCCGCGCCCCGGCGCCGCCCTGCGTGGTCAGGATCGACTCGGGGTGGAACTGCACGCCGAAGCGCAGGTTCTCGGCGTCCTCGATCGCCATGGCCGCGCCGTCCTGCGTGTACGCGGTGACCCGGAAGCCCCTGACCCCCGGCTCCTTGGCGTGCACGGAGTGGTAGCGGGCCGCGACGAACTCTCCGGGAAGCCCGTCGAGCAGCGCGCTGTCGCCCTCGCGGCGGACCCGGCCGCGCTTGCCGTGCTCCGGATACGGCAGCAGTTCGAGCGTGCCGCCCGCCTGCTCGACCATGGCCTGCAGCCCCAGGCACACCCCGAACACCGGCAGCCTGCGGGCGTACACCGCCTCGATCAGCGCCGAGCAGCCGAAGTCGGACGGCCAGCCGGGGCCGGGCGACAGCACGACGAGCGTGGGCGCGATCTCGTCCAGCTTCTCCAGCGGGAAGCCGTGCCGCAGCGTGACCACCGACGCGCCCTGCTGCCGGAAGTAGTCGGCGAGCGTGTTGACGAAGGAGTCCTCGTGGTCCACGAGCAGCACGCGGTGGCCCTCGCCCGGAAGGTCGGGCCGGGGCTCGGTCCGCGCCTCGTCCCGGGGGCGGGCGGACGCGGCGAGCGCGCCGAACAGGGCGCTGGCCTTGAGCTCGGTCTCCCGCTCCTCGGCCTCGGGGTCGGAGTCGTACAGCAGCGTGGCCCCGGCGCGCACGGTGGCGACGCCCTCGCGGATCTGCGCGGTGCGCAGGGTCAGGCCGGTGTTCATCGAGCCGTCGAAGCCGATGAAGCCGACGGCGCCGCCGTACCAGCGCCGGGTGGTCTCCTCGTGGTCCTCGATGAACTGCATGGCCCACGTCTTGGGGGCGCCGGTGACGGTGACGGCCCACATGTGGGTGAGGAACGCGTCGAGGGCGTCGAACTCGGGGCGCAGGCGGCCCTCGATGTGGTCGACGGTGTGGATCAGCCGGGAGTACATCTCGATCTGGCGGCGGCCGATCACCCGGACGCTGCCCGGGACGCAGATCCGTGACTTGTCGTTGCGGTCCACGTCCGTGCACATGGTCAGCTCCGACTCCTCCTTCACGCTGGACAGGAGCGTGCGGATCGCCTCGGCGTCCTCGACCGGGTTGGCCCCGCGGGCGATGGTGCCGGAGATCGGGCAGGTCTCGACCCGGTCGCCGGTCACCCGGACGTACATCTCGGGCGAGGCGCCGACCAGGTGCTCGCCGTCGCCGAGGTTGAGCAGGAACTCGTACGGCGCGGGGTTCTCGGTGCGCAGCGAGCGGTAGAAGGCGGCGGGGTCGGCGCAGGCGCCGTGGAAGACCTGGCCGGGCACGACCTCGAACAGGTCGCCGCGCTGGAACTTCTCCTTGGCCTTGGCGACGACCTCGGCGTAGGTCCCCCGCACCGGGTTCGGCGGGATCTCGGCGGGCGCGACCAGGGGGATCGTCTCGCCGGTGCGCTCCAGGCCGCTGGTGGAGACGCCGTCCACGGTGAACTCGTAGCGGTGTTCGATGCTGGTCTCGCGGACCCGGTCGATCACGACGAGCCGGTCGGGCAGGTGCAGCACCAGGTCGCGCTGGTCGCGGGGCCGGGCCAGGCGGTAGCGGATCGGCTCGAACTGGAAGGCCAGGTCGTAGCCGAAGGCGCCGTACAGGCCGAGGTGCGGGTCGTCGGACCGGAAGGCCCCGATGATCTCGCGGATGGCGGTGAAGACGGTGGGGCGGCGGCTGCGCATCTCCTCGGGCAGCAGGTCCTCGGACTCGGGGACGTGCACCTCGACGTAGCCCTGGGCCGGTTCGGACACGGGCTTGCCGGCCGCGAGCAGACAGGAGGCGACGACCGGCAGCACGACCTGGCCGCGCTCGTTGAGCGCGCGGGCGGAGATCCGCCGCCCCCGCGCGACGATCTCCAGGCAGGGATCGACGTAGCCGAACGCCCACCTGCTGTAACGACCGGGGTAGTCCATGCCGGACGAGAAGGCCCCGCCGCGCCGCTCCCTCAGCGACGTGACGATCTCCTCCAGCGCCTCCTCGGGCACCTCGCGCACCCGGCGCTCGACCGCGATGCCGCCGGCCGTGGTATATCCGCTGATCTCCACTGTCAACGCCCCTTTTTTCGTATGCCCCGGGGCGGACATACAGAAGGCCGCCACTCACGGGGCGGCCGGTCACTTCGACGCGAATGCGAAAAAGCCGCCTGTCAGCGGCGCCACCACTGGGAGGGTGCAAGAGTTCGCATGCGCCAAGGGTAGCGGCGGTGGTCGCGATCATGCAACGCGGCATGACTGGAAGGGCGAATAGCGGATAGATATTCTGTTACTGGTCGGGAAACCTCACTCTCGGCGCCGGGGCTGTCCGCCCGAGGCCGGGGAAGGAGGGGGCATGGTCCGCGTGCCGGTGCACCGCCGCGGCCCGGCCGGGCCGGGTGGCCCTCAAGGCCACCGAGTCCGGGTCCGCCGCGACGTGCCCGTGCCGATGACGGACGGCGTCGCGCTCCTGGCCGATCACTACGCGCCCGTCGGCGCCGACCGGCCGCCGACCATCCTGATCCGCACACCGTACGGCAGGGGCGGGGTGGTCGGCTGGATGTACGGCTGGACGTTCGCCCGGCACGGGTTCCAGGTGCTGCTCCAGAGCTGCCGCGGCGGCTTCGGCTCCGGCGGCCGGCTCGATCCCCTGGTCCACGAGCAGGAGGACGGCCTGGCGACGGTCGAGTGGATGCGGGCGCAGTCGTGGTATGGCGGCAGCTTCGCCATGCACGGGCCCTCCTACCTCGGCTACACCCAGTGGGCGATCGCGGCGGAGACCCCCGACCTGCGGGCGATGGCCGTCCAGGTGACCGCCTCGTGCTTCCGGGACGCGGCGTACGTCGGGGGGTCGTTCGCGCTGGAGTCGACGCTGATCTGGACGACGCTCACCGCGCACCTGGAGGGCAGGCTGGGCGGCGTGGCCGCGTTCACCGCGCCCCGGCGCACGCGGCGGGCCGTGCTGTCGGGCCGCCCGCTGCCCGAGCTCGACCTGCTGTCGGCGGGCAGGCCGCTGCCGTTCTTCCGCGAACTGCTGGCCCACCATGGCGAGACCCTCTGCACGTACTGGGACAAGGTGGACTTCTCCGCGTCGGTGGGGCAGGTCGGCGCGGAGATCACGATGACCGGCGGCTGGTACGACGTGTTCCTGCCCTGGCAGCTCAAGGACTACGCGGCGCTGCGGGCGGCCGGGCGCCGGCCCTACCTGACGATCGGGCCGTGGTACCACGCCGACATCCGCCACGGGCGGGCCGCCAACGCCGACGCCCTGGCCTGGTTCCGCGCCCACCTGCTCGGCGACCCGTCGGGGCTGCGCCCCTCCCCCGTCCGGCTGTACGTCACCGGCGCGGGCGAGTGGCGGGACGAGCCCGACTGGCCGCCGCCCGGGATGCGGCGCGAGCGCTGGCACCTGCAGCCGGGCCTCGCCCTGTCGCGGGACAACCCCGCGGGCGGCGAGCCGGACCGCTACCGCTACGACCCCGCGCACCCCACGCCGGTGATCGGCGGACCGGTGCTGATCGGCAACTCCGAGCCGAGGGACAACCGGCGCCTGGAGGCCCGGCGTGACGTGCTCGTCTACACCTCGGAGGCGCTCGACCGGGACACCGAGATGATCGGCCCGGTGAGCGCCGAGTTGTTCGTGCGCACCGGCAGGGAGCACACCGACTTCGTCGTACGGGTGTGCGACGTGCACCCCGACGGCGCGTCGATGAACGTCTGCGAGGGCGTGCGCCGCCTGACCCCGGAGGACCGCGGCGACGAGGACGGCGTGCGCCGGGTGGAGATCGACCTGTGGCCGATGGGCCACCGGTTCCGCCGCGGCCACCGCATCCGGGTGCAGGTGGCGAGCGGGGCCTACCCGCGCATCGCGCGCAACCCGGGCACCGGCGCGCCCCTGACGGCGGGCACCCCGATGGTCGCCTCCGACCAGGAGATCCTGCACGACCCCCGCCATCCCTCGGCCGTGATCCTCCCCGCGCTGCCCTGAGCCGGCCGGCGACGGCTGCGGACCGCACGCGGGCCGTGGCCCGCTATTTCGGCTCCGGCCGATCGTTGTGCGCGTGGAGGTGGGCGAGACGGTCCTGCAGCTTCTCGTGCCGGAACCGGTACACGGGCCCCACCTGGCGGAGCAGCCCGACGCGATGGGCGTCCTCCAGAAGGCTCATCAGCCGTAGCGGGATCCGTCCGCGGGCGCGGAGCATGGCGACGGCGACGAGGTAGATCGAGCTGGCTCCCGTGAACCCGAACGTGAGCGTGAACACGACGCCGCCCGCGAGCCCGAAGGCGATCCCGGCCTCGGCACCGTGCAGCAGCCCGGAGAAGCCGTTGACCAGCGTCCCGGCGAAGCCGAACGCGAGGCCCAGCGCCAGCCCGAAGGTGAGGGAACGCCCGTACACGAGCTGGAGGTCCCGCCGCAGCGTGATCAGCGGGCCCTGCGGCCGGTCGTTCGTGAGGGGGGTCGTCACCCACTTGTTGAGCCCGAGGGTGGCACCGCCGATGACGCCGATGACGAGCGCGTAGAGGATCAGGTTGTCGACCTGCGAGGAGATCCCCGCGACCCGCCACAGCGCGAACGCCGCGATCATGCCGACCGGGAGCACCGTGACCAGCCCGAGCGTGAGCTGCACGGCGAGCCGGCGGACGTTGCCGCGCCAGCGCAGGTTGGCGTACGCCGGCTCCAGCGTGTAGCCCTTCAGACGCTCCAGGATGAGCCCGCCGGTGAGGCCGCCGACGAGCCCGCCCACCGGTCCCCCGGCGAGACCGAAGAAGAGCGCGTCCCGGAGGCTGCCCGCGTGCGGGCTGCGCAGCGCCACCACGGCGTCGCTGGTCAGCCCCACCGTGACGCCGACGGTCAGTCCGATGGTCACGCCCCCGACGAGGGTGCTCCAGCGTCGTGAGATCGCCCGGTGGAGGTGCCACCAGTGGAAGTCCCTGGTGCCGATCGCCGACATCTGATGGGCGACGAACGACAGCCACCGGTGGGCCTCGTCCGGATCCCAGGACCGCTGCGGACGGAACGGGTGGTCGTGCTCGTGCCGTTCGGAGGGGTCGTCGTCGGGCGGGGTGGCCGCGAAGCTCGCCCGCACGAGGTTGTCGAGCAGGTGGTCGGTGACGGCGGCCGCCGTCGGGAAGCGCTCGGCGTCGCACAGCGGAGTGGGGTTCGCACGGGTTTCGACGTACACCTTGTACAGCAACCACACGACGAGCGGCGTGGACAGGGCCTGGGGCAGCGGGCCGTCCGGGTCGGCCTTCAACGCGGACAGCAGGCCGGTCCAGTCGGCCCGTTGCCCGGGAGCGAGCCGGTCGCGGAGATAGGAGATGACGTCCGAGCTCTTGACGGGCCTGGGCTCGATGACGGCGCCGCCGACGAGCGCGGCGCCGTCGCGGAGGTTGACGGCCGTCACGTACTCGGCCGTGCGGCAGGTGAGGATGAGCGACTCCACGGTCGAGGCGGCGTTCAGCGCGTTGATCACCTTCGGCCGCGTCGCGTCGGGCAGCTCGTCCAGGCCGTCCAGGACCGGGAGGATCCGCCGGTAGGTGACCAGGCCGCGAGCCGCGTCCGGGCCGAACTCGGGGGCGCGCAGCGCCGGGTAGTTCTCCCGTAGCCGCCTGCCCAGCCACCGGTGGACGGGCTCGGCCGCCGGATCCCACCCGGACATCGACAGCAGCACGGGGACCGGGTCGCCGGGCTGGGGCTCCTTCAGCAGCTCCCTGAGCAGGAGCACGGCCAGCGTCGTCTTGCCCATGCCGGCCTCGCCGAGGATCACCAGCCGGTGCCGGGCGAGCTTGCGGAACCGTCCGGCCATCTCCGGCATCCGGTCGGTGCGCCCGTCGAACCGCACTCGCCCGAAGCCGAACCACGAGCGCAGCAGCCGCAGCCCGTCGACGCGCTCGTCCTGGTCCATCACGTCGAGACCGGAGATCTTCCAGCGGACCGGCAGCCGGGCCGGCTCGTCGAGATCGCGGATCACGATCTCCTCGCGCCACTGCTCGTGCACGAGCACCCGCAGCGCCCGCTCGGCGCGGTCGATCTGCTCGATCGTGCTCGCGCCGCCCGGCTGCCGCCGCCGCCAGGTGCTGACCAGGGGAGGGACGAGCGCGAAAACGCCGAGGGCCACGCTCGCGAGCTGTGCCCAGTTGACCGCCGCGTCCGACTCGGAGAGCCTGGTCAGCCCATAGCCGATCCCGGCGACCGCGGCCACGCCCGCAACGGGGAGCAGGACGCGGCGCCGGCTGGCCCAGCCTCTCATTCCCACATGGTGACAGCGCGCGATCTATCTGGCGAGAGCGTGATATTCCCGATCTTTCCTGGTGCCGTACGCGCGAGGGTCTGCGCGCTCCCGGGCGCGGGAGGCACCTTCGACGGCATCCGTGAGCCGGTGCCGAAACCCCGGATCGACCGGCCCCGGCGGCCGCCGTGAAGCGCGTACGCGACTGGGTTCTCAGCCTTCGTGGATCCGGCCGGCCTCGACGACGACGCGGCGTGTCGTGTGGACGGCCTTCAGCATGCGCCGGTCGTGGGTGACGAGCAGCAGGGTCCCCGTGTACGAGGCGAGCGCGGACTCCAGCTGTTCGATTGCCGGAAGGTCGAGATGGTTGGTGGGCTCGTCCAGGACGAGCAGGTTGACCCCACGGGCCTGCAGGAGGGCGAGGGCCGCCCTCGTGCGCTCGCCCGGCGACAGCGTGGCCGCCGGGCGGAGCACGTGGTCGGCGCGCAGGCCGAACTTTGCGAGCACCGTGCGGACGTCGGCGGGCGGCAGGTCGACGAGCGCGCCGAACGCGTCGAGCAGCGGCTCGCCGCCTTCGAAGAGGGCGCGGGCCTGGTCGACCTCGCCGACGACCACACCGGGGCCGAGCGCCGCCGTCCCCTCGTCGAGGGGTATCCGGCCGAGCAGAACGCCGAGCAGGGTGCTCTTGCCCGAGCCGTTCGCGCCGGTGATCGCGACCCGGTCCGCCCAGTCGATCTGCAGGTCGACGGGCCCGAGCGTGAAGGCGCCGCGTCGGGCGACCGCGCCGCGCAGCGTCGCGACCACGGCCCCGGAGCGAGGCGCGGCGGCGATCTCCATCCGCAGCTCCCACTCCTTACGCGGCTCCTCGACGACCTCCAGCCGCTCGATCAGCCTCTCGGTCTGCCGGGCCTTGGCCGCCTGCTTCTCCGTCGCCTCGGTGCGGAACTTCCGCCCGATCTTGTCGCCGTCGGTGGCCTTGCGGCGCGCGTTCTTGACGCCCTTCTCCATCCAGGCGCGCTGGGCCCGGGCGCGGGTTTCCAAGGACGCCTTGGTCTCGGCGTACTCCTCGTACTGCTCGCGCGCGTGCCTGCGGGCGACCTCGCGCTCCTCCAGGTAGGCGTCGTAACCGCCGCCGTACGCGCGGACCTGCCGCTGGGGCAGGTCGAGCTCGACCACCCTGTTCACCGTACGGGCGAGGAACTCGCGGTCGTGACTGACGACCACGGTCCCGGCGCGCAGTCCCGTCACGAAGCGTTCGAGCCGGTCCAGGCCGTCGAGGTCGAGGTCGTTGGTGGGCTCGTCGAGCAGGAACACGTCGTAACGGCTGAGCAGCAGCGAGGCCAGCCCCACCCGGGCCGCCTGGCCGCCGGACAGGGACGCCATCTCCTGCTCCAGGCCGACCGTGAGCCCGAGGTCGGCGGCCACCTCCGCGGCCCGATCCTCCAGGTCGGCGCCGCCGAGGGCGAGCCAGCGATCGAGGGCCTCGGCGTACGCGTCGCCGGGATCGCCGCTCACGAGCGCCTCGGTGGCCGCGTCGAGGGCACGCTGTGCGGCGGCGACCCCGGTCCGGCGGGCGAGGAAGGCGGCGACGGTCTCACCGGGCCGCCGTTCGGGCTCCTGTGGCAGATGGCCGACGTTGGCGGTGGGCGGGCTGAGCCGCACGCTGCCGTGCTCGGGGGCGTCGAGGCCGGCCAGCAGGCGCAGCAGCGTCGACTTGCCCGCGCCGTTCACCCCCACCAGCCCGACGACGTCCCCGGGCGCGACGACCAGATCGAGATCCGCGAACAGGACGCGGTCGCCGTGCCCGGCGGCGAGTTCCTTCGCGACAAGAGTGGCGCTCATCAGGACACAGACCCTACTGGGTGCCGAGCCGGGAACATGCCTAGAGGCCCTCGGCGAGTGTGAGCAGGCGGGTGACGGTGTTCCAGTTGCGCATGGTCGCCGGGCCGGTCGAATGCCTCTCCATGAGCGGCGGCAGCTTGGGACGCCGCAGCCCGTCGGGGAAGTAGACGTAGACCTCCCGCTCGCCTATCCGCATCTCCTCCGGGGCGTACGCCGCCGGGTCGATGCTCGCCAGCCCCTCCCGGTCCGGCGGCCGGGCCAGGAAGACCACGGCGAACCGGGCGGGGTCCCGGACCTCCAGGGGGTTGCGCTCCACCACACCGCGAAGTTGCTCAGCCGTACGGACGATCACCGCGACAGACAGGCCGCACTCCTCCCGGAGTCCGCGCTCGATCGCGACGGCGACCGACTCGGCGTTCCCGTCGGCGGTGAACAGGGCGTTCCCGCTGCGCAGGTGCGTGCGCACGTTCCCGTACCCGAGCCGTTCCAGCAGTGCCCTGAGGTCGGCCATCGCCAGCGTGGTGGCGGGGTTGACGTTGATGCCGCGCAGCAGCGCCACGTACCGCATCTCATCGCCTCCTTCCGGCGGGAGGCTACCGCCCGTTCCTGTCAGACAGCGTCAGGTATCGGGTGTCATGTGGCCGGCGGCCTCCCCGCCGAACGACGCAGTCGCGTCCCGGCCCACGTCGCCGCCATCGACCTCCGATCGTCGCTGGGCGCGCCAACACGACCGTTCGGCGATCGGTGATCTCCCTGTGACTTGTGGGTCCTTACGCTGCCGCCGAGCAACCGTCCCGCTGGTCCGCGCGACGGCCCGTCACGCGGATCTCCGGGCTCGCCTGGTCCGTGTCCGATTGGAGAACGTGTGACGACTCCCCGCACCGACCGCGGCCGAAGCCCCGACCGCAGTCCCCTGAACTGGCTGCTCCTGCTGCCGGTCGCGATCCCGCTCATCCCGCCCCTGTTCAACGCGGTGGAACCGCGGCTGTTCGGCATCCCGCTGTTCTACTGGCTGCAACTCGCCTTCATCGTGCTCGGCGTGGCCACGACCACCCTCGTCTACCGCGCGACGAGGAGGAACCGGTGAAGACCACCGAGATCGTCATCTTCACGCTCCTGTTCCTGGTCGTCAGCGGCATGGGATTCGTGGCCGCCCGGTGGCGCCGGGCCGGCGACCTCGCCACCCTCGACGAGTGGGGTCTCGGCGGGCGCAGTTTCGGCAGCTGGATCACCTGGTTCCTGATCGGCGGCGACCTCTACACGGCGTACACGTTCGTGGCCGTGCCCGCCCTGATCTTCGGCGCGGGCGCCATGGGGTTCTACGCGGTGCCGTACACGGTGGTCGTCTACCCGATGGTGATGCTCGTGCTGGTGCGGCTGTGGTCGGTCTCGCACGTGCACAACCTCGTCACGCCGGCCGACTTCGTCCGCGTGCGCTTCGGCTCTCCCACGCTGGCGCTGCTCGTGGCGATCACCGGCATCGTCGCGACCATGCCGTACATCGCGCTGCAGCTCGTCGGCATCGAGGCGGTGCTGAAGACGATGGGGCTGACGGGCGACCTGCCGCTGATCATCGCGTTCGCGATCCTCGCTGCCTACACCTACCAGTCCGGGCTGCGCGCCCCCGCGCTGATCGCGTTCGTCAAGGACTCACTGATCTACCTGGTGATCCTGGTCGCGATCGTCTACATCCCGGCCAAGCTCGGCGGCTGGGCGTCGATCTTCGACGCCGCCAAGGCCAAGTTCGACGCGACCCCGGCGCCCGACGGCATCACGTTGAACGCGAACAACCAGCTCCAGTACGTCACGCTCGCGTTCGGCTCGGCGCTGGCGCTGTTCCTCTACCCGCACAGCGTCACCGGCATCCTCGCCTCGCGGAACCGGAACGTCATCAAGCGGAACATGTCGGCGCTGCCGGCCTACAGCCTGCTGCTCGGCCTGATCGCGCTGCTCGGCTACATGGCGATCGCGGCCGGGGTCAAGCCGATCGGCAAGGACAGCAACACGATCATTCCGCAGCTGTTCGACAACGTGTTCCCCGACTGGTTCGCCGGGGTCGCCTTCGCCGCCGTCGGCATCGGCGCGCTCGTGCCCGCCGCGATCATGTCGATCGCCGCGGCCAACCTGTTCGCCCGCAACATCTACCGGGAGTACTTCAACCGGAACGCCAGCGCGGCCCAGGAGGCCACGGTCAGCAAGATCGCGTCGCTGGTCGTGAAGATCGGTGCGGTGCTGTGCATCCTGCTCATCGATCCGCAGTTCTCGATCGACCTGCAGCTCATCGGCGGCGTGATCATCCTGCAGACGCTCCCGTCGGTGGGCCTCGGCCTCTACACCCGGTGGTTCCACCGGGGCGGCCTCGTCGCGGGCTGGGCCGCCGGCATGGCGGCCGGGATGCTGCTGCTGTACAACATCGCCAACCCGGCCACCAACCACGCCCACTTCGGCGGCTCGGCCTTCCCGCTGTCGCAGCTCGGGTTCGACACCAAGATCACGGTGTACGCCGGCTTCCTCGCGCTGATCGTCAACCTGGTCGTCGCCGTGCTCGGGACCTTCGTGGCCCGCGCGCTCAAGAGCGCCGACGGCCCGGACGGCACCCGGCCGGAGGACTACTTCGCCGACCAGGGCGACCCGCGCGTCCACGAACTGGAAACCACAGCGCCTGCTTCCTGAGGTCCCGCCGACCGTGGCCGCCCGATCGGGGGTCCGTACGGACTTGTGGCCGGCTCGACGCGGCGGCGCGCGCCGTGTGGAGCCGGCCACAAGCGTGCGGTGGGACAACCGCGACGGTGCGGAGGCCACGCCCGGGGAGCCCGATCAGTCGCCGGGGAGGCAGACGGTGCCGGGCAGGGGCAGCGCGAGGTCCGTGAGATACCGCGTGGCGTGCCTGATCGCACACCGGTTGCCCGAGAGGTAGAGGGCGTGGCCCGGACCCTCGTACCGGATCGAGACAGAGCCGGGGACCCGCCGGACCAGGCTGTCGGTCCACGCGAAGTCGCCCCACGTTCCCGCGCCGAGCAGCGGCGGCAGGCCGCGGACCGGCAGGGGACGTGACGGGTTCGCGACCGGAAGGGGCCATCCCGCGCAACCGAGCGCGTCGGGATCCGCGCCGCCGAAGTTCGGTGAGATCCTCCGCGCCTCGCGGCGGACCCTGACGTACTCCTCGTACCCGTGGTAGCCCCGGTCGTCGCCGCAGGTCATGCCGAGCAGCAGGGGCATCGTCCAGATGGCGACGTTGCCCAGGGCCACGTCGGCGAAGCCCGAGCCGTCCCCCAGCCGGGCCTTGTCCACCGCCTCGGCGAACGCCAGCCATCGAGAGTCGCCGGGCCCGGGGTCGGGGGCGAAGCCGAACCACCGCAGGGAGGAGCCGGTCAGCTTCCCCCGGCCGAACCGCTGCGAGGTGACCGGGAGCGGCGACCTGTCGGCCCGCGCGGTGAGGTCACGCCAGACCTTCCCGGCGTCCTCGCCGTGCAGGGCGCAGGCGGGCGTCGCCGCGCACCAGGCGGTGAAGCGCTCGAACTCGTGCTCCAGGCCCCGGTAGCCGAGCAGGCTCTGGTTCGCCCAGCCCGCGGTCTGGTTGATCACGCCGTCCAGGTACATGGCGCGGACGTGTTCCGGGAACAGCCGGAGGTAGGCGGCGGCCGGCACCCCTCCGGCTGAGTTGGCCATGAAGCTGAGCCGCCGCTCGCCCAGGGCCGCGCGGATCGCGTCCATGTCGCGGGCCACCGACACCGAGTCGAGCTTGCCGTACAGCCCGCTGCGGTCCTCGGCCCGGCACCTGCGCATGGCCGCGGCGATCGCCCCGGCCTGGGCGTCGTACTCGGCCCGGTCGCGGGGCTCGGTCAGGGCCGGCACCGCCGGCTGTGCGCAGGACTCGGGCAGCTTGGCGGCGAGGCCGGTGTTGCGCGGGTCGTAGGCGATGAGGTCGAAGCGCTCCCGGATCCCGGCGAGGTCGCCCGCCGCCTGCTTGATGTCCTCGATCCCGCTGTTGCCGGGGCCGCCGGGGATGTGCAGCACGCCGCCGATCCGGTGTGCGGGATCGGCGGCCTGCAGCCGCGCGATGCGCAGGGTCGTCGTCCTCCCGTCCGGGTGAGCCCAGTCGAGCGGCACGTCGATCGTGCCGCATCGCGTTCCCGCCGGGAACCCGTCCTCGGCGCAGGCCGTCCACTCGATCGCCGGCCGCTTTCCCACGGCCCGCGCCTGAGCCGGGACGAGCCCGGCAGTGATCGCCGCCGTCGCGAGCCCGGCGGCCACGAGTCGTGTTCTGCCACGCATGCGTCGTGTCCTCCTTCGGATTGTGCCGCTTCTTCCCACGCTCGCCGAGACGCGTGCCGGGCGAAATCCGAGAGGCCCCCCGATCGGACGTAGGGATATCCCTCCGCCGGGAGGAGGGCGTGCCCGAACGCGCGGTGCGTGATCACTGGGCGCCTGCGCGACGGGGACCGCGCCCGTCCGGGCGGACCGGCATCCGCGGTACGGCTACCGCCGGGTCGACGGCCCCAGGAGGAAGCGTGTGATCGCGTCGTCGATGAGCGCCTCGCCCTGAGGCATCGTGATCCGTCGGGACGTGACGAGCGCCGAGATGCCCTGAACGGTCGCGGCCAGCAGCAGCGTCAGCCGGCCGACGTCGCCTGCGTCATCTGCGCCCGCTCCGACACCCGCGCTCATGATGCCGGTCATGGTGTCGAACAGGCGCTCCGCGGCGTTACGGACCGCCTGCGACGGGGCGTCCACCTTCGCCGCGAACATGAGATCGAGCAGTGCCGGCTCCCTCACGGCGAACCTCACGTACGCAGAGGCCGCCGCGTGAAGGGCGCGTGCATAGTCGTCGGGCTCGCGCGCCGCCGCCTCGCGAATCTCGTCGGCGAGCCGGACGAAGCCCCGTTCCGCCAATGCGTCGAGGAGCGCGCTCCGATCGATGAAATGACTCCGGGGGGCTCCATGACTGACGCCCGCCTCACGCGCCAGTTCCCGCAGGGACAAGGCGTCGATCCCCCGCTCGCGAAGCACCGCCTCCGCCTGGTCGAGCAGCACGGCACGGAGATTGCCATGGTGGAAAGGCCGAGCGGTCACGACCTGATGATACTGAAAGTAGACGTTGACTAGATACTAGACACTGTCTAGTCTGCGGGTGCGGCTCGCGTGATCCGACGACGCAGCCCAGCGATCACATAGAGGAAAGAGACCTTGAGATGAGCGAGCAGAACATCGCGCTGTGGCTGCCGAAGCGAGGCGCGCGCTTCGAGGTGGGGCCCGCCCCCTACACACCCCCGGCGGCGAACGAGGTCGTCGTCCGAGTGCGGGCGGTCGCCGTGAACTTCATCGACGGCATACCGGGCTTCCTGTATCGCGTGGTCCTGCCCTGGCTGACCTTCCCGGCCGTGGTGGGCTCGGATGTCGCCGGCGAGGTCGTCGAGGTCGGCACAGGCGTCGCGCGGCTGCGACCGGGCGATCGCGTTCTCGGGCACGCGTTCGGCGTCGAGAAGTCGCAGAACCGCGCGGCGGAGGGCGCCTTCCAGCACTATGTCGTGCTCATGCAGCACATGGTCTCCCCGATTCCCGACTCGCTGCCGTTCGAGCAGGCCGCCGTGCTGCCGCTGGCGCTTTCGACCGCGGCGACCGGCATGTTCCAGCAGGACCACCTCGGGCTGGCGATGCCCGTCCCCGACCCCGTCGAGCGGTCGGAGACGGTGCTCGTCTGGGGCGGTTCGACGAGCGTCGGGAGCAACGCGATCCAGCTCGCCCGCAACGCCGGCTACCGCGTGGTGGCGACCGCCTCGCCGCGCAACTTCGACTACGTCCGGTCTCTGGGCGCGGCCGAGGCGGTCGACCGCCGCAGCCCCGCCGCCGTCGACGAGATCGTGGACCGGATCGGCGACAGCCCTCTCGCCGGCACGCTCGCCATCGGATCCGGGTCACTCGCACCGGCGGTCGCGATCGCGTCCCGCACCACGGGCAGCAAGCGCGTCGCGTCGGCGCAGCCCGGGTGGCTCGTACGCATACGGCCCCCGTGGGCACGGCGGCCCGGGGTGCGGGTGAGCGGGATCTGGGGCGGCACCCTGAAGGACAACGAGGTCGGACCGGCGATCTACGCGGGTTTCCTCCCGACCGCGCTCGCCACCGGCGCCTACCGGGCCGCACCGGACGCGACCGTCGTCGGCCACGGACTCGCCCGCGTCCCCGACGCGCTGCGGCAGCTCCGGGGCGGCATCTCGGCGAACAAGCTCGTCGTCGCCGTCTGAGCGCGCCGCCGGCGCAGGACGGTTCCGGCTGGCCCAGGCGGTGGGCGACTACGCGCACGTCAGTGCCGGGGCCTCTGGTCGCCGACGCTCATTTGTCCGGTACGGCGCGCTGGGCGTCGAACTCCTCGTCCGGGACGACCAGCTCGTTGCCGGCCAGGCCGGCCTCGCCGGAGACCGCGGCGAGCTCGGAGCCGAGCGACTCGTGGGCGGCGGCGCGGTGCCCACGGCCGACGCGGTCGGTCAGCAGCGACGACAGGGCGGCCACCAGGCACGCGGCCACGGCGAACCAGAAGGCGATGACCAGGCCCTGGTGGAAGGGGCCCGCGATGAGGTGCGGGAAGAACTCCTTGCTCGTCAGGTGGGCGCCGCCGTCGGGCAGCCGGTCCAGGATGCCGCCGAGGAGCTGCCGGAACGGGTTGTATCCGAGGAACGCCGCGAACAGCACGGCGATCGGCGGCAGCTGGGCGATGCCCTCGGCCTGCGCGGCGGGCACGCCCTGGGCCACCAGCTCGTCGTGCATCGTGTGCGGCAGCGACTGCGACAGGCCCGCGATCATCAGGCTGAAGAACACGCCGATGGACAGGACCATCGAGGAGTTCAGGAAGGTCGCGGTCATGCCCGCGCCGACGCCGCGCGACTCGGCGGGCACCGAGTTCATGATCTCCGCCCGGTTGGGCGAGGAGAACAGGCCGGACCCGAGGCCGTTGACCAGGATGAGCAGCGCGAAGAGCCCGTAGCCGAAGTCCGTCGGCAGGGTCATCAGAGCGAAGAAGCTCGCCGCGGTGACCAGGGTGCCGCCGACGGTGAACATCCGCGGCCCGAACCGGTCCGACAGCCAGCCGGAGACCGGCGCCGACAGCAGGAAGCCCACGGTCAGCGGGATCATGTAGATGCCCGCCCACAGGGGCGTCTCCTCGAAGCTGTAGCCGTGCAGCGGCAGCCAGATGCCCTGCAGCCAGATGATCAGCATGAACTGCAGGCCGCCGCGCCCGAGGGCGGTGAGCAGGCTGGCGACGTTGCCCGCGAGGAAGGCGCGGTTGCGGAACAGCGTGAGCCGGAACAGCGGCTCGTCCACCCTGATCTCGATCCACGCGAACAGCGCGAGCAGCAGGACGCCCCCGCCGAGCGCGGCGACGACCCAGGGGTTGCCCCAGCCCATCACGCCGGTCCCGTACGGCTGGATGCCGTAGGTGATGCCGACCAGCAGCGCGATGAGGCCGACGGCGAAGGTCGCGTTGCCCCACCAGTCCATCCGCGCCCGGCGGCGCACGCCGTTGTCCCGCAGCTTGACGTACGCCCAGATCGTGCCCAGGACGCCGAACGGCACGGAGACCAGGAAGATCGCCTTCCAGTCGACCGGGGCCAGGACCCCTCCGATGACCAGGCCGAGGAAGGAGCCCGCGATGCCTGCGATGGAGTTGATGCCGAGCGCGGTGCCGCGCTGGCGCACGGGGAAGGCGTCGGTGAGGATCGCGGTGGAGTTGGCGAACAGCAGCGCGCCGCCGATGCCCTGCACGATCCGCCAGCCGATCAGCCACATCGCCCCGGCGTCGCCGTCCATCCAGGTCAGCGACAGCATGATCGAGCACAGGCTGAAGACCGCGAACCCGAGGTTGTACATGCGGACCCGGCCGAACATGTCGCCCAGGCGGCCGAACATCACCACCAGTACGGCCGTGACGACCATGAAGCCCATCATCATCCACAGCAGGTAGCCCGTGTTGCCGGGGTCGAGCGGGTTCAGGTGGATGCCGCGGAAGACGTCCGGAAGGGCGATCAGCACGATGGACTGGTTGATCGTCACCATCAGGACGCCGAGGGTGGTGTTGGACAGCGCGATCCATTTGTACCGCGAGGACGGCGCCGGCTGCGGCGACGCCCCCGCCAGGGACTGGTTCGCTACGGCCACGGAGTGGTTCCCCTCCTCTTGGTCCGCACAGCGCACGGCCTGTTTCCGCGCGGCGCGCGGCGGACGGAAGTTAGTTAGGTCAACTAAGTTACCCCGGCCGGGTGACATCGATGTTTCACGGGCATGCGTTATGAAGGCCCCCATGGGGCCCTTAAACGGATTTGAGCGTTATCTGACCTGATTGAGGGCGTGATCCAGGGCGACGGGAGTGGACGGCCTCAGGATGTGAGCGCCCCGGCGATCACGTCGACGAGGCTGTCCACCACCGTGTCCCGGTCGAGCCCGGGGTTCTCCAGCCACCAGTCGCCGATCGCCTGAACCATGCCGACGAACGCGTGGCCGAGCACCCGGGCGCGTACCGGGTCGGCGACGCCCTCCTCCACGAGCACCGCGCCCAGCTCCTCGCCGATGCTGCGCACGATTGCGGCCATCTGGGTGTGGGTGCGGCTGTCCTCCGCGCTGGCCCGGTGGAACAGGAAGCGGTAGAGGTTGGGGTTGGCCGAGATGGTCTCCAGGTATGCCTCGATGGTGGCCCGGGCGCGAACCCGGGGATCGGCCATGGCCCTGGCGAACTCCGGGCGCAGCAGATCGATCACGACACGCGTGTGGCGCTCCGCGAGCGCCTGGTACAGGCCGCTCTTGTCGCCGAAATGACGGTAGAGGATCGGCTTGGTGATGCCCGCCTCCGCCGCGATCGCGGCCATCGACGCCTGCGGGCCCTCCCTGCGGATCACCCGGTCGGCCGCGTCGAGCAGGTCCCTGCGCCGCTCCGGGCTCCGGCCGCCCGTGGTGGCGCCTCCCGTGGTGGCGCCTCCCGTGGTGGCGCCTCCCGTGGTGGCGCCTCCCGTCGTGAGCCCCGTCATGAGCACAGCATAGGTGCCGATTCCGCGTCGCCTGGATCAAGACCGGGCCCTATGGGCGATCGCTCCGGTAATGTGCCGGACGCGGGTATCTGGTCCGGGATTTTCCGGTCCGGGACTCTCTGGTGAACGGTTCCGCCGGGTCCTCTGGAGGTGCGGGGTGGGCGAGGCGGGCGGGCCGCTGGTGTCGGGCTACGAGGTGCTCGGCATCCTGGGCCAGGGAGGCTTCGGGGTCGTGTACCGGGCCAGGCAGCTCGCGGTGGGCCGCGAGGTCGCGCTCAAGGTCGACAACCGCGTGCTCGTCTCCGACCGCGACCGGCGCAGGTTCATGCGCGAGGTGACGTCCGCCGGCGCCCTGTCCGGCCACCCGCACGTGGCCGACGTCTACGACGCGGGCGTGCTGCCCGACGGCCGGCCGTACATGGTGCTGGAGCTGTGCCCGAACGGGTCCCTGGCCGACCGGCTGCGCGACGGCGGCCCGCTCGGCCCCCGCGAGGTGCGCGACATCGGCATCAAGATCGCCGATGCGCTGGCCGCCGCCCACGCCGTGGGCGTCCTCCACCGCGACGTCAAGCCCGCCAACATCCTGGTCAACTCGTACGGCATGGTGGCCCTGTCGGACTTCGGGCTGGCCACGATGCCGGGGCAGGGCGGCGCGGCGCAGGGCGAGGTGTCGGTCACGCGCGAGTCGCTCACCCCCGCCTACGCTCCGCCGGAGGCGTTCGACCTCATCGAGCCCACGGCCGCCGGGGACGTGTACGCGCTCGCGGCCACGCTGTACGCCCTGCTCCAGGGCAGGCCGCCGCGCTTCCCGGACAGCGGCGTGGTGAACATCGCGGCCATCATGGCGCTGCACCGGCTGCCGATCCCGGACATCCCCGGCGTGCCCGGCGCGCTCACCGACGTCCTGCGCCACGGCATGGCGACCGATCCGGCCCGGCGGATCCAGACGGCCGCCGGGCTGCGGGACGCGCTCACCGCCCTGGCACCGGACGGCTCCGCCCCGGGGGACCGTCCGCACTCCGCCGCGCCCGAGGGCCCGGCCGGCGCACCCATGGGCCCGGCGAGCAGCGCACCCGGAAACCTGGCCGGCGTTCCGGGGTGGAGCGTTCCGTCCCTCTCCGGTCCCGCCCCGTCCCCGCCCACCCCGTCCCCCTCCGGGCCGGCCGCGGCGCTCGGTCAGCACCCCGGGGAGCGGCGGCCTGTCCAGGCTCGCACCCCCGCCGCGGGGCACTCGCTCACCGGCCCGGGCGGAGGCGTTCCCGCCGGCGGTCAGGACCTGCGCCGCGCGGTGACCGCGCCGAACGCGGCACCGATCCACCAAGCACAGGGTCACCAACCACAGGGTCACCAACCACAGGGCCTCCGGCCTCCCGGTCACCGGCCGCCGGGGTCTCGGCAGGGGTCCGCTCCCCCGCTCCCTCCACGCTCCGGCATGTCCCGGCAGTCGATCGTGTTCGCCGTGATCGCCGCCGTCTTCGCCCTGCTGCTCACGGCCGGGATCGCGGCGCTGACGCTGGGAGACGGCGGACAGGGGACACAGCCCCCTGCCGTCCCCGGCTCCACGTCCGGTCTCGGCGCGGACCACACTGGACCGCGCACGACGGGCGACGCCCTCTCCTGACCGACGGTGGCCGGTCGTGGGCGAGGGCGTGTGAAGGACCTCAGCCGGGCGGCGGCTCCGGAGGCTTGCGCGTCCGCCTCCGCTTCGCCGCCGTGCCCTGCTCCTGCGGCGGCCCCTCGGCCGCCCGCGCGCCGCGTGCCGCCGCCGCGCCCGCCTTCGCCGTCCTTCGCGGCTTCGCGGGCCTGGCGGGCTTCGCCGTGGCCGGCTCGGCCGGGGGCGCCAGGGTGCCGTACTCGGCCAGCGAGTCCCGCAGGTAGTCGATGAGGTCCCACACGTCGGGCACCATGTCGCGGTCGGTGACGATCCCAAAGCCGAGCCTGCCGTCGTAGGAGAACACCGTGATGTTGATCCCCCCGCTGACGTCCGTGATCACCGACATCGGGTAGAGCGCGAGGACCCGCGCCCCGTACACGTAGAGCGGCGTCTGAGGTCCCGGCACGTTGGAGACCAGCAGGTTCATGGCGGGTGCGGCACGCGAGGCGATCCGGAAGGCGGACCTGGCCGCCAGCGCGCTCAGCGCGGCCGGCATCGCCTGGCTGAACTCCAGGAGCCAGGCCGCCGGCGCCGCGGCGAGGCGTTCCTTGACCAGTCGCATCGAGCGGTTCACCGACAGCAGCCGGTCGCGCGGGTCGGCCACGTCCGTCGGCAGGGTGGTCATGGTCAGCATGACCTCGTTGGCGGCCGAGCCGTTGGCGGCCTGTCCCCGGGTGGAGACCGGGATTCCCGCGACGAGCGGCTGACGGGGCAGCTCGTCGCGCTTGGCCAGCCAGCGTCGCAGCGCCGTGGCGCACATCGCCATGACGACGTCGTTCACGGTGACGCCGAAGGCGTTCTTGATCCGCTTGACCTCGTCCAGGGGCAACTGGCCGAACGCGAATCGGCGGTGCCGCGAGATCGGCCCGGAGAACGGTGTGCGGGGCACGACCATCCTGGGCAGCTCGGGCAGGGGTTCGGCGTCCCCGCCGCCGATGCCCCGGACGAACCGCGAGACCAGCCCGGCCCCCGGAAGCTGCGCCACGAACGGCACCTCGTCCAGCCGCGGCATCGCCTCGGCGACGAAGCGCAGCAGGGCGAACGGGTTGTCCAGCACCCGCGCGACGCCCCTGATCAGCATCTCCAGCGCATCGGGGGCCTCCTGCGGCTCGGCCGCGGCCTCCGGAGCGGGCACGTCGGCCGGCTCCGGCTCGAAGTCCATCACGGCGGCCAGCACCTCGGCCCCGGTGACGCCGTCGACGGCGGCGTGGTGGACCTTCGTGTAGATCGCCACCCGGCCCTCGGCCAGGCCGTGGATCAGGTAGATCTCCCACAACGGCCGCCCACGGTCGAGCCGTGCCCCGTGCAGGCGGGCGACCTGCTCGGCGAGCTTGTGGTCGTCGCCGGGAGGGGGCAGCGCCAGATCCCGTACGTGGTAGTCGAAGTCGACCTCGCGATCCTCCGCCCAATAGGGGTGGTCGAGCCCGAAGGGCACCTCGACCAGCCGCCTGCGCAGCGGCGGCGCGAGATGGAGCCGCCGCTTGAGCAGCGCGATCAGGTCCTCACGGGTCAGCGCGCCGCCGGGCCTGCCGGAGGGGTCGAGAATCGTGAGCGCCGCGATGTGCGCGAGGTTGGTGCCCGTCTCGAAGTTGAGGAACTGCGCGTCGAAGGCGCTGACTTGCTGTGCCATGCCTACTCACGTGCCCCGAAACGCCGGGGTCGGACCGCCGGGGAGCGGGGTGTTTCGCGTGGTCAGTGCCGGTGGCCGGCGTCGGGCTGGGCCGGGTCGGCCGGATGCTCGTGCCCCGGCGCGAGCACGACCGAGTCGGCGTGCCGTGCGTCGAGCCAGCGGGCGAAGGCCCGCTCCCCGCTCTCCTTGGCCAGCTCCGCGCGGATCCGCTCCCGCACGGCCGCGTACGGCTCCCGCCGCGCCGCCTCGATCCGCTCGACCACCAGAGTCCAGGGGCCGCCGGGGCCCTCCACGGGCCCGACCGTCTCACCTTCGCGGGCGGCGAAGACCGCGTCCTCGATCGGCCCGGCGATCTGCCCGCGCCGGACCGGCCCGAACGGACGGACCCAGCGCGTCTCCGGCGTGGTGAACCGGTCGAGGTTGCGCCGGTAGTAGTCGCGCACCTCGTCCTCGGACGGCTCGCGGCCCGCGGCGAGCGCCCGGCACACCTCCCTGGCGGCCGGCGTCGTCACCAGGACGGCGGCCGCGACGCCGCCCGTCCGGAGCGCCCCGGCCAGCGTGAGCGCCGGCTCCGCCCCCGGCGGCGGGCAGTGCCCGGCCGACAGAGGGTGCCCGGCCAGCAGAGGATGTCCCGGCCGCGCGGGGTGCCCGACCGGCAGGCCGAGACGGGCCGCCTCCTGCTCGGCCAGCGTCTCGGCCACCATGACCTGCACCAGCCAGCGGCGCAGGTTGCGGCCCTCGGCGGTCTCCGGGCGCGGCAGCCGGGCCGCGAGCGGGCCGCCGCGCATCAGGCGGAGCCGCCGCTCCACCTCGGCGACCGTGATCACCCGATCTCCCGCCACCGCCGCGGCCCGCGGAACAGGGCGCCCCCCGCCGCCCTCCCCATCGGACGCCGTACCGGTCCGGGGAGCGTCCGGGCCGTTCACGGCTCGACCTCGACCTCGATCGTGTCGGTGTAGTGCAGCCACCCGGCACAGGCGATCTTCACGAGCGCCCACCAGCGGCCCGGGCGGGTGCCCGGCGGCACGCGTACCGGGAAGCGCACCTCCGCCTCGCCCTCGGGCGGCACGACGGCCCCGGTGTTCCACTCGGGGAACATCTCGAACGTCTGCCACGGGCCGACGAGCTGCACCTGCGCGGAAACCGGCGACCGCGCCTCGGACCGCAGCAGGACCACGATCTCCGCCCGGCCTCCGGGCGTCAGCCGCAGGTGCGGCGGGCCGCCGGGACCCTCCAGCGTCACCTCCAGCCCCGGCGACCGCCGTCCGCCCTCACCCGGCCGGAACACGTGCAGCCGGGTCACGTCCTCGTACGCCTGGCCGCCGAACTCGGTGCGCGCGCCGAGCAGGTAGAGGCCGCCCTCCGCGTCCAGGGGCGGCGTGAGCCGCACCGGCACGGTGGCGTGGCCTCCTGGAGGCAGCACGTACGGCCGGACGGCGGGCTCCACCGACCAGCCGTCGGGGGCGGTGAGCGTGACCACGCCCTCCGCCCGGTCCTCCGTGAGGCCGGAGGCGATGGTCAGGGTCAGCTCCACCGGCCCCGCGACGTCCAGGTCGAGCGGGGACAGATGCACGGCGACCGGCAGGTCGCCCATCGGCGCGGGCCCGGTGTTGTTCAGCCAGTAGCGCGTGTGGATCGGCTGGTGCGGCTCGGTCTCCGGCATCGGCCGCGCACTCCCACCGGCCGCCGCCCGGCCGCCTGCCGCCGCGACGCCCCCCTCAAGGCGGCCGGCCCGCTCTCCGCCCACGTCCGCGGTCGCGGGCCGGGGACGGAGCGGGGCGACCAGCGTGACGATCTCCATGCCGTCGAGCGTGGCGGGGGCGTCTCCAATGGCGTGCTCCAGGAGGTCGGCCCGCCGCCACGGCACCGCGCCGCCGATTTCCCCGACGCCCCCAACGCCCGCGCCCCCAGTCCCCGCGCCCCCAGTCCCCGCGCCCCCAGTGCCCGCGCCCCCAGTGCCCGCCCCCAGGGGCAGTGTCGTGGCGATCGACAGCGGGACGGTCCGGCCGCCGGCCTCGTACACGCGCGCGGTCAGGCCGGTCACCGGACCGGGCGTCCGGCCCGAGGCGATCGGGTTCCCGGACGCCTTGAGCGCGGTGAGGACCAGGCCGGGCCCGGTCTCCAGGAACGACCGCGACTCGCCCGCCGGCCCGTCCTCCCCCACGGTCGCCGACAGGGGGTGGTTGACGTCGTGGCCGAGCCGTACGAGATCGGCCGCCCGCCAGTCGCCCGGGGCGGCCACCAGCGAGCACTCGAACGTGTGCGTCCAGTGCTGGAGCTGGAAACCGGAGCCGTCGGGCGCGGTGCGGCGCGGCGGATCGATCCACACGCCGGACGGCCAGCCGGTGCACGACCGCATCAGCGACACGTGCAACGCCCCCGACGGATCGATCGCGAAGCCCGGGATGCCCCGGTTGACGATCCCGACGGTGAAGTCGTCGAGGACCGCGTCGGCCGGCTCGGCGTCCGTCACCACCTCCACAGCCGCGTCGGCGAGGTCCGCTACCAGCTCCTCGACCGCGCCCTCGCCGCAGACCACGAGCACCGGAAGATCGCGGGGGCCGGTGAGGTCCGCGCCCGGCACCCAGACCTTCTCCAGCGACTCGTCCGCCGGCACCCACAGGCGGGCCCGGCCGTCGGCGTCGAGACGCGCGCGCAGCTCCGCCGCCTCCGCGTCGTCCAGCAGCGCCGCGACGAACGGGTTCTCCTCGGGCGTGCCGATCGCGATGCGCACGTCGGGCAGGTTGGAGTCCACGGCGAGGTTCCCGTACCGGGGGCCGGGCCCGGTGGAGCACGTCGAGGTCACGCCCTGCCGCACGAGCGCCACGGCCAGGTCCCTGAGCCCGTCGGCGGGCACCCCTGGTCTCCCACCCGACGCGGGCGCGGCCGGCGCGGACCCTTTGGACGCGGGCCCTTCGGGCGCGGGCGGCCCGGACGGCGCCGGGGCGGGTGGCGCGATGATCTCGGCGACGCCGACGGCCCGCGCGCCGAGAGGGCGTCCGGCGGGCGAGCGCAGCACGACGCGGGCGGTGGACGACAGCGCGAACCAGGTGTGCGCGGCGTTGTCCAGCGTCCACGGGTGCTCCGCCGAGTCCACGTCGATCAGGCCGAACCCGCGGCCGACGACGGCGCCGGCGACCTCGCTGACCGGCAGCGCCCCCGGCACCCGCACCGGCCAGCGCAGCCGGAGCAGCACGTCGGAGCCGTGGAACTCGTCCACGTGGGTGGTGAGGTCCACCCGCGGCAGCCCGTCCCAGAGCGTGATCTCCTGCGTGTAGACGACCGGGCCGACCCTGCCGCAGGCGACGATCCGCCGCCCCGCCGGGCACTCGGCGACGGTGACCTCAGCGGGAGCCGCGGCCGAACCGCTCACTTCGCCGCTCGGCACCAGGTGCCACGGACCCTCGCCGAAGCGGGGGTGCGCCGGGTGCTCGTCGTAGACGAGCAGCTCGTTGCCCACCCGGCCCTGCTGCAGCAGCTCGCGGCCCTCCACGATGAGGCTCGACACCGTCCCGCCGCGCTCGGGGTCGACCTCCACCGCGTGCGTGGCGTTCTCGATCCGGGTCCCCTCGCGTACGGCCCAGCCGATCGGGGCGGGCTCGGCGGTGGGCGCCAGCCGGAACGTCCGGTAACCGAGCGCGGGCACGTCGCCGGCGACGAAGACCGCGTCCACGGCCGCGAGGCTGCCGTCGGGGTGCCGCTCGGGGTGTTCGAGCAGCAGGCCCCCGACCGGCGGGTCGAGCGTCACGCCGTACGACCCCGGCTCGGGCAGCGTCAGCCGTACGCGGACGAGGTCGGTCCTCGTCCAGGAGGAGGGGTTCCAGACGGCGACGCCGGTCAGGCCCTCGCCGAGGCGGCGCAGCGACGCGTCTAGGACCCGCCCGCCCAGGTCGTACGCCTCCCGCCAGCCCGTCATCAAATCCAGGTAGACCTGGTCGGACTCCGATCCGGTGATGCCGTCGTGGTGCGCGCCGTACGCGATCTGGCGCCAGGCCTTGTCGAGGGCGCCGTGCGGGTAGGGCGCGCCGAGGGTCGCCGCGGCGACGGCGGCGAACTTCTCGGCGTCGGCGAGCCGCGTCTCGGCGTGCCGCTGCGCCTGCTTGGTGTCGATGTACGACACGTCCTTGCCGGTGTAGATCGGGTTCATGTCCCGTGTCTGCGGCGTCAGGCGGACGCCCTCGTCCCGCACGGCGGCGAAGAACTCCCTGGGCAGCCCGCAGACGAACCGGGGCGAGACGTAGCGCCGGTTCCAGTCGCGCTGGATCTCCATGACCCACTTGTTGGGCGGGGTGTAGTCGGTGCCGACGGGCAGCAGCACGTTGCGGGTCGCGGCGACCTTCTTGAGCAACGTGAACAGCTCGTAGACGGCGGCCTCGGCCTGTTCCAGGGCCGGCGCGGAGTCCATCCACCACCCGGCGCTGTAGTGGGCCGGCATGTAGTGGGTCGTGACCCCGCGCCCCGACGGCGACAGCCACTCGAACTCCGAGGGGAACTGCATCACCGACGGGTCGCCCCAGCCTCCGCCCGCGAGCATCGGGCCCCACTGGTGGTACGGCCCGCGCGCCCACGAGCTGGAGGTCAGCCCCGCCTCGGCGATCAGCCCGGGAAACTGCGGGTCGTGCCCGAACGCGTCGAGCTGCCAGGCCGTGGCCGGATCGCCGCCGAGCACGTCGCGCTGGAAGCCGATCCCGTGGACGATGTTGCGGATCGTCGCCTCGGGGCCGGTCAGGTTGGTGTTCGGCTCGTTGTAGGTGCCGCCCATGATCTCCAGCCGGCCCTCCGCGAGCAGGCGGCGCAGGTAAGCCCGGTCCTCGGGGTGGGCGTTCCAGTACGGCTTGAGGTAGTCGACCTCCGCGAGCACGAACTTGTAGCCGGGCTCCCTCCTGGCGGTGTCCAGGTGGAGCCGGACGAGGTCGAATCCCGCGTGCTGGAACTCCTGCCGGTTCGCCTGCGCCGGGCCGCCCGCGTGGTCCCAGGTGGCGGTGTAGGCGGCCTGGGTGTTCCACCAGACCGGGTCGTAGTGGAAATGGGGGATCATCCAGACCGTCCACCCCGGCTCGGCCACGAGCAGCTCGCCCTCGGCCGTGCACCGCTCCCGGCCCGCGGCGGCCCGCACGGTGATCGGGACGCGTGCGCCCGGGACCGCGGCGGGCGCGGCGGCCTCCACCGGCACCTCCACGGACATCTCCACCGGCACCTCCGCGGGCGCCCTCGCCGGCGTTCCCGCCGGCGCTGTTTCCGGGACCGCCTGGCCCCGCGCGCTCAGGCTCCGCTCGCCCCGCACCCCCGGGCCGGTGACCTCGACCACCGGGGACGCGCCGTCCGGCACCTCGCCGAGGACGACGCGGACCACCTGGCGCGGGTCCTGGCCGGTGGCCACGCGTACGAACAGCTCGGTCGATTCGACGGCGGTGATGCGCATGGGCGCCCCTCTGGTCGCGGCCGGCACCCCGGCACACACGGTCAGGCTCGGACGGTCAGGCTCGGACGGTCAGGCTCGGACGGTCGGGCTTGGCGGGCTTGGCGGGCTCGGACAGGCTGGGGGACGGGACCGGCAAGGTTCATGCCCCCGCGTCCGCCCGTTCACTCGGGATCCGGTGACATCCTGCGGGCCGCGGCCCGCAGGAGGCCGGACGCGCCCTCCGTGACGGGCTCGCCGTGGCCGAAACAGGCGATCTCGACGTCGAGGGCCGCCTGCCGCGCGAACGAGGCGACGGCCGCGGGCGGGTCGGCGTTGAACACGCCGAGGATCACCTGCCCGTCGGGAGCGCGGGCGACGGTGTCGCCGGTGAACAGCACGCCCGGCCCCGGCAGGTGCACGGCGAGGCTGCCGGGCGTGTGACCGGGCACGGCCAGCGCCCGCGCCCCGCCGCCGAACTCCAGCGTGTCGCCGTCGCCCAGTTCGCGGTCCACCCGTACGGGCGGCGCGGTCACGTGCGGCATGCCCCCGTGGACCCGGTCCCACAGCTCCCGCTCCCATCCGGACAGGACCGGCGGGGGCCCGGCCGCCTCGCCCCGGACGAAGGGCGCGTCGTCGCGGTGGGCGTACACGGTGACGTCGCCCCAGGACGCGATGTCGGCGGCCGAGCCGGTGTGGTCCTCGTGGAAGTGCGTCAGCACCAGACGCCGTACGTCGGACGGCGCGTGCCCGAGCGAGCGGACGGCGTCCTCGATGAGCGGCGCGGAGCCGGGAACCCCGGAGTCGATCAGCGTGAGCCCGTCCGGGTCGCGCCACAGGTAGACGTGCCCGACGGGGAAGCGCAGGAAATACAGGCTGGGCAGAAGTTCGACGACGTCCATGCCGCGACGCTAGAACCACCGGGACGGCCGTCGGCACGATCTTCGCCCGCGGCGATTCCGCCCTCGGCCGAACCCGCCTCTCGAATTCTGCGTGAAAGTTTCGTCGTACGCGGCTGGTGGCGAGTGTCCGGGAGTCACATTGTTTGACCTGAATCGTGGCGATTCCTACGGTCGGCGGCGACATCGAGGAGGACGTGATGACATCCCGGCTGAGGCCCGTCTGGGTCACCGCGCTCGTGACGCTGCTCGCCGCGGCGCTGAGCGCCGTCTTCATCGCCGACCGCGGGGTCGCGCGGGCGGCGGACGCCCCCTACAAGGATCCGGGCCTTCCGGTGGCGGCGCGGGTGGACGACCTGCTGTCCAGGATGTCGCTGGACGACAAGGTCGGGCAGATGACCCAGGCGGACAGGGCGGCCCTGACGACGATCTCCGACGTGGCGACCTACCGGCTGGGCTCGATCCTGTCCGGCGGCGGCTCGGCGCCCTCCCCGAACACCCCGTCGTCCTGGGCCGACATGTACGACAACTTCCAGCGGCAGGCGCTGTCCACCCCACTCGGCATTCCGATGATCTACGGGGTCGACGCCGTGCACGGGCACAACAACGTCGTGGGCGCGACGATCTTCCCGCACAACATCGGGCTCGGGGCGACCCGCGATCCCGATCTGGTGGAGCGAGTGGGGCGCGCGACGGCCGAGGAGGTGTCGGGCACCGGGATCGACTGGACCTTCGCGCCCTGCCTGTGCGTGGCACGCAACGACCGCTGGGGCCGCACGTACGAGTCCTTCGGGGAGGACCCGCAGCTCGTCACCCAGATGACGACGATCGTGGACGGCTTCCAGAAGGCCGGGAACGCCTCCATCCTCGCCACCGCCAAGCACTACGTGGGCGACGGCGGCACCACCGGTGGCAGGGACCAGGGCAACACCGAGCTGAGCGAGGCCGACCTGCGCGCGATCCACCTCGCGCCGTTCAAGGCCGCCGTGCAGCGCGGCGTGGGCTCCGTGATGGTGTCCTACAGCTCCTGGAACGGCGTGAAGATGCACGGCAACAAGTACCTGCTCACCGACGTGCTGAAGGGCGAGCTGGGCTTCACGGGCTTCGTGGTCACCGACTGGGCGGGCATCGACCAGCTCGACGGCCAGACCGGCTTCACCGCGAACGAGATCACCACGGCGGTCAACGCGGGCGTCGACATGGTGATGGTGCCGACCGACTACAAGAAGTTCGTCTCGCTGCTGAAGTCGGAGGTCCAGGCGGGCCGGATCCCGATGTCACGCATCGACGACGCGAACCGGCGCATCCTGGCCAAGAAGTTCGAGCTGGGGCTGTTCGAGAGGCCGCTGACCGACCGGTCCTACACGTCCACCGTGGGCAGCGCGGCACACCGCGCCGTCGCCCGCGAGGCCGTACGCAAGTCGCTGGTCCTGCTGAAGAACGCGGGCGACGTGCTCCCGCTCGGCAAGAGCGGCGGCAAGATCTTCGTAGCCGGCAAGAGCGCCGACGACATCGGCAACCAGAGCGGCGGCTGGACGATCAGCTGGCAGGGCTCGTCCGGGAACATCACGCAGGGGACCACGATCCTGCAGGGCATCCGCGACGCCGTCGGCTCCGGCACACAGGTCACCTACAACCGTGACGGCAGCGGCATCGACTCCTCCTACCGTGCGGCGATCGCCGTCGTGGGCGAGACGCCGTACGCGGAGGGCCAGGGCGACCGGACCGGGTCGATGGGCCTCGACTCCACCGATTTGGCCACGCTGCAGCGGCTCAAGGCGTCCGGCGTGCCGCTGGTCGTGGTGCTCGTCTCCGGCCGGCCGCTGGACATCGCCGGTCAGATCGACCAGTGGAACGCGCTGGTGGCGGCCTGGCTGCCGGGCACCGAGGGCCGCGGCGTGGCCGACGTGCTGTTCGGCGACCACGCCCCCACGGCGAAGCTGCCGATGACCTGGATGCGCAGCGCCGACCAGCAGCCGATCAACGCCGGGGACGGCAAGCAGGCGCTGTTCGAGTACGGCTTCGGGCTGACCTACACGGGCGCCAGCCCGTCCCCCTCGCCCTCGCCCTCGCCGTCTCCCTCTGCTTCCCCCTCGCCGTCCGCTTCCCCCTCCCCTTCCCCTTCCCCTTCCCCGTCGCCGTCGCCGTCGCCGTCGTCGTCCGGCGGGTGCGTGGTGACGTACAAGGTGAACGACTGGGGCAGCGGGTTCACCGCCGACGTGACGATCACCAACAGGTCGTCGAGCCCGGTCGACGGCTGGCGACTCCAGTGGACCTACGCCGGCAACCAGAAGGTCACCGGCTACTGGAACTCGACGGTCACCCAGTCGGGCCAGCAGGTCACCGCGTCCAACGCCACCTGGAACGGGACCATCGGCGCGGGCGGCGGCACGGCGAACTTCGGCTTCCAGGGGTCATACAGCGGCGCCAACCCCGCCCCCACCGCCTTCACTTTGAACGGGACGGCCTGCGCGACCGGATGACGTGCGCCGGGGGCGGGGACGCCCAGGCCCTCAAGACGTCCGGGCCCTCAAGACGTCCGGGCTCGAAACGTCCGGCTCAGAACGTCTGGGTCAGCGCCACCCCCGCCCCCGCGGTGAACAGGACGATGCCGACCGCGAGGAAGATGCCGCCGAGGAGGGTGCCGCTCCCCGCCGCGCTGTCGATGCGGATCCGCGTCGGCCTGGCCGGGTCGTACAGCACCGGGACCTCCTCACCCGGCCGCGCGGGCGGCGGGTTGCTCCCATAGGTGGTCTCGGCCTCGACCTGCTGGCCGTGGATGGTGGTGAAACGGATCGTCGGATAGTACGAGGTGCCGTCGTCGGACCGGCTCGCCCGCAGTCCTACGACCAGGCCGCGGGTGCGTTGCGCCCGGCGGCGGAACTCCCGGGCGTTCATGGTGATTCCGCCGCCGATGAGGCCGAAGACGAGACCGAGACCCGCCAGGATCAGTGTGATGAGAGCGGTTTGTGACACGATCGGACCTTAGGGCCCGGCGCTTGCGATCGGCTTGCACGCTCCTTCATCGGCTTCATCCGCTTCATCGGCTTCATCGGCCTCATCCGCGCGAGCGGCAGGGCGGCCGGCACCGCCGACGGAGTCCGGTCACGGCACGTGGCCGAACACCATGCCCGCCCACATGGCGAACGCGGCGAAGCCGACCATGAGGAAGACACCGCCGTACAGGGTCCCGTCGGTCCAGGCGCTGTCGACGCGGACCCGCGCGGGCCGGGCCGGATCGTACACCACCGGCACCCACTCGCCCGGCCGCCCCGGCGGGGGGTTGCTCCCGAACCGCGCCTCGGCCTCGACCTGATGGCCGTGCTCCGTGGTGAAGCGGACCGTGGAGTAGTACGTCGTGGTCCGGTGCGACCGGCGTAGCCGTACCCGGACGACCTGTCCCCGCGCTCGCCGCCCCCGTCTGCGGAAGCGGCGGGCGTGCAGCACGATCCCGCCTCCCAGCAGCGCGAAGCCCGCGCCGACGCCGAAGAGGAACGGTGCGATGAGAGCGGAGTTCGCCACATCCGTACCGTAGTGTCCCCGGCTGTGCGATCGCGGGCTGATTCCCCGGGACGGCCCGGGGCCGACCGGGTGTCTCAGGGGCGCATCCGCATGAGCGCCTCGGCCACGTCGACGACCGGCTCACCGAGGTCGAAACGGCTGAACAGGTGGATCTGCTCGCCGGCGTCGATCTCCAGCAGCTCGGTCGTCAGGCCGTACCGGCGGTGGGAGTCCACCCGGATGCGGTCCACGTCGTTCCAGGAGATGCGCTCCCGGCCGGCGAGCCCGCTGACGACCAGCCCGTCCTCCCCCGCCGCGAGCCGCACCGGCGCGACCAGGTCGCGGCCGGTCAGCAGGCCGAAGCCCAGGGCGGCCACGCCGGCGAGGAAGAGCTGCGCGCCGTCGCCGGCGATCGCCAGCACACCGCACAGCACCGTGCCGGCGGCCTTCAGCGCAACGATCCCGCGCGGCACCCGCCATTCGTGCCGCGGCTCCTCAACTCCCGCCATCGAGGCAGCGTAACGAATGCGAGGTCCTCTCGCGGCTCCTTCCCTGCCTCTCACGCCATGCGGCGGCGGCCCGGCCGCCCGGCCGCCGCCGTCTCCCCCTACGGCGTCTCGTCCTCCACGCGCATGGCCTGCTCCTCCGCCGTGTAGCCGCCGAAGTCCGGCCCCACGTCCTCGGCGATCATGTCCTTCTCGGTGTCCACTCCCATGCCGCCGTCCGGATCGACGAGCCGGCCCGCCTGGCCCGGCTCCGCGGTGCCGTACCTGCCGGGCTGGGCCGGGTTCACCGTCGCGTAGCCGGCCGGGTCGCCGGATCCGTAGCCGCCGGCCTCGTCGCCGGTGCCGGTCCCATACCCCTCGTACGGCTCGCCGCCCTCGCCGAGGACGTCGGCCTCACCGGCCTCCTCCCCGCGGCGGCCGGGCGCCCTGCCGGGCTCCATGCCGGGCTCCGTGCCGGGCTCCGTGCTGGGCTCCATGCTGGGCTCCATGCCGAACCGGACGTCCACGTCGGGGACCTCACGGGACAGGCGCCGGCCGAGGGACTCGCCCTCGCGCATCTCGTTGGGCGTCGTGCCGTACTCGTCGAGGCCCAGGGGCCGGTCACCGGGCAGCGGCATCTCCTGGGGGTCCTCGGCCCACTGCTGCTCGGGCGTGCCCTCCTGCAGGTCCGGAATGCCTTCGTCCTCGAACCGCGAGCGCGGGTCGGGCTGTGGTCTGTTCTCTCTCATACCGGCCCCATGCCCCGCCGTACGGCCCTTAGGCAGGTCAGGTGACGGGCACGATCTCGGCCCGCCGCAGCACGCCGCCCTCGACGTCGAGTATTCCGATGGTGCCGTGCGGCTGGCGGCGGCGGTCGGTGGGCGAGCCGGGGTTGAACACCCGCACCCCGTCGCCGGTCAGGTCCATGGGGATGTGGGAGTGCCCGAAGACGACCAGGTCGGCCTCCGGGAAGCGGCGCCTCATCCGCGCGGTCCGCCCGGCGGCCTGCCCGCTGTCGTGGATCATCGCCACCCGGAGCCCGCCGAGGTCGAGTTCGAGCGTCTCGGGGGCGCCCCAGGCCGCGACGTCCGGGCCGTCGTTGTTGCCGAGCACCGCGTGGACCGGAGCGTACGCGGACAGCTCCACCAGGACGTCGGCGGTGCAGACGTCACCGGCGTGCAGGATCAGCTCCGCCCCCCGCAGGTGCTCGGCGACCGCGGGCGGGCAGGACTTCCAGCGCCGGGGAGCGTGGGTGTCCGCCAGCACGACGACCTTCACCGTCCCATCTTCCCCGCAAAGAAGAGGTGCCAAATCACATATTCGGGGAATAGGGACTCACGACCCGCACGACCCTCATGCCCTGCACCCCTACGCCGGCCTCCCCCGGCCGGTCCCGCTCGGGAGGAACGATGAGCAGGCAGATCGCCGACGGCTACCAGGCCCCCACGCTGTCCGAGCTCGAGGCACGCGTACGCGGGCTGGAGACTCAGGTCGCCCGCCTCACCGAGCTGGTGAAGACGCTGTCCGGCCAGAGCCGGGAGAGCCGCTGACGGCGGCCCCGTCCGGGTGCGAGGCGCCCGGAACGACGGCGTCCCCGCCAGGGACGACCTGACGGGGACGCAGACGCCGGCGTGGTCCTCGTTACGCGCGACGCGCGGAGGCGGCGACGGCCCGGACCTGCCGGTCCGCGCCCCGGCCCGCGGCGCGCCCGTTCACGTGCCCGTTGCCGGACGCGTTGGCGGGCGCTTTGCCGGACCCGATCGCGGGTGCCTTGGCGGCCCCGTTCACGGACCCGTTGCCGGACCCGATCGCGGGTGCTTTGCCGGACCCGTTTCCGGATCCGGTCGCGGACCCGTCGGCGGGCGCACCGGCCTCCCCGGCCTGGGCGGCCCGGGAGTTCCGTGCGCGCCCGTCCGTGCCCGTGCCCGCCGGGACGGATGTCGCCCGTCCGTAGGACTCGCGCCCGGTGCTCACCGCCATCGCACCCAGCCATACGAGGGTCGCGATCGCGATCACCACCACGGCTCCGAGCACCAGCACCGCCACCGCCGCCAGGGAGACCACGGCTCCCAGCAGCTCCACCATTGAGATTTCCTCCAGAGGTCGACCCCGATTACGGCACTCCGGTGGCCGGTGGAAGATCACCTGCCACATAGAGGAACGAAAATTGCCGGTTATTGGTGCCTTGCCCCGTTTGGATGACCCTCATACCTTACTGATCGGCCAGCGGGGGCCGACCCATGGGTAGGCCGTCGAGCCTGCGCAGGATCACGCCCTCGCGCAGCGCCCACGGGCAGATCTCCAGCACCGGCAGCTCGAACAGGTCCATCGCGGCGTCCGCGACGACCGCGCCGGCGAGAAGCTGCGCGGCCCGCCCCGCGGAGACGCCGGGAAGCTCCGCCCGGCGGTCCGCCGGCATCGTGGCCAGCCGGGCCGTCCATTCGACCAGGTCCTCGTGCGTCAGCGTCCGCTTGACGTACGGGCCCTCGCCGGATGACGCCGCCCCCGCGATGCGCGCGAGCTGGCGGAACGTCTTGGAGGTGGCGACCGCGTGGTCCGGCCTGCCGTACCTGGCGACCGCCCCCACCGTCCGCGCGATCTGGGTGCGCACGTGCCGCCGCAGCGCGCGGACCTCCTCCGGATCGGGCGGGTCGGCGGTGAACCAGTCGCGGGTGAGCCGTCCCGCGCCGAGCGGGAGGGAGACGGCGACGTCGGGCTCCTCGTCGATGCCGGAGGCGATCTCCAGCGAGCCGCCCCCGATGTCGGTCACCAGCAGCCGCCCGGAGGACCAGCCGAACCAGCGGCGTACGGCCAGGAACGTCAGCCTGGCCTCGTCGTCCCCCGACAGCACCTGGATGTCCACCCGGGTGTCGGCCTTGATCTGGGCCAGCACGTCCTCGCCGTTGACCGCGTCGCGGACCGCCGAGGTGGCGAAGGCGACCAGGTCCTCCACGCCCTTGTCCTCGGCGATGCGGGCCGCCTCGCGTACGAAGGACCGGAGCCGCGCCGCCCCCTCCTCGCTGAGCCTGTCGCCGTCCACGAGATGCTCGGCCAGCCGCAGCTCCTCCTTGTGGGAGAACGCGGGCAGTGGCCGGGCACCCTGATGCGCGTCCATCACCAGCAGGTGCACCGTGTTGGAACCGACGTCCAGGACTCCGAGTCGCATGCCCCCGACGCTACCGCCCGCGCGCGAAAGATCCACCGCCCCTCCGGACTCCGGTGCTCACTCCGGGGCGACGTCCACGAGCACCTTGCCGACCACGCCCGACTCGACCGCGTCGTGGGCGTCCGCCGTACGCTCAAGCGGGAAGTGGTGGAGGGGCAGCCCGGCCTCCTCCCCCACCCGCAGCGCCCCCGCCTCGACCGCCGCGCGCACGTCCGCCACCGCGGCGTCCTTGGCGGCCGCGGTGACCGTGTAGACGAGCACGAAGTGGTAGCGGACGTTGCGGGTCAGCAGCGCGCGCACCGGCAGCGTGACCTCGTCTCCCCCGTTGTTCGCGTACACCGCGACGACTCCCTGCGGCGCGGTGACCGCCGCGTCGAGGGCGGCGTTGGGCGCCGGCGCGACCTCCACCACGATGTCGGCGCCCTCCGGGGCCACGGCTCGGATCTCCGCCGCCGGATCCCCGGTGCGGTAGTTCACCACGTGGTGCGCGCCCGCGGCCCGGGCCAGCGCCGCCTTCTCCGGCCCGCTGACCGTGGCCACCACGGTCGCCCCGGCCCACCGGGCGAGCTGGATCGCCGCGTTGCCCACGGCCCCGGCGCCGCCCGCGACGAGGACGGTCCTGCCGTCGAGCGCTCCGGGGGCGAGCCGGTCCGGCCCGCCGTCGGCCACGGTCAGGCAGCGATGCGCGGTCAGCGCGGGGATGCCGAGGCTCGCGCCGAGGTCGAGCGAGGCTCCGTCCGGCAGCGGCACGACCTGCCGCTCGGGCAGGACGACGTGCTCCTGGGCGGTGCCGTCCGGCCTCCCCCAGGCGGCCTCCCACAGCCACACCCGGTCTCCCCTGGCCACCCCCGTCACGCCGGGCCCGGTGGCGTCCACGATCCCGGCGCCGTCCTGGTTGGGCACGGCCTCCGCATGGCTCAGCGCGCCGCGCCGCGCCTTCCAGTCGGTGGGATTGACGCCCGACCGCACCACCCGCACGCGTACCTCGCCTGGGCCCGGCTCGGGCACCGGCCGTTCGGCCAGGCGGAGGACGCCGCTGTCACCGGTCTGGGAGTACACGATCGCTCTCATACCGGCTCTAAGCCGCCGGGTCCGCGGCGCTATTCCGGTTCGGCCCTTTCCCCTCGGGTAGTTGCAGGCCGATCGGGCGAGGGAGTGGGTGGGATGAGCGTCAGGCAGAGGTACGGGGGCCTGTCCGGTGGAAGGCCCGCCGACAGGCTCGGCGGCACCGGAGGCGGCTGGTCGAGGGACTGGTCGGGAAGCTGGGCCAGGGGCTGGGCGGGGGGCCGCTTCGGCCGGCATTTCGGACGCAGGGGCAGGCGCCTGCGGGCCACGGCCAGGGAGGCGTTCGGCTGGCAGCAGCTGCGCCCGGGCCAGCAGGAGGCGATGGAGCACCTGCTCGCGGGGCGCGACGTGCTGCTGGTGATGCCGACCGGCGGCGGCAAGTCGGCCGTCTACCAGGTGCCCGGGTTGCTCCTGGAGGGCCCGACCGTCGTCGTCTCGCCGCTCATCGCCCTGCAGCGCGACCAGGTCATGGGCCTGCTCAAGGCGGGTGCAGCGGGCGCGGTGGCGGTCAACTCGGCCGGCTCGGTCGAGGCGGGGCTCGACCAGGTCACGGCGGGCCACGCCGAGTACGTGTTCCTGTCGCCGGAGCAGCTCGCCAAACCCGAGGTGGTCGAGCGGCTGGCCCAGGCCCGGCCCTCGCTGATCGCCGTGGACGAGGCGCACTGCGTGTCCGCCTGGGGCCACGACTTCCGGCCGGAGTATCTGCGGCTCGGCAAGGTCATCGAACGTCTGGGCCATCCCCCGGTGATCGCGATGACGGCCACGGCCGCGCCGACCGTGCGCGAGGAGATCGTCGAGTCGCTCGGCCTGATCGGGGCGCAGCAGATCGTACGGGGGTTCGACCGGCCCAACCTCCGCCTCGAGGTCCACCGGTTCACGGGCGACGACGACAAGCGCAGGGCCCTGGCCGACCACGCCGCCGGGCTGGACGGCGTGGGGCTGGTCTACGTGGCGACGCGGCGCCAGGCCGAGGAGTACGCCGAACTGCTGAAGGAGCGGGGCCGCCGGGCCGAGGCGTACCACGCGGGGATGAAGGCGAAGGAACGCCGCCGCATCCACGAGCGGTTCCAGGACGACGACCTCGACACCGTCGTGGCGACCTCGGCCTTCGGGATGGGCATCGACAAACACGACGTGCGCTACGTGCTGCACGCCGCGCCCCCCGAGTCGCTCGACGCGTACTACCAGGAGATCGGCCGGGCGGGCCGGGACGGCAACCCGGCCGAGGTCGTGCTGTTCTACCGGCCCGAGGACCTGGGGCTGCGCAAGTTCTTCGCCGCGGGCCGCGCGGACGAGGCCCTGATGCGGCGCGTCGCGACGCTGGTCCACGAGCACGGCGGGAAGGTGGCCGCCGCCGACCTGCGCGAGCTCCTCGACGTCGGGGCCGCCAGGCTGACCTCGCACGTCAACCTGCTGGAGCGGGCGGGCGCGGTCGAGGTCACCCACGGCGGCGCCCTGCGCTACGCGGCGGACGGCCCGCCGCCGGACGAGGCCGCCGCCCGCGCGGTGGAGATCGACGACCTCCGGCACCGGATGGAGGACTCCCGGCTGGAGATGATGCGCGGTTACGCCGAGACGACCGGCTGCCGTCGCCGTTTCCTGCTGGAGTACTTCGGCGAGCCGTACGAGCGGTCGTGCGGCGACTGCGACACCTGCCGCTCGGGGACGGCGACCCCGGTGGAGACGGGCGACGGGCGGTTCCCCATGCACGCGGACGTACGGCACGCCGAGTGGGGGCACGGGATCGTGATGAGCCGCGAGCAGGACCGGATCACCGTGCTGTTCGACTCGGTGGGCTACAAGACGCTGGCGCTCGGCCTGGTCGACGAGCTGCTCGAAGTGGTCTGACGGATCACGAGAAGCACCAGCCCGGCTGGGCAATCATTACCGATCGTGGCCTTGGCACCACTTGCAGTGGTTTCACCCAGTGTTGAGACTCGTAGGCGGGGGTCGTGAATTCGGGGGTGGTACCGGTGCGGGAGGGAATCAACGCCAGGGAGACGTGGCCGTTCGAGTGCCTGCACTGCCTGCGGGTCTGGGCGGAGGAGTACGTCGTCCACCGCACATGCGACGAGCAGGGCAACGACATCGTGGTGTGGATTCGAGACGAGGTGGCCGTCGAGCCGCCCTGGTCCGGGATGACCTGCCCCGGATGCGGCTGCGAGACCGTGACCACGTTCCCCACCGGCTACCTGGCCCACCATCCGGAGATCACGCTGGGCCGGTCGGCGCTGGAGACCCCTGCCGCGGAGAGGCCCGCCCGGGGCGCGCCGTTCGCGTCGCACGCGCTGCTCACCCTCGCGACCCTGCTGCTGACCGGCGCCGGCCTGTACGAGCGGCTGCACACCCGCTGAGCCACGCGGGGCCACGCGGGGCCGCTGTGCCCCGCCGGGCTGCTGAGCCTCGGCGGGCCGTTGTGCCGCGCGGCAACCGGTTTGCCGGGGAGCCGCCGCGACAGCTCGCGTGGACCGCGGCCGCTTGCCCGTCGGGTCGCGAAGGTGGAACAGGATCGCCGCGATCGTGCGCCTACAGGAGCGCGGCGGAGATCACGCCGAAGGCGATTACCCCCTCTCCTGCCTTCCTGGGCGGCGTCGATCGTGACGGCCACCGCCACACGCCACCCGCCACACGCCACCCGCCACCCGCCACCGCCACCGCCACCGAGAGGATCAGCGCGAGCACTCCCGTCGCGTACGCGCCGCCCTGCGCCAGGATCGCGATCAGCAGCAGCGTGACGGGCACCCGCTGCACTGCCCCGACAGGACGTCGGGGAAGAACGGTTTCTCGATCAGGTGCGCGGTCGTGTCGGACGCCGACAGCGTGCTGCTGAAGACCGGGCCCTCGTCCCTCCGAGGGCGGCGGGACAGACGATAGCGGTGGCGACCGACATCGGGCCCCGGACGGGTTGTCCACAGGTGGGGCGAGGGGGCCCGGCGGATCCGGCAGAATGAGAGCCCCCCGGAGAGGGCGGCCCCTTGAAGAGGGCGGACTCGGAAGAAGGCGGATCAGGATCGTGACGACGTCCATTCAGCAGCGGATCGCCGAAGAGCTCGGCGTGCGCGAGAGTCAGGTCACCGCGGCCGTCGACCTGCTCGACGGCGGGGCGACGGTGCCGTTCATCGCCCGCTACCGCAAGGAGGCCACGGGCGCCCTCGACGACGCCCAGTTGCGCACGCTGGAGGAGCGGCTGCGCTACCTGCGCGAGCTGGAGGAGCGGCGGGCCGCCATCCTCGACTCCATTCGCTCGCAGGGCAAGCTCGACGAGGCCCTGGAAGCGCGGATCATGGAGGCCGACTCCAAGGCCCGGCTGGAGGACATCTACCTGCCCTTCAAGCCCAAGCGCCGCACCAAGGCGCAGATCGCCAGGGAGCTGGGGCTGGAGCCGCTGGCGGACGCGCTGCTCGCCGACCCGTCGCTGGACCCCCAGGCGACCGCCGAGGGGTACGTTCGCGAGGGCGTGGCCGACGCCGCCGCGGCGTTGGAGGGCGCCAGGGCCATCCTGGTGGAGCGCTTCGCCGAGGACGCCGACCTCATCGGCGACCTGCGGGAGCGGATGTGGTCCCGCGGCCGTTTGATCTCCCAGGTGCGGGAGGACAAGCAGGAGGCCGGGGCCAAGTTCTCCGACTACTTCGACTTCTCCGAGCCCTTCACCCGGCTGCCCTCGCACCGCATCCTCGCGATGTTCCGGGGCGAGAAGGAGGAGGTGCTCACGCTCACCCTCGACCCGGAGGCCGAGGAGCCCAACGACTACGAGGCGCGGATCGCCCGGCGCTTCGGCATCGCCGACCTGGGCCGTCCGGCCGACAAGTGGCTGCTCGACACCGTGCGCTGGGCCTGGCGGACCCGCGTCCTCGTGCACCTGGGCATCGACCTGCGCAGCCGGTTGTGGCAGGCGGCCGAGGAGGAGGCCGTGCGCGTGTTCGCGGCCAACCTGCGCGACCTGCTGCTGGCCGCGCCCGCCGGGGCGAGGCCGACCATGGGACTCGACCCGGGGCTGCGCACCGGCGTGAAGGTGGCGGTCGTGGACGGCACCGGCAAGGTCGTGGCCACCGAGACGATCTATCCGCACGAGCCCAAGCGGCAGTGGGACCAGTCGCTCGCGGTGCTGGCCAGGCTGGCGGCCGAGCACAAGGTGGAGCTGATCGCCATCGGCAACGGCACCGCGTCGCGGGAGACCGACAAGCTCGCCGGTGAGCTGGTCAAGCACATGCCGCATCTCACCAAGATCGTGGTTTCGGAGGCCGGGGCCTCGGTGTACTCGGCGTCGGCCTACGCCTCGCAGGAACTGCCCGGCCTGGACGTCTCGCTGCGGGGCGCGGTGTCGATCGCGCGGCGCCTGCAGGACCCGCTGGCCGAGCTGGTCAAGATCGATCCCAAGTCCATCGGCGTCGGCCAATACCAGCACGACGTGTCCGAGGTGAAGCTGTCGCGCTCGCTCGACGCGGTGGTGGAGGACTGCGTGAACGCGGTGGGCGTCGACGTCAACACCGCGTCCCCCCCGCTGCTGACCCGCGTCTCCGGCATCAGCGCCGGACTGGCGGAGAACATCGTCGCGCACCGGGACGCCAACGGGCCGTTCCGCTCCCGGACCGGGCTGAAGGAGGTGGCGCGGCTCGGCCCGAAGGCGTTCGAGCAGTGCGCGGGCTTCCTGCGCATCCCGGGCGGCGACGACCCGCTCGACGCCTCCAGCGTGCACCCGGAGGCCTACCCGGTGGTGCGCCGCATCCTCGACTTCACCAAGAGCGACCTGCGCACGCTGATCGGCAACACCTCGGCGCTCCGCTCGCTGAAGCCGTCGGAGTTCGTCGACGACACCTTCGGCCTGCCGACCGTCACCGACATCCTCAAGGAACTGGAGAAGCCGGGCCGCGACCCCCGCCCGGCGTTCAAGACCGCCGTCTTCAAGGAGGGCGTCGAGAAGCCGTCCGACCTGTCACCCGGCATGATCCTTGAGGGCGTCGTCACCAACGTCGCCGCGTTCGGGGCGTTCGTCGACATCGGCGTGCACCAGGACGGCCTGGTCCACGTGTCCGCGATGTCCACCTCCTTCGTGAAGGACCCGCGCGAGGTGGTCAAGCCCGGCGACATCGTCCGGGTCAAGGTGCTCGACGTGGACCTCCAGCGCAAGCGCATCTCGCTCACGCTGCGCCTGGAGGACGAGACGGCGGGCAACGGCCGCAGGGGCGGGCCGAACGGCGAGGCCCGCGACGACCGGCAGGGCGGCCGGCGCGGCCAGCAGCGCCAGAACCAGTCCCGCCAGAACCAGGGCGGCCAGAACCAGGGCGGCAGAGGCGGGTCGGGCCGCGGCAACGGCCGGGGCTCGGGCGGCGCGCCGCTCGGCGGGGCCATGGCCGAGGCCCTGCGCCGGGCCGGTCTCGCCGACCCCGGCTCCGGCGACCGCCGCTCCCGCTGACGCGGCCACACGATCCGCCGGCCGCGGGCCGTTCCCAGTGACGCGCCCGCACCGGCCGCTGGCCGTTGGCCGTTCCCAATGACGCGGCCACACGATCCGCCGGCCGCGGGCCGTTCCCAATGACGCGCCCGCACCGGCCGCTGGCCGTTGGCCGTTCCCAATGACGCGGCCACACGATCCGCCGGCCGCTCGGCCCGGCGCCCGCCCCTCGGTGCGCCGGGCCCGACCCGCGCCGGCGGTGCGAACTGAGCGCACCTGTCTCGGCGGCTGCCTGAGCGATGACGGCCGGGATACCCGCCCGCATCCGACCAGGTCCGCGGTTCGCCGAAATCCGGAGTGAGTTCCCTGGTTCGGGGCTTCGGGTGCCTCGAAGGTCCTCGTGGCCGCCCCCGCATCGCCCCGTGCCGGGGCCGTCGCCTGCGCGTTCAGTGAGCCGTGCCGGGGCCGTCCCGTCCGCCTGCGCTCAGTGAGCCGCGCCGGGGCCGTCGGCGGCCGTCGTCGCGAGCAGGTCCTCCAGAACGGCGGCGAGGGCGGCGACCCCGGCGAGGCAGTCGGCCTCCTCGGCGTGCTCGTACGGCGAGTGCGAGACGCCCGTGGGGTTGCGGACGAACAGCATGGCCGCCGGGACCTCGCCGGCGAGGATGCCCGCGTCGTGCCCTGCCCCCGTGGGCAGCACGGGCACGCCGCCGAGAAGGCGCGCGAGGCGGTCGCGCAGGGGCACGTCGAAGTTCACGACCGCCGTGTAGGACTCCCGGGTCACCTCGGCCCCATCGGCGGCCCGGGCCGTCTCCTCGACGAGCCTGTCCAGCAGGGCGGCCTCCGGCGCCCGGCAGTCGAGCCAGGCGCTGACCAGCGAGGCGATGGCGTTGGTGCCGTTGGGCTCGACCCTGACCCTGCCGAAGGTGGCCAGGGCCCCCAGGCGTTCGGCGCCCGCACGGGCGGCCAGCACGGCCGCCGCGTAGACCGGCATGGGATCGCGCCGGTCCTCCAGCCGGGTGGTCCCGGCGTGGTTGGCCTCCCCGCGGAAGTCGAAGCGCCAGCGGCCGTGCGGCCAGATGGCGGAGGCGACGCCGACCGGGTGCGGCGTGCCGGCGAGGTGACGGCCCTGCTCCACGTGCAGTTCCACGAACGCGCCGATCCGCGCGAGACGCTCGTCGTCACGCCCGGCGGCCCCCGGGTCGCGTCCCGCCCGTTCCATCGCCGCCGCCAGGGTGACGCCGTCCGCGTCGCGCAGCGCCCCGGCCGCCTCAGGCCGGACGGCACCGGTCATCAGCCGCGATCCCAGGCAGGCCAGGCCGAACCTGGCGCCCTCCTCCTCGGTGAAGTTCACCACCGCCAGCGGCCGCTCCGGCCGCAGCCCGCGCGCCCGCAGCGCGTCGAGCGCGGCGAACGCGCCGACCACTCCCAGCGGGCCGTCGTACGCCCCGCCGTCGGGCACCGAGTCCAGGTGGGAGCCGGTCACCACGGCGTTCCCGGCCCGGGGATCGCCCAGCCAGGCCCACTGGTTGCCGTTGCGGTCGGTCTCGTACGTCAGGCCGCGCTCCCCGGCCTGTTCGGCGAACCAGGCCCGGCACTCCGCGTCCGCCGCCGTCCAGGCGTGCCGGCGGTATCCGCCCGTCGCGTCGTGCCGGCCCACCGGGAGCAGGTCGCGCCACATCCGGCGGAAGCCGTCCTCGACCTCCTCCGGCAGGACCCGCGCCGCCCCCTCAGGCATCGGCGTCCGGGCCGGTCGCCCCCGCCTCGGCCATCGGGACGCGTACGCCGCGCTCCCCGGCGACCTCGGCGGCCCGGTCGTATCCGGCGTCCACGTGCCGGATCACGCCCATGCCGGGGTCGTTGGTCAGCACCCGGCGGATCTTCTCCCCGGCCAGCGGGGTGCCGTCGGCGACGGTGACCTGCCCGGCGTGGATGGAACGGCCGATGCCGACCCCGCCGCCGTGGTGGATCGACACCCAGGACGCGCCGGAGGCCACGTTGACCATGGCGTTGAGCAGCGGCCAGTCGGCGATCGCGTCGGAGCCGTCCAGCATGCCCTCCGTCTCGCGGTAGGGCGAGGCGACCGAGCCGCAGTCGAGATGGTCACGACCGATCACGATGGGCGCGGAGATCTCACCTGAGGCGACGAGGTCGTTGAACCGCTCGCCGGCCCGGTCGCGCTCGCCGTACCCCAGCCAGCAGATCCGCGCGGGCAGGCCCTGGAAGCGCACCCGCTCCCCCGCCATCCGGATCCAGCGGGCCAGCGGCTCGTTGTCGGGGAAGAGATCGAGGATCGCGCGGTCGGTCGTCGCGATGTCGGCGGGGTCGCCGGACAGCGCCGCCCACCGGAACGGGCCCTTCCCCTCGCAGAAAAGCGGCCGGATGTAGGCCGGCACGAACCCGGGGAAGTCGAACGCCCGCGCATACCCGGCGAGGCTCGCCTCGCCCCTGATCGAGTTGCCGTAGTCGAACACCTCCGCGCCGGCGTCCTGGAAGCCGACCATCGCCTCGACGTGCCGGGCCATCGACTCGCGAGCCCGGTGGGTGAAGCCCTCGGGGTCCTTGCGCGCCAGCGCGGCCATGTCCTCGAACGCGACACCCAGCGGCAGGTACGCCAGCGGGTCGTGCGCGCTCGTCTGGTCGGTCACGACGTCGATCTCCGCGCCTGCGGCCAGCAGGGCGGGCACGGCCTCGGCGGCGTTGGCCACGACCCCGATCGACAGCGGGCGGCGGGCGTCCCTGGCCTCGTACGCCAGGCGCAGCGCCTCGTCCGGACTCTCGGCTCGTACGTCGAGGTAGCCGTGGCCGATGCGGCGCTCGACGCTGCGCGGGTCGCAGTCGACGCAGATCGCCACGCCGCCGTTCATCGTGACCGCGAGCGGCTGCGCGCCGCCCATGCCGCCGAGTCCGGCGGTGAGCGTGATCGTCCCGGCGAGGCTGCCGCCGAACCGCTTGGCCGCGACCGCCGCGAACGTCTCGTACGTCCCCTGCAGGATGCCCTGGGTGCCGATGTAGATCCACGAACCGGCCGTCATCTGGCCGTACATCGTGAGCCCGAGCCGCTCCAGCCGCCGGAACTCCGGCCACGTCGCCCAGTCGCCGACGAGGTTGGAGTTGGCGATGAGCACCCGTGGAGCCCACTCGTGGGTGGTCATCACGCCGACCGGCCGGCCCGACTGCACCAGCAGCGTCTCGTCGGCCCGCAGGGTGGTGAGCTCGCGCACGATGGCGTCGTACGACGGCCAGTCGCGGGCCGCCTTGCCGCTGCCGCCGTAGACGACGAGCCGCTCCGGATGCTCGGCGACCTCGGGGTCGAGGTTGTTCATCAGCATGCGCAGGGCCGCCTCCTGCTGCCAGCCGCGCGTGTTCAGCGTGCCGCCGCGCGGGGCCCGGATGGGAGGCCGGTCGTGGGGAGCCCCGTTGCCGGGAGCTCGGCCGTCGAGGGCCCTGTCATTGAGTGCCCTGTCATTGGGGGCGCTGTCATTGAGGGCGTTGTCGTTGGGGGCGTTGTCGTTGGGGGCGTTGTCGTTGAGGGCGCTGCCACCGTCGTCAGCCACGACTCCTCCTTCCACCCGCGCCCGCGGCGCATGGTCCTATTCAGCGAGTCCCATTCAGCGAGTTCCCATTCATCCTGGGTGAATGAATAGATTCAGTCAATGAGGAACACCCCTCGGGCGGCGGCCGACGCCTCGAACGCCTCCAGGCGGGCCTGTGCCCCGGGCAGTTCGTCGCACATCGCTTCGAGGAGCACCCGGCCGAGCATCATCGGCGCGCACGCCGTGTCGAACACCAGGTGCGTGCCCACGGCGGCGGTGAGCAGAACGTGCGACAGGCCGGCGAGAGACGGCACCCGCCGGTCCGCGACCGTGACGACGCTCAGCCCGGCCGTACGGGCGGCCCGGAGCGCGTCCACCAGTTCGGCCGGGTAGCGGGGCAGAGCGAAGCACAGCAGGGCCGTCGCCCCGGCCGCCGCGGCCTGCTCGACCCGGTCGGCCAGGAGGGACCCCGCCTCGTGCAGGGGCCGTACGTCGGGGTGGACCTTCGCCGCGAAGTAGGCGAACCCGGCGGCCTGGGCCGCGGCGGCCCGCAGGCCCAGCACCGGCAGCGGCCGCGAGGCGGCGAGCAGGCGGGCGGCCTCGGCGACGGGGCCGGGGTCGTCCAGCGACCGGGCGAGGGCCCGCAGGTTCTCGATCTCCGCCTGCACGGCCCGCCGGTACTCCCCGCCCGCGCCTGTCGCCCGGTCCGCGCCTGTCGTCCGGTCCGCGCCAGGACCGCGGGCCTCGGGCGGCACCGGGCCCTCGGGCGGCACCAGGCCCTCGGGCGGCACCGGGCGCGCGGGCGCGCCGGGCCGCGACGACGGCCGGCGCGAGTCCTCCGCCGTGGCATGAGGCGTCTTCCGGGGCCACTGCCCCCGGCCCCCGGCCCGCCCGGCCGCGCCGTCGCCCGAGAGCCGGAAGGCGGCCGCGTGCCCGGGAGCGCCGGCATCCGGTCCGGCGTCTCCGTTCCGGGCGTCTCCATTCCGGGCGGCGCCGTCCCGTCCCCGGCCGGGCCGTACGCCCAGTTCCCGGAACCTGCGCCGGAGGCCGGGGTATCCGTCATAGCCCAGCGCCGTCGCGAAACGGGTCACCGACGGCTGGCTGACCCCGGCCAGCTCGGCCACCTCGATGCTCGACAGGAACGGCGCCTCGGCGGCGTGCTGCGTGAGGCAGTGGGCGATCCTGCGCTGCACGGGCGTCAGCCGGTGCCCCTCGAACAGCCGCAGCAGGCGGGACGCGAGGTCGCCGTCGTCAAAGTCGCCAGCGTCGTCGAAACCGTCGCCGGGGCCGTGGCCCGCGTTGTGGCCGGTGTTCATCGTCCCCCGCCTCACCCGGCCCGCGCCGGGCCGGTCGGTCTGCATGCTTTCATTCATCACGCAGTTTCCAGGGAGGGCTGTCCACAGGCAAGGCGTCACCGGCGCGCACCGCGGCGAAGATTGCCTAGTCTGATCGGCAGAACCCAGCAAGGAGATTGCCGTTGAAGACCGGTGGACTGAGAAGTGGTGACCTGGGCCGTCGCGTGGGGCTGGCCGCGGGAGCGGCCGCCCTGGCGGTGGCGGTGTGGGCGATGCGGGACGTCCCCGCCGCGCTGGGGGCGCGGCCGTCGGGCGAGCGGGCGCGGCGGGTGCGGCGCTCCAGACAGTTCCGCGACGGCGCGTTCCGCAACACGACGCCGAGCCCTGTCCTCCCGCCGGGGACCGGGCGGCGGGTCGCCCGCGAGTTCCTCCGCCGGACGCAGCGCAAGCCCCGCCTGCCCGTTCCCCTGATGACTCCCGGCCCGTCCCAGGGCGGCGACCTCGACGCCGTCTGGTACGGCCACTCCTCCGCCCTGATCGAGATCGAGGGGCGGCGGGTGCTGTTCGACCCGGTGTGGAGCGAGCGCTGCTCCCCGGCGTCGTTCACCGGGCCGCGCCGCCTGCATCCCCCGCCGGTGCCGCTTCACCAGCTGCCCGAGCTCGACGCGATCGTCATCTCGCACGACCACTACGACCACCTCGACATGGACACGGTGCGCCTGCTGGTCCGCACGCAGTCCGCGCCGTTCCTGGTGCCGCTCGGGGTCGGCGCCCACCTCGAACGGTGGCGGGTGCCGGCGGAGCGGATCGTCGAGCTGGACTGGAACGAGGAGGCCACGGTGTCCGGCCTCCGGTTCGTGGCGACCCCCGGCCGTCACTTCTCCGGCCGCGCGTTCCGCCGGGACCAGACCCTTTGGGCCTCCTGGGTCGTCGCGGGTGAGCGCAGGCGGGTCTTCTACACCGGCGACTCCGGCTACTTCGACGGGTACGCGGCGATCGGCGAGGCGCACGGGCCGTTCGACCTGTCGGTGATCCAGATCGGCGCCTACAGCAAGGGCTGGCCGGACGTCCACATGACGCCCCAGGAGGCGATCCTCGCCCACCTCGACCTGCGCGCCCGGGTGCTGCTGCCGGTGCACTGGGGCACGTTCGCGCTCGCCCCGCACGCGTGGAACGACCCGATCGACCAGTTGTGGCGGGAGGCCAAGGCACGCGACGTGCGCCTCGTGGTGCCGCGGCCGGGCGAGCGCGTGACGGTCGACGACCCGCCGCCGGTGGACGGCTGGTGGCAGACGATCATTTGACGAGCCGGTGCCGCGCCGGCCGGTCAGTTCATCCGGGCCGTGTCGGCGTGGCCCGTGTCGGTGCGGCCCGTGTCGGTGCGGCCCGTGCCAGGGGGCGGCATGGCCGCCGGATGGCGCAACGCGTCGGCGCGGGTCGGATACACGGTGAGCCGCGAGATGAGGCCGAGCAGCGAGAACAGGTGGCGCATCTGGGAGCTCATCCCGCAGACGGCGCCGTCACCGTCCTTCGGCGGGGTGCGGACGCAGGCGTCGATGAGCACCCTCATACCGGCGCTGTCGATGAACCGCAGCTTCTCCATGTCGAACAGGATGCGCGTCGCGGGACGGGCCAGGAGGGGGGCCACCTGCTCACGCAGCCGGGGGACCGTGATCACATCGAGTTCGCCGCTGAGGGTGACGAGGGTGAAGGGAGGCGACTGCGCCACCGACACCTGGAAGTCGTGCACGGGCCCCACCTCCGCTGGTGAGATGACCCCACCCGGAATCGCTTCCGGCCTCGCCCATATTACGCACGGTGGGTGATTAATCCCATATAACCGACGAAAACTCTGTTCAGGTTTCACTCCCGTCCCCCGGGTAGTCGCAGTCCATGGGCATACGAGCAACGGCGGTCGTCTGCCTCGCGCTGGTCGCCCCCGCGCTGATCGTCACAGGGTGCGCCTCGGCGGACGACGCCTCGGTCGCCGCGACGGCGCAACGCTTCCTGTCCGCGGCCGGGCAGGGCCGGGGAGGACAGGCGTGCCTTCTCCTGACCCCCGAGGCGGCGCGGTCGCTGGACGACTGCGAGAAACAGATCGTTTCCGTCGGCCTGCGGACGGGCGCCGTACGCGGCGTCGAGGTGTGGGGTGACGAGGCCCGGGTGCGGGTGGACGGCGACACGCTCTTCCTGCACCGGTTCCCCGACGGCTGGCGGGTGCGGGCCGCGGGCTGCGAGCCCCGGCCCGACCAGCCGTACGAATGCGAGGTGGAGACGTGAACGGTGCGCGCACGCTCTACGCGGTGCTGCTGGTCACGATCGCGCTGGTCCTCGCGTACGTGATCGTCGTCGGCCTGGCGGGGAGGTAGCGGCCGGTGAGGCGTCTGGTCAGGGACAACGCGCTCGCGCTGTGCTTCCTGCTGCTGTTCCTGCTGAGCCTGGCCGGGCAGTCGGCCGCAGGGGCGGCGGCGTTCAACGAGGAACAGGTGGCCGACGGCGGTTCCCCCGTCACGTGGGCCGAGTACGTCACGTCGTCGAGCTTCGCCGTCGACGTGGCCGAGAACTGGCAGTCGGAGTATCTGCAGTTCTTCCTCTACATCCTCATCACCGTCTGGCTGGTCCAGCGCGGCTCGCCGGAGTCGAAGAAGAGGGGCGAGGAGGGCCTGGAGTCCGATGCCGAACAGAAGGCCGGCCGGTACGCCGAGCCCCGCTCCCCCGCATGGGCGGCGGCGACCGGCTGGCGGCGGACGGTCTTCAGCCATTCCCTGGGCATCGTGATGGGCCTGCTCTTCCTGTTGTCCTGGCTGGCCCAGTCGGTCGCCGGCCTCGCGGCCTACAACAACGAGCAGCTCGCCCGGCTGGAGGACCCGGTCGGCTGGGCCGGCTACGTGACCTCCCCCGACTTCTGGAACCGCACGCTGCAGAACTGGCAGTCGGAGTTCCTGGCGGTCGCCTCCATGGTCCTGCTGGCGATCTTCCTGCGCGAGCGGGGCTCGCCGCAGTCGAAGAAGGTCGGCGACCCGCACTCCGAGACGGCGTCCACCGGCTGACGGACCCCACGCCACCGGATGACAATCCCGGTCAAAGCCTCCGAATGTCCACGTTTGTCGCATTCCACGATTTGGGTACGCCCAGCGCCAATCGTGGGGAGGAGCACCGAGATGACGTTCAATCCGCTGCGGGAGCGGGGGATCCCGCTGGATCGGCAGCTGCGTAACTGGCGCGAGCTGAATGTGACGCCGATCGATCCCGACCGCGCCGATCCCTACACCCGGTGCCGGATCATCACGATGAACGGCATCGAGATCGAAGCGATCATGTTCAGCCATCATTTCGCCAGGCGCTGCCCGGACCTGGAGGTGCGGCAGCGCCTGGCGGAGGTGCGCTACATCGAGGCCCAGCAGCAGAAGGCCGTCAACTGGCTGCTGCCCGGGCTGGCCTCGGTGCTGGAGACGACACTCGCCTACGAGCAGGTGGCGGTGGACCTCACCGCCTGGGTGGCCCGGATGGAGCCCGACCCCTACCTCAAGCAGGCCTACCAGTTCGGCGTGCTCGAGGACTTCGACCACCTGTACCGGTACGCCAACCTGTACGAGATGATCGAGCACCGCAAGGCCGAGAAGATCGTCGACCGGCTGACCGAGGTGATGCCCGGCCGGCCGACGAAGATGCACCACCGCCATCCGGTCGACAACGTGCGCGAGCACTACGACCGGGAGAAGGCGAAGCCGATCTCGAAACTGCACGCGCTGACCGTCATGTCCGCGGAGCAGCAGACGATGAACTTCTACATGAACGTCGGCCCGATGTACATGGAGCCCATCGCGCGGCAGCTCTACCAGGAGATCGGGCTGATCGAGGAAGAGCACGTCACGCACTACGAGTCGCTGCTCGATCCGGGTGAGACGTGGTGGGAGCAGTGGCTCAACCACGAGTACAACGAGTGCTACCTCTACCACTCGTTCATGGAGACCGAGTCCGATCCGAGGATCAAGGCGATCTGGGAGCTGCACCTGAACATGGAGCTGGAGCACCTGCGGATCGCCGCGGAGCTGTTCCGCCAGCACGACGGGCGCGATCCGGAGCAGGTGACGGCCCCCGCGCTGCCCAAGCCGGTGACCTTCGAGCCGAACAAGGAGTATCTGCGCGAGCTGATCGCCACGCAGATCGACTACACGACCCTGGGCACCGGGTACGTCCAGGAGGCCCACGAGCGGTTCCAGCGCTGGCAGGAGCAGCTCATGGGCGGGGAGGAACCGCCCAGCGAGCGCGTCATCGACGAGAACCGCGCCAGGTCGGGCGACGAGTACCGCCTGGAGACCGAGGGCGCCCACCCCCTCTACAGCCTGCGCACCCACTGAGGACGCGTCCCGGCCCGGGCCCGGCGCGTACGCGTACGGACCCGGGCCGGGGATCGCGCCTCTACCTGCGCAGCGCCTGGCGGATCAGGTCGCGCGCCCGGTCCATGATCGCCGCGGGCGGGCCCAGCAGCAGGTTCCTCGTCATCGACTCCACGCCCGGCCGCGGGCGGGTCGGGGCCATCGCCTCGGCGGCCCGGACGCCGAGGGCCATCGCCCGCCGCTCGGCCGCCGTCGTCTCGGCCCGGAGCCTGGTGAACTCGTAACGCTCCTCGGCCCGCGCGTGCGCCAGCACGGCCATCCGCAGCCTGTTCAGCTCGGGCATGAAGCCGGAGTGCTCCGGGCCCATCTCGTCCAGCCTGCGGAGCATCCGCTTGGCCTCGTGCTCCTCCTTGAGCCGGTCGGCCACCACGCCCGCGCCCCCGTCCACCCGCAGCCGGGTGTAGGGGTGGACGATCTCCTCCTCCGCCGTCTCGTGGACGGCCAGCATGCGCACCAGCCGCCGGAACGGCTCGTGGCGCTCGCCTGGCGCGGCGTGCTCCACCTCGTCGAACATGTCCCTGATCAGCGAGTGCTGGTGGATGAGCAGGTCGACGACGTCGCCTTCCTTCATCAGTTCGGGCACCGGGTGCTGCACGTCGGTCATGTCCCTCTCCCCTCGGATACGGCGCCCGGCCTCCCCCTCGGGAGGCCGGGCGCCGGACGAAACGGGACCACGGTCGAGCCTGACCGCACATGGCGGACACCCGGCTACTTACCCCCGGCGCGCGATGATCAGCAGCCGATCGGGCTCGACCCGAGGGCCACGTCGTCGTACCACAGGGTGTCCGCGTCGCCGCCGTAGCTCTCCCAGCCCAGGCGGAACGTCGTGGGCCGCGGCGCGGTGGAGCGGCGCAGCCACTGGGCGTCCACGTCCTGGGTGGGCGTGCCGTCCACCCGCAGGCCGGTGATCTCCTGGTCGTCCAGGTACGTACGCATGGCCTGCTGCGTGGTGTCGATCTGGAAGCGCAGGCACACCCAGCGGTTGACGGGCAGCGGACTGCTCAGCGCGACGCCAGAGGGGCTCTGCTCGGGCAGCGTGGCGTCGTCGGACTCCCGGTTCCACTGGAGGGCGCCGTTCTGGCCGCCGATCCGCAGGTCCTTACCGCCGTCCCTGGAGTCCGACATCGTGATCATCGAAACGTGGGTCGCCGGGAGAGCGGTCGTGTGCCGCACCCACATGCGCCCGTACACCACGGGCGAGATGGCGGAGACGTCCTTGGTGGTCGCGGCGAAGACGTGGTTGCAGTAACCGCCGCCGCCGTTGATCCGCAGCGACCTGCCGCCGCTGTGCGCGGCGGCGGTGTCGATCGTCGCGGTGCCGGTGCCCGAGCAGTTCGGGGTGGTCACCTGCCATTCACCCGACGGCGTGCCCGACTGGTCCTCGAAGCCGGAGCAGACGACCAGGCCGTTCCCCGAGCAGCCGGACGGCGAGGGCGTCACCGACGGACTGGGCGAGGGGGACGGCGACTGGTCCACCGTCGGCGAGGGCGAGGGCGAGGGCGAGGGCGACGGGGACGGGGACGGGGACGGGGACGGCGAGTGGTCCACGGTCGGCGACGGCGTGGGCGACGGCGAGGGCGAGGCGGTGCCGCCGCACGGCACGCCGTTCAGCGACCAGTCGGACGGCGTCGTGAGGCTGCCCGACCAGGTGCCCTGGAACCCGAAGTCGGCGGTGCCACCCGTGGCCAGCGAGCCGTTCCAGCCGACGTTGGTCGCCGTAACGGTCGTGCCCGACTGGCTGACCTGGGCGTTCCAGGCGTTGGTGATCTGCTGGCCCGTGCCCGCCGTCCAGCGCAGCGTCCACCCGCTGACCGCCGAGCCGAGGTTGGTGAGTCGCACCGACGCGGTGAAGCCGCCCGGCCACTGGTTGGTCGTGTAGTCCACCTTGCAGACGGGGGCCGCGGAGGCGGGGCCGGGCACCAGCACGACCACGAGGCCGGCGACCAGTGCGGCCAGGGCCGCGACCAGGCGCGTCGCGGGAGAGCCCGGCAGGCCGCGGGCGGCGAGGCGAACCCCTCGGACGGGACGGAACTGCTTCATTCGTACCTCGATTTCTGCGCATCTACTCGATCGGCGCACCGCCCGGCTCACGCCGCTGCCGCCCTGGACGGCACGGCCAGGCACTCCCGCCCGGGCCGCGGCCACGGGGACGGCCCGTCTGGCGCGTACGGCGGCGGGAACGACGGTGGAACAGGCGGAGGGACGGGCGGAGGGACGTACCGTGGGCCGCGCATGAGCCGACCGGCCGGCGACGCGCGCCCGGGTCGCGACGCTGCGGCCCCGGACGCAGATGTTTTCTCCGCGTCGCGGAACCGGTCAACGGGCGCCGCCGCTCCCCGCACGGGCCGACCGGCCGGCGAGCACGTCCCGCCCAGCTCACGGGCACGGTGGTGGGCGGAGACCGCCGGGCGCGGGCGCGGGCCGAACTGAATCTTTCACCGGCCGCCCATCCCCGGCCGCCCCCACCGCACCACTGCGCAGCGAACCCCCGCCGTGTGATGGAGACCGCCGCGCCCCTGCCCGTTGCGCCCCGGCCGGTGACCGCGAGCGCCCGACTCTCGTAGTCTTCGCACTGAAACGCGCGAACGCAAAGGACAACCCCCAATGGCAGAAGCAGGGTCCTGGGTCGTCGTCGGGCTCGACAACGGCGGCACAAGCAACAACGCGACCGTTCTCGACGCCTCCGGGCGGTTCCTCGTGGACCGGATGGTCGAGACCCCCAGCCTCGTACGGGAGGGCCCTGAGGTCGCGGTCGAGCAGCTTCTGCTCGCCCTCGACAACGTCCTGGAGCTGACCGGCACGCCGCGCTCCACCGTACGCGCGGTGGGCCTGGACACCCCCGGCCCGGCCAGCGCCGACGGCGTGATCTCCTCGAAGGGCGCGACGAACTTCGTCGATCCCGGCTGGTTCGGCTTCGACTTCCGCGGGGCGCTGGAGGCCCGGCTGGGGCTGCCGGTCGTCTACAACAACGACGGCAACGCCGCGGCGCTCTACTCCCACCACGTACGCTTCGGGCCGGACGCCTGGCAGCACTCGTCGGTCTCGGCGATCGTCGGCACCGGCCTCGGCGGCGGGGTCATCCAGTCGGGGCACGTGGTGAAGGGCGCCGCCGGGATGGCCGGCGAGCTCGGGCACGTCCACATCCCCCTGCAGGGCCTGCTGGAGGAGGGCCAGCCGCTGCCCGAGTGCAACTGCGGCTTCGTCGGAGACGCCGAGAGCGTGGCCTCGCTGACTGGCATAGAGAAGAACCTGCTGCCCTACTGGCTGACCCGCTTCCCCGGCCATGAGCTCCATGGCGTCGAGCCCGTCGGGAAGGCCGCCAAGCTGTTGCGCGGCTACGCCGAGAACGGCGACCCGCTCGCGCTCAAGGTCTTCGAGCAGCAGGCCATGGCCATCGGCAGGCTGTTCACCATCGCGGCCAACTTCACCGACCCGGACGCGTACTTCCTGGGCGGCGGCGTGGTCGAGGCGGCCCCGCACTTCCGCGAGTGGTTCCTGGAGAAGGTCCGCGAGCACACCCTGCTGCGCGAGGAGCAGCGGCGCGTGGCCACCGTGACGCTGGTCGAGGACCTCGACATGGCCGGCGCCCGGGGCGCGGCGCTCGCCGCCCTCGCCGAGATCGTCGGCCGCTGACACCTGTTCGCGATCGGACCCGGCGACGGCGGGTGGTCTGGACGGATCACCCGCCCGGCCGGGGTCCGGTGAACGGAACGTCCAGAGTGGGTTGCGAATCTCGTTCGGTTCGGCACGATGCGGACTCGTGAACGACACAGACCTGCTCAACGGCCGCCGCTTCGTCATGATCAGCTCCACGGCCAGCGAGGTGAACGCCGACGCGCCCACCGAGTTCGCCTATGAGGAGTCGGGCGGCGTGATCTGGGGGCACTACACGGGCGACACCGTCGTCCACGGCCGGTTCGTCGGCACGCGGGACGCCGACCGCATCGAGCTGTCCTATGTCCACCTGTTGAAGACCGGCGAGCGCGCGAGCGGCCGCAGCACCAGCCGCATCGAGACGGCCGAGGACGGCCGGCTGCGCCTGGTGGAGGAGTTCCAGTTCGAGGGCGACGACGCCACCCACGTCAGCGTCTGCGGGGAAGTGGTCTAGGTCGCGTCGCGCAGCGCGGCGCGGCCCTCGGCCGCGCCGACGAAGCGCATCTTGCCGAGCGGCAGCCCCTGTCCCTGTCCCTGTCCCTGTCCCTGCTCGGGGTCCGGCGAGGGTGAGGGGCCGGGCCGCCGCGGGGCGCCGCGGCCCCGGTCGCGCTCCCGGTCGCTCGGCAGCACGTACGGCCGCCTGAGCACCTCGTCGAGGATGAACACGGTCTCGGTGGCCTTGACGGCCGGGATGTTGGCCAGGCGTTCTGTGACCATCGCGTGCACCTCGGCCACGTCGGCCATCCTGACCTGGATCATGGCGTCGTGCTGCCCGGTGGTGATGGCGCAGTACTCCACCTCCGGCATCTGCGCGAGCTGGGCGCGGAACTGCCGCCACATCTGCTGGCGCACGGTCACGAAGATCAGTGCGACGATGCCGAGGCCGGCCCGCTGGTGGTCGATCTCGGCGGTGAACCGCCTGATCACCCCGTCGGCGCGCAGCGCCTCGAAGCGCGTGTAGGCGTTGGCTCGGGAGATCCCCACCCGCTCGGCGAGGGCGGACACCGAGACCCGCCCGTTGTCCCTGAGCACCTCGAGGATCTTCAGATGGGTGGCGTCCAGCTCCAGGCCGATGCCGATCCGTCCAGTGGCGCCGCCTCCGGACCCCGAGTTGCTTGACGTTTCGGTCACTGGTTCACCCTCCACGGGATATTCGTCTCGGCTTGGCCGCACGAGCTGGACTTTCTGCCGGACAATCCTGGACGATCGGCGACCAAACGTCCATACGGCCAAGAGTTGGCCTGTTTTCGGAGGACACATAATGACGACCCGTTCGTGGCAGGTGAGGGCCGGCCTGCTCCCGGTTGTGCTCACCGGCGCCCTCGCCCTCGCGGCCTGCTCCGGCGGCGGCTCGTCCAGCAGCACCCCAAGCGGCGCCGCGGGCAAGACGCTCGTGATCGACACCTCGTTCGACCTCAAGACGGCGGACCCGGGGCGGACCTACGAGCCGACCGGCCTGATCGTCGACAAGGCGACCTACGACACGCTTCTCACGTTCGAAGGCTCCGACGTCACCAAGCCGGTGCCGTCGCTCGCCGAGTCGTACGAACTGTCGTCCGACGGCAAGGAGCTCACGCTCAAGCTGCGGCAGGGCGCCAAGTTCGCCGACGGCTCGCCGGTGACGGCCGACGACGTGGTGTTCTCCCTCACCCGCGTGCGCGACATGAAGGGCACGCCGTCGTTCCTGCTCGACGGCGTGGAGATCGCCAAGACCGACGACACGACCATCACGCTGACGTCGAAGACCCCGAACCCGGCGCTTCCGTACATCCTTCCGAACCCGGCCCTCGGCATCCTCAACTCGAAGGCGGCCAAGGAGCACGGCGCGACGAACGACCCGAACGACAAGGCCGAGCAGTACCTGAACTCCGCCTCGGCGGGCTCCGGGCCGTACACGATCGAGTCCTTCAACGTGAGCAGCCAGGTCGTGCTGAAGGCGAACGCGCAGTACTGGGGCGCCAAGAAGCCGTACTACGACAAGGTGGTCATCCGCAACGTCGAGTCGGCCACGCAGAAGCTCAACGTGCAGCGCGGCGACAGCCAGGTGGCGCTGAACCTGTCCGGCGACCAGGTGACCGGCATCTCCGGCGGCCTGCAGGTCAAGCGGACCGCCTCGGCGTACGTGTTCTTCCTGCTCGCCAACCAGGACTCGGGCGTCAGCAAGGTCACCTCCAACCCCAAGTTCGTCGAGGCCGTGCGCAAGGGCATCGACTACCCGGGCCTGCTGGAGCTGGCCGGCGAGGGCTCGACGCAGGCGTCGGGCATCATCCCGTCGATGTTCCTCGGCGCGCTCCCGGCCGACCAGGCGGCCAAGCGCGACGTCGAGGGCGCCAAGGCGGCGCTCAAGGAGAGCGGCGTGACCGACCCCACGGTCAAGCTGGAGTACCCCAGCGAGCTGACCGTGAACGGCCTGTCCTTCCAGCCGCTGGCCGAGCGCATCCAGGCCAACCTCAAGGAGGTCGGCATCACGGTCGAGCTGACCCCCGCCCCGGTCACCACCGCGCTGGACAACTACCGCAACGGCAAGGAGGAGCTGGGCCTGTGGTACTGGGGACCCGACTTCCCCGACCCCAGCAACTACCTGTCGTTCGCCCCGGGCAAGCTGGTCGGCCTGCGGGCCGGATGGAAGGCGGGCGCGGACAAGGACGTCGAGGCCGCGGCCGACAAGGCCGGCGCCGCGGTGACCGACGACGACCGCAAGCAGGCGTACACCGACTTCCAGCAGAAGCTCAACGCGACCGGTCCGTTCACGCCGCTGATCCAGCCCGGCCAGAACATCGTGACGGCGGCGTCCGTCACCGGTGTGGAGTACCACCCCGTGTGGACGATCAATGTCGCCGACCTCGGCGCCAAGTAGCCGCCGTACGGGGAACCGGGTGGTGCGCAATCCGCTCGCCCGGTTCCTGGTGCGGCGGATCGTCACGGCGCTGCTGCTGGCGGTGGGGATCACGCTGGTCACCTTCGTGCTGACCAACCTGGTGCCGGGCGACCCGGTGTCGGCCAACCTCGGCCAGCGGGCGCTCGGCGACCCGGCGATCGTGGCCCAGTGGCGTGCCGACCACGGCCTCGACCGGCCGCTGCCGCAGCAGTACCTCATGCACCTCGAAGGGCTGTTGCACGGCGACCTCGGGACGAGCCAGCAAAGTCACCGCCCGGTGCTGGACGACCTCGCCGATTCCGTGCCGGCCACGCTGGAGCTGGCCGGGGCCGCCATCCTCGTCTCGCTGGTCCTCGGCGTCGGGTTCGGGGTGATCGCGGCGCTGCGCCGCGACCGCCTCTCCGACCACGTGCTGCGGGTGCTGAGCCTCGTCGGCATCTCGGTGCCGACGTTCTGGCTCGCGCTGGTGGCGTTCTACGTGTTCTTCTTCCGGTTGCAGATCACCCCGGGCAGCGGCCGCATCGATCCGGGGATGACCCCGCCGCCGCAGGTCACCGGCCTCTACACGGTCGACGCCCTGCTGTCGGGACGCTGGGACGTGTTCTCCTCGGCCGTCGGCCACCTGGCCGCGCCCGCGCTCGTGCTGGCCCTCTACACGATCGGCCTGCTGACGCGGTTCACCCGCTCGGCCGTGCTGGAGGTGCTCGGGCAGGACTACGTACGCGCCGCCCGCGCCAAGGGCCTGCCCGGCCGGGTGGTGCTGTTCCGGTACGTCCTGCGCCCGGCCCTGGTGCCCGTCATCACCGTCGCCGGTCTGGCGTTCGGCAGCCTGCTGTCCGGCACCGTGCTGGTGGAGGCCGTGTTCGCCTGGCCGGGGGTCGGCCAGTACGCCTACAAGAGCGCCACCACCCTCGACCTGCCCGCCGTCATGGGCGTCGGCCTCGTGGTGGGCGTGGTCTACCTCGTCATCAACCTGGTCGTCGACGTGCTGTACGGCGTCATCGACCCGAGGGTGAGGGTCTCGTGAAGCGCAAAGGCCTGTTCGCGCGCACCCGCGTGAGCCGGCTCCCGCAGGCGTGGCGGCGGCCGCTGGCGGTCGTCGGCACCGTCGTCGCGCTGGCCTGGATCGTGGTCGCCCTGGCCGCGCCGGTGCTCGCGCCGCACGACCCGCTGGCGCAGGAGCTGCCCAGGCTCGCCCCGCCCGGTCCGGGCCACTGGCTCGGCACCGACCAGCTCGGCCGCGACATCCTCAGCCGGGTCATGTACGGCGCGCGGGTGTCCATCCCGCTCACGCTGCTGCTGGTGGCGCTGTCGGTGCTGGTCGGCGGCCTGCTCGGCGCCTGCGCCGGATATTTCGGCCGGTGGGTGGACGAGACGATCATGCGCCTGGCCGACCTCGTGTTCGCCTTCCCCACCGTCATCCTCGCGATGGTCGTCGCCGCCGCCCTCGGCGCGAGCCTCGGCAACGCGGTGCTCGCCGTGCTCGTCGTCGCCTGGCCGGCGTACGCGCGGGTGACCCGCGGCCTCGTGCTCGGCGTACGGGAGCGGGAGTTCGTGCTGAGCGGGCGGCTGCTGGGCTTTTCCGCCTGGCGGTCGCTGCGGGTGGACGTGCTGCCGAACGTCACCGGGCCCGTCCTGGTGCTCGCCACCCTCGACATCGGCACGGCGCTGCTGCTGCTGTCGGGCCTGTCGTTCCTCGGGCTCGGCGCGAAGCCGCCGTCGCCCGAGTGGGGCGCGATGGTCGCCGCCGGTGTGGATGTCTTCGACAGCTGGTGGGTCGCGACGTTCCCCGGGCTCGCCATCCTGACGGTCGTCCTCGCGTTCAACTTCCTCGGCGACACGCTGCGCGACGCGCTCGACCCGCGGACCGCCCGGGCGATCAAGGAGCGTGCCCTGTGACAGCCGAGTCCCGGACGGCGGCGTTGACGATCGAGGGGCTGCGGGTGTCGATCGGCGGCCACGACGTCCTGCACGGCGTCGACCTGACCCTGGAGGCGGGCCGCGTGCACGGCCTCGCCGGCGAGAGCGGCTCGGGCAAGACCATGACCGGTCTCGCCGTGCTCGGCCTGCTCCCCCACGGCTCCCGCGCGTCGGGACGGATCGATTTCGGCGGCCGGGACCTGCTGGAGATGCCCGCCCGTGAGCTCAACGAGGTGCGCGGCGCGAAGATCGCCATGGTCTTCCAGGACCCGGCGACCAGCCTGCACCCGATGCTGACGGTCGAGCGGCAGCTCACCGAGCACATGCGCCACCACCTGGGCATCGGCGGGAAGGAAGCGCGGGAGAGGGCCGCCGGCCTGCTCGCCAAGGTGCGCATCCCCGGCCCGGAGGAGGCGCTGAAGCGCTATCCGCACCAGTTCTCCGGCGGCATGCGGCAGCGGATCGCCATCGCCGTCGCGCTGGCCTGCGAGCCCGAGGTGCTGATCGCCGACGAGCCGACGACCGCGCTCGACGTGACCGTGCAGGCCGGGATCCTCCGCCTGCTGCGCGGCCTGTGCGACGACCTCGGCCTCGCCGTCCTCCTCGTCACCCACGACCTCGGCGTGATGTCGGCGGTCGCCGACGAGGTGAGCGTGATGAAGGACGGGCTGGTCGTGGAGACCGGCCCGCGCGGCCAGGTGCTGCGCGAGCCGCGCCACCCCTACACCCGCTCGCTGCTCGACGCCCTGCCCGTGCCTCCTGGGGAGAACTCGCCATGACCCTGCCTCTGACTGGGCCCCTGTTGTCCGTGGAGGACCTGGTCGTGGAGCACCGCACGCCGGGCCGCCCGGTCGTGAAGGCCGTGGCCGGAGCCAGCCTGCACGTCGCCGCCGGCGAGGTCGTCGGCCTGGTCGGCGAGTCGGGGTGCGGCAAGTCCACCCTGGCCCGGGCGGTGTGCGGGCTGCACGGCGCGGCCTCGGGACGGATCCTCGTCGGCGGGCGCCCGGTGACGCCCCTCGGGCTGCGCCGCAGGGACCCGGCGCTCACGGGCGTTCAGATGGTGTTCCAGGATCCGTACTCCTCGCTGAACCCGCGCCGCCGCGTGGGCGCGCAGATCGCCGACGGGCTGCGTACGGCGGGCGACACCGCGACCGAACCCGCCGATCTGCTCGAACGGGTCGGGCTGCCGCGCGCGTTCGCCGGCCGATACCCGCACGAGTTCTCCGGGGGGCAGCGGCAGCGCGTCGCGATCGCGCGGGCGCTCGCCGCCCGCCCGTCGCTGCTGATCGGGGACGAGCCGATCTCCGCCCTGGACGCCTCGGCCCAGGCGCAGGTGGCCCGGCTGATGCGCGACCTCGCCGTGGAGTCCGGCGCGGGCCTGCTGTTCATCAGCCACGACCTGTCCGTCGTACGGCTGATCGCCGACCGGATCGCGGTCATGTACCTCGGCAAGGTCGTGGAGACCGGGCCGACCGCGGAGGTGTGGGCCGACCCCAGGCACCCGTACACGCGAGCGCTGCTCGCCGCGATCCCCTCCCCCGACGGCGCCGGGGTGCTGCCCGCCGAGCTGCCGGGGGACGTGCCCGACCCCGCCGATCCCCCGGCGGGCTGCCGGTTCCACCCCCGCTGCCCGTTCGTCATGGACGTGTGCCGGGAGCGGGAGCCGGACTTCGGGCCCGCGGCCTGCTGGCTGCACGAGCCGGAGCCGTCCTCCCCGTCATGATCGACCCGCTCATGCTGGAGGACGTACGCGCCGGGATGGCCGGGGCGGGCATCGACGCCCTCGTCCTTCGGCCCTCCCCGGACTTCCGGTATCTGCGGGCCGGCTCGGCGGAGCTTTCCGAGGCGGGCTATCTCGTGGTGGCGCTCGACGGGCCGCCCGCCCCGGCCGACGACCCCGCGCGGGCGGCGGCCCTCGTGCCGCGGGCGGCCCGCCGCGTGGCGGTGGACCCGCAGATGCACGCCGCCGAGTTGTTCGCGCTGCGCCTGGACGCGGAGCTCGTGCTGGCCTCGGCCGTGCTCGCGCCGCTCCGCCTGCGCAAGCGGGCCGACGAGGTGGCCGCGATGCGGCACGCCGCCAAGGCGGCCGAGGCCGTGCTACTCGCCGCCCGCGAGTTCGCGTGGTTCGGCGCCACCGAGGTGGCGATGGCCCGCAGGCTCCGGGCGATGCTCGCCGAGACGGGCTGCGAAGGGGCGCCCTCCGTTCTCGTCGCCGCCGGCGAGCACTCGGCCGACCCGCGCCACCAGCCGTGCGAACGGGTGATCAACCCCGGCGACGCGCTGCTCGTCTCGGTCGGCGGACGCTGGAACGGCTACTGCGCCGAGGTCGCCCGGGTCTTCGCGGTCGCGGAGCCGCCGGAGGACTTCGACGCCATGTACTCGGTCGTCCTCGCCGCCCAGCGGGCCGCCGTGGACCGCGTACGCCCCGGGGTGGCGTGCGCCGAGGCCGCGACGATCGCCCGCGATGTCGTCGACGGCAGCGGCTACGGCGACTACGCCGCCGTCCGGGCCGGCCGGGGCATCGGGCTGAGCCCGGCGGAGGCGCCCTGGCTGGCGGCCGGGGAGACGTTCGAGGCCGGGATGACCGTCTGCCTGGAGCCGGCCATCTACCTGCCCGACCTCTTCGGCGCCCGGGTGGCCGACGTGGTCGTGTGCGGGGAGGAGGGGCCGGAGCTGCTCAGCACCGGCTCCCGCGCGCTGCACGTCCTGGACCGGTAGACCGGTCGAGCCGCTGCACGGGCTGCTAGACCGGCGGCTCCGGGTCGTACTGCATGTGCCGGCGCACCTCACGGGCCCGGTCGACCCCGGCGAGCCGTGCCACCAGGTGGAGTGCCATGTCGATGCCCGCCGACACCCCGGACGAGGTGACGATGTCGCCGTCGTCGACGAAGCGCTCGTCGCGCCGGACGTCGATGGTCGGGTCCAGCTCGGCGAGCAGGTCGAGGGCGCCCCAGTGCGTGGTCGCCGGGCGGCCCGCCAGCAGCCCGGCCGCGGCGAAGACGAGCGACCCGGTGCAGACGCTGGTCATCAGGGGCACGCGTTCGCGCTGGTCCCGCACCCATGCGAGGTGGTCGGGGTCCTTGAGCTGGGGGCGGGTCCCGGCGCCGCCCGGATGCACGAGGACGTCGAGGCGGCCGACGTCGGCCGCCGACCTGTCGGCGTGCAGGGTGAGCCCCTTGGACGCCCGTACGGCTCCCGCCCGGGGCGCGAACGCGACGACCTCCGCCTCGTCCGGACGCAGCTTGGCCCACACGCCGAAGACCTCCCACGGGCCCACCGCGTCCAGTTCCTCCACCCGGTCGAACAGCAAGATCCCTATACGTGTCATGCCCGCCATCCTCGCCCAGGCGTACGGAGACGAAAGCACTGGCAAAAGTGGGCAAATAGTCGCTATCAGCACCAGCAACCACAGGAGGCTCGATAGAGGATAGAAAGGTCATTTTCCCGAAGCGCTCGCGGGTCGGGCAGAGATCCGCGGTCGGGGGACACGTCATCGGGGAGGATCCATGACCACGACCGAGGCGACGCCGGGCACGACCACGGCAGGCACGGCTGCCGGCACGGCCACGACCGGCACGACGACAGCCCGGGGCCGGACGGCCCGTGCCCGGACGACGACCACGCCGCCCACACCGACGCCCACTCCGGCTCCGCCCACCGGCCCGGGCATGGAGATGAAGGAAGAGCACCGGCCCCAGCTGGACCTGAACCTGCCGTTCCTGCGGCTCCAGCTGCGGGCGCCCGAAATGCACCTGCCGCACGTGGGCATGCCGCACATCAGCGGCCGTGACGTCGGGCACGCCGTGGACGTCGCCCGGACGTTCCTTCCGCCGCCGGAGCGCATCATGTACTACGGCGGTCTCGGCGCGCTGGCCGCGCTCGGCATCCTCGAATGGCCGGTGGCGGCGGCCATCGGCGCGGGAACGATGATCGCGCAACGCGCCAGGGCCCGGGAGCAGCGCTGGTCACCGCTCAGCGCCCCGCAGAAGGAGACCCGCGGGACGACCACGCCCACACCAGCGGCGGCCGCCACCGGCGCCGGAGCCATGCAGGAGCCGGCGGCGCCGACGACGGGGCGGGGGGCCGGAAGGAGAACCAGCACGGCCAAGGGCGAGGCGAAGACCCCCGCCACCGGCACCACCACCCGGCGCACCAGGGCCGGCGCCAAGTAACGTGGGGCGCCTCGCGCGGGTCCGCGAACCGGCGGCACCGCGCGATCGGCGCATCATGCCCGCACGCCGGCCCGGCGTGCGGCGGGCGACCGGCACAGGGCTCGCACAGGGCGGACACAGGGCGGACACAGGGCTCGCACAGGGCGGACACTGGGCAGGCACTGGGCGGACACAGGACGGGCACAGGGCCGGCGCGTGCCCGGGCCGGCCCGGGGCCGGATCGTGATCGGGGACGCGGCAGGGACACATGATCAGGACGTGTATCCGCAACGGTCATCGACCGTTCACCGAACGGTAACCTTAACTACGCCGTTCTGGGAGGTTTATGCGTCACTCTTCCCTAGAAGCCGATTTGTCCTACCGAGGTGTGAAGTGTCTGAGTTCCTCGCCGCCGTACTCTCCCGGGCGGCCATCATGGTCCTGGAGGCGCTGCTGGTGCGTCTCATCCAGGCTCTTGTGACGTCGACCTTCCGCGTCTCGCTGCCGCACGCGGCCTGACCGGCGGGCGTCCTTTCATCGTCGCAGGCCGGCGCCGCCGGCCTCGAACACCGGCGCTCCGGAACCACCGGCCGGTCCTCCGGCAGCGCCGCGGGTCCGGAGACGGCCCTTCACCGCACGAGCCGCTCCCGATGAACGCGGAAGCCGGCTCCGCGTGGAGCCGGCCGCTACTCTTCCCAAAACCCAAGGGGACGGGAGCGCCGGGAGATCCTCCCCGGCTCGGCGGCCCCTCGTCCCCCTGCGACGGCCGTCGCCCGTTCATCCGGGCGCCGTGACGGCCTGTCGCATCCCGCGAGATCGTCGTCCCCGCGCGGGTCAGTCCTTGAAGGCGTCCTTCACCTTGCCGGCGGCGTCCTTCACCTTCTCGCCGGCCTGCTTCATGTGGCTCTTCGACTGGTCGGCGCGGCCCTCGGCCTCCAGGCTCTCGTCGTCGGTGACCCTGCCGAGCCCCTCCTTGGCCTTGCCGACGACCTCTTCCGACTTGTTGCTGAACTTGTCCTCCGCGCTCATCCGGACGCTCCTCTCAGTTCCAGAAGCTGACGAACTCCCTCTTTCCGCTGGTGAAGGGGCTAAACGCCGCCCGGCGTGTCCCCGCTCACACCCCGCAAACACAATCCCACCAAAACGGGAAAAAGTGACGAACCGGGCGTACGCTAGGAATAAGGACTACAGCACACACCTGAAGGGTGGTGTGACGTATGACACACGGTGCCGACATCGGGACGCATCCCGACATCATGCAGATGCGCGCCCGCTACGAGGCCGCCGCGGCGAATCCCGCCGCGCAGCTCGCCGACGGTCTCACGCTCCTGAGCGGCCTGTATCTAGCGCTCTCGCCGTGGATCGTCGGATTCAGCGGCACGCGAACTCCGCTTGCGGTGAACAACCTGGTCACGGGTCTCGCCGTGGCACTACTGGCGATGGGGTACAGCTCGGCGTTCGGACGCACCTACGGAATCTCCTGGGTCGCCCCGCTGCTCGGCATCTGGACCATCATCGCCCCCTGGGTGATCCGCGGGGGCATGGCGACCACCGCGACGATCATCAGCAACGTGGTCGTCGGCGCGCTCATCCTGCTCTTCGGCCTGGCGACCATGCGGTTCGGCATGATGGAGCGCGGGCAGCCCGGCGGCTTCCGCACGACGGGACCGGCGCACATGGGCCCGGCCCACTGACCGGACCCCGGCCAACGGCGGGCGGCGCCCCGCGCCGGTAGGCGGCGTGAAGGCGCGGCACCGCCGCACCGGGACGGCCGTGTGGCGCCGTCGACGCCATGCGACCCATGTCACCGACTCCCGTTACTCTCGTCGTGCAGGAGACGAGAGGACGGTGGCGGCGTGACGACAACGGCCCCCGTCGCGAGTCCAGTGGACTTCGCGGCCTACGGCGACTACACGATCAAGGCGGCCACCCGGCCGGACGGGTCGTTCGAGCGGCCCCTGTACCGCTTCCGCGACCGTGTCACGGCCGACGGGAGCGGCGGATATCCCGCCGAGCCCGGCCGGTATCACCTGTACGTTTCGCTGGCCTGCCCGTGGGCCCACCGTTCCGTCATCGTCCGGGCGCTCCTCGGCCTGGAGGACGTCGTGTCGATGTCCGTCGTCGATCCCGTCCGCGACGGGCGCGGGTGGGCGTTCCGCGAGGGCCCCGGCCACGGCCCCGACGAGCTCAACGGTTTCACCCTGCTGCGGGAGGCGTACGAGGCGACCGAGCCCGGCTACGACGGCCATGTGTCGGTGCCCGTGCTGTGGGACCGGCGCACCCGCAGGATCGTCAGCAACAACTTTCCCGACATCAGCCTCGACCTCGGCCAGGCGTTCGCGCGGTGGGCCAGGCCGGGGATCGACCTCTACCCGGAGGACCTGCGGGGCGACATCGACGCGCTCAACGAGCGCGTGTACGCCGACGTCAACAACGGCGTGTACAAGTGCGGCTTCGCCGAGAGCCAGGAGGCGTACGAGGCGGCGGTGACGACGCTGTTCGCGGCGCTCGACGAACTCGAGGAGCGCCTGGCCGCCGGCCGCTACCTGTTCGGCGACCGGCTCACCGAGGCCGATGTCCGCCTGTGGGTCACGCTGGCCCGGTTCGACACGGTGTACGTGACCCACTTCAAGGCGAACCTCCGCCGCCTGGCCGACTACCCCAACCTCTGGCGCTACGCCCGGGACCTGTACGCGAACCCGGCATTCGGCGGCACGACGAACTTCGACCACATCAAGCGGCACTACTACGGCACCCACCCGAAGATCAACCCGCTGCGCATCGTGCCCGCGGGGCCGGTCATCGACTGGAGCCTGTAGTCAGGCGGAGGGCAGCGCCTCGCACAGCCGGTCCAGCTCGTCCTCGGTGTTGTTCTTGCCGGCCACGTAGCCCTCCCGGTTCTCGAACCGCCGGGCGTCGCCGCGCATCTCGTAGGAGTCGGCGGAGGTCCAGCTGGCGGCGTGCAGGTCCGTGCAGGTCGAGGAACGGCGGCTCCAGGCGGTCGAGCATCCGCCGCGAGCAGTACAGGAACCCGGTGCCGCGCGGCCCGCGCAGGAACTTGGGGTACTCGGCACGGTCCGGGGACTGTGGCGGGCGCGACGGTCACCCCGGAATGTGGGTGACTCCACGGCGGACCGTGCCTCCGACACCGGCACATGCCGATGCGGGTTCGGAATCGTGGTCACCAGGTCCACGGCCAGGTCGCGGTCGGCGATTACCGATTCGTGGGTGCCGCGTCCACGGGAATGGCGGCGAGCAGCGCGCGGGTCTCGGCGACGACGCGGTCAGCGAAAGCAGGGTCACGGACTTGAGCGGAGCCGACCATCGGCTTGCCGTTCTCGTCGTAGTACACCCCTGTCCGATCCGACCCGTCGGTCAGTACCCCGGTGATCATCCGGGCGGCACGCTTCGGGGTGCTCCAGTGCTTGATGAGGGGCGCGAGCGGCGCGGCGACATACTTCGCCAGAAACCGGACGGCGGCGTTCGCGTCGCGGCCGAGGCCGGTGCCCGGATTGAAGCCCGGTTCGACCGCGTTGAAGCGCAGCCGCGGAGTCTCACGCGCGAACGCGAGCACGGTGGCGAGGTTGCACTGCTTCGAGGTGGCGTAGGCGTCGAAGCCGGCTTTGGACGAGCCGCCGGGCTGCCATTCGCCGCGCAAGCCGGCTTTCGCCGAGATGTAGCGCCCGCCGTGGAAGCCGGCGACGACCGCGGGCTTCCGCTCCGGATCCTCGACGCCCGAGCAGACGAACACGACGTTCGCACCATCGGGAAGGTGCGGTATGAGCGCCTCCGTCAGTGCGAATGGTCCGAGGTGATTGGTCGTGAAGGCGAGGTCCCACCCCTGTGCGGTTTGATCGGCGCGAGTCGGCATGATGCCCGCGTTGTTGAGCAGGCCGGCGATCGGAAGACCGAGCGCGACGATCCGTGCGGCCGCGCGCCGCACGCTCGGGATGCCGGAGAAGTCGCAGACCACCGATACCGCGTGACCCTGGGGCCGCGCGTCGATCTCGGCTTCGACCTCTGCGAGCTTGTTCGGGTCGCGGCCCACCAGCACGACGGAGCCGTGCTCGGCGAGCTTGAGCGCGGTGCGCCGGCCGATTCCGGACGTCGGCCCGGTGATGATCCACGTCCTGGCGGGCGATGTGCTGTGGCTGGGGTTTGGCACGTCGGTTCCCTTGCGGTGGAGATCATGGGGATGGATGGAGATCAGACGGTGGGCGCAGCGGAGGAGCCGGCCAGCACCCGCCAAATGGCGTCGAACGCGACACTGCCGCGGGCCTCGGCCTCGGCAGGCTCGCGGATCATCTCGTCGATCGTCGCCTCGGCGATCGCGTTCACCAGGGTCAGGACAAAGCCAAGCGGCACGTCCTGCATCGGCCCGTTGGCCCGGCTTCGTTCCAGCAGGTCGGCGATGCCGCTGAACGCCAGGCTCGCCGCCCGGTGGCTGTCGGCGGTGATGTCATCCGCCACTTGGAGCTGTGCGAGCGCCCGCCGCTTGTCCGGGTTGGCCGTCGCCCAGCGCCGCCACTGCGTCCACATGTGGCGGACCTGCTCGCGGGGTCCGTTGGTTTCGGCGATGACGGCGGCACGGACCATCTCATGGGCGCGTTTCCATCGCAGCCACAGCTCGGTCGCCCCACCCGGCTAGGTGTTGACATATCAACACCTTCTTTCTAGTGTTCGACCCGACCAGACGGCTCGACGTACAAGGACTTCTCCGATGCTCGATCCTCGGCGGCACTACGCCAGCCTGCGCCTGGTGGCGCTACTACCCCTCCTTCTGTTCCTCCCTATCGTGGTCGCCTTCTTCGCGGACCCGGAGGTAGCGTGGGGAGAATACCTGGGTGTCTTCTTCCACCTCTCGATCCTCTTTCTGGTATCGCGCCTGGAGGCGGCGCCCTGGGCCAAAGCCGCGGGCTACGGCTGGGTGGCGCTCGACGTACTCGCCGGGATCCTGATGATCAACGCGATCGAGTACGACACAGCCTGGGCGGTCCGGCTCGGCGGTCACGTCCTCGCCGGCGTCTGGATTGTGGCGAGTTCTCTGGTCAGCCGTTCCTGGCCGGTCCGCGTAATCGGCATCATCACCGGCGTCTGGCTCGCCGGCTACTCCTTCGTCGGCACCCTTCTCGCTGAGGAAGTCCTGCGCCCGGCCGGAATCATGATCCTGGTCTGGTTCGCCCTCCTGGCGATTTTCCACCGCGACGATCCCGGGCACCCGGCGGCACCGACCAGCCCAGCGCCGGCCTGACGCGCGGTATACCCGCAACCCGGCGAGCCCTTGCCGCCGGGTTCGGGGTTGGGGAACGCAGACACCGCGCGCGCGAACCTCGGGTACGCCGTCCGATCGATCGACGCCACCCGAACCCACGGAAACCGTCACCGACCAGCGCGAACCCTCAGATCCCAACGACCGCTGAGCAACCCGCGGACGGCGTCGGTCACCTGACGCGGCGGGAGGGACGACGCCCCATTCTGCCCGTCCTGCGGCTCCCTCCTCCGCGTGCATGTGCTCCTCGGCACGCCGCGCAGCGACCGTACGGCCGGGCTCGGCTGGGGCCGAGCGTGCTTGTGCGACCTGCGGCCCGAACGGGTCCGTATCGCGGCACGGGGGCGATCCCTGTTTCGCGAATCGCCCATCGCATAATGAGGTATGAGCACCTCCTCCCCCGCGGGCGGCTGGACGTTCCTCACCAACCACGCGCACGTCCTGCTCGCGCTGGCCCGCGATCCCGACGCGCGGCTGCGGGACGTCGCCGAGTCGGTCGGCATCACCGAGCGCGCGGCCCAGGCGATCGTCTCCGACCTGGAGGCGGCCGGCTACCTGCGCCGTGAGCGTGTGGGGCGGCGCAACCACTACACGATCAACCCGCTGGCCCCGTTCCGCCACCCGATCGAGCGGCACCGGCACATCGGCGAGCTCCTCGAGCTGTTCGGGGCGGCGGTTGACGCACGAAGCTGATTTCGTGAATACTTGAACACAGTTCGAGGGGGAGTACCCGGCTTCCTCAGCGTCGTCATCACGGCCGCCGTCGTAGGGCGTCCCGGCGCGAGGGTCACCGCTGGCGGTGGCACGGGGAGACCGTCGGCCTACCGAGCCCGCCGCTATGCGGCGGTGATGGAGGTTGACGATGTCTGTGCCCGTGTGGGTCTGGGCCGCGGTTCTCGCGGTCATCCTTGTCATGCTCGCCGTGGACCTGTTCGCCCATCGCCGGGCCCACGTGGTGGGCGTTCGCGAGGCACTGGCCTGGTCGGGAGTGTGGATCGCACTGGGCCTGGGCTTCGGGGTCGTGGTCTGGCTGGCCTGGGGGCCGGAGGCGGGCGGGGAGTACCTCGCCGGTTACCTCATCGAGAAGTCCCTGGCCGTCGACAACGTCTTCGTGATCGCGCTGCTGTTCTCGTTCTTCGCGGTCCCCCGCGAACTGCAGCATCGCGTGCTGTTCTTCGGCGTGCTCGGCGCGCTGGTCTTCCGCGCGGCGTTCATCGGCGCGGGCGCCGTCCTGCTCGACCGCTTCCACTGGATCCTGTACGTCTTCGGCGCTTTCCTGCTCTACACCGGCGTGAAGATGGCCAGGCATTCGGCGATCGAGGTGCACCCCGACCGCAACCCGGTGCTGCGCGCGATGCGCCGGCTCATCCCCGTCACCGACTCCTACCAGGGCCAGCGGTTCCTCGTACGGCAGGACGGAGACCGGCAGGGCGGGCGGGCCGGCAAGTGGGCCGGCAGGTGGGCCGCGACGCCGCTGCTGGCCGTCCTGGTCGCGGTGGAGACCAGCGACATCGTCTTCGCCGTCGACTCGATCCCGGCGATCTTCGCCGTCACCGACGAGCCGTTCCTCGTCTTCACCTCCAACGCGTTCGCGATCCTGGGGCTGCGGGCGATGTACTTCCTGCTGGCCGGGGCCATGCACCGGTTCGGCTACCTGCGATACGGCCTGGCGGCGATCCTCGTGTTCGTCGGCGCGAAGATGCTCCTGGCGGACATGTACAAGATCCCCGTCTGGCTGTCGCTCACGGTCATCTGCGCCTGCCTCGTGATCTCCGTGGCCGCGAGCCAGTACAGGAACCGCCGCGAGGAGCGCGCTGCAGCCCTCCGGCAGGGATCGGACGACGCGGACAGCTCGCCGCCAGGCCGGCGCCGGTCCGCGGATCGGCGCGGCTGATCCCCTGCGGTGATCGAGGGTCACACCGAAAGCGGTAGTGGACCGCCGTGGCCGGGCAGGCCCCGGTCGGCCGGGATCGGCTCCTCGGTCGCACCGTCGCCGGTGACGCCCTGGCCGCGGGTCTGCTCGGCCAGGCGCCGGTAGTAGGCCGAGACCGCGGCGAGCGCCTCGCGCGCCGCGTCCAGCAGTGTGGCTCCCGCCTGCTCGACGACGTCGGCCTCGTGGATCTCGAACGCCCGGATTCCTTCCAGCACAGCGGTTTTCAGGTCGCGCAGCAGCTGGACGTCGGCGTGCGCGTAGATGTGGCACAGCGCGGTGACCCGCCGGAAGTCGTCCCCGTCGAGCAGCAGATCCTTGACGGCGGATACGGAATGCCGGACCAGCCCGACATCCGCACGTGCCGACATGGCGGCGAGATCGGTGTCGAAGGACCGGATGTCCAGATGCGGGTCGCAGAAACCCGCGGTGAGTCGCCACAGGGTGCGCAGGTCCTCGTGCACCAGCCCGTCCAGATAACTGATCAGGAACCGCCGGTGCGCCTCGAGGACGTACTGCGCCTTGAAGGGCGTCACCTCCCGGGGATCTTCGCCCAGCGTGGTGACCGACGTGGTGAATCCGTAGTCGCCGGTCAACGCGTTCTCCATGCCGACCAGCAGGTATGCGAACCGCACCCAGGTCCGGAACAGTTCTTCCAGCGGCAGCGCGCGCAGACCGTCCTCGCTGAGCACCACGCCCCACCGGGCGCCGAACCGCAGCCTGCGCAGATGGCCGATCTGGTACATGGCGAGCTGGGCGTCGATCTCGGCGTGCGCGTGGTGCAGCACCTTCCGGTACGCCGCGGTCGCGTCGAGCCCGACGTGATTGCGGATGATGTGCGGCCCGCCGACGTGCAGGTGCAGGAATTCGCCGACGTCGAACACCGCGCCGCCGATCGCCATCCAGTAGCCCGCGTCGGGGGTGTTGTGCCGCACCAGATCCGACACCTCGAGGCGGGGACCCTGCTGCGCGTGGCCCATATAGGTGGTGAAGACGTCCTGACCCAGACGTCCGTCGGCCACCAACCGGCGGAGGAACTCGCGGCCGTCACCGGGCACGATGTCGGTCAACGCCTGGAGTACGGAGACGGCGAACCGTGCGCTGCCGCACACATAGACGAACGCGCCGCGGCCGCCGTCGCCGATGGGCCGCAACAGCTCCCAGAGCGCGTCCGCCTCGGCGCGGATCACGTCGTCCACCCGGCGGCGCTGTCCGGTTTGGACGACGTGGCGGCGGCCGTCGAATCCGATCGAGGCATCGGCGCGGGAGAACGCGACGGAGAGTTTCAGCCGGCCCGCGGCCGCCGCCGCGTCCAAGTCCGCGTGCTCGACGAATTCCTCCGGCGTCCGGATCCCCAGATACAGCCGGTTCTCGCCCGGCACCGTATCCCCCTCCGGCCCCCTGTCCTCAGCCGCCCCCGTGTTCTCGGCCCGCCCCGTGTTCTCAGCCGGCCCCGTGTTCTCAGCCGGCCCCGTGTTCTCAGCCGGCCCCGTGTTCTCGGCCGGCGCCGTACGTGCGGCGACGAATCCCAGGAACGGGGCGATCCCGGAACCCGCCGCGAACATGACGACGGGCCGGGCAGGGTCGGCCGGCAGCCGGAACCTGGGCGTGGGGACGATCTGCAGCGACAGCCGGTGCCGGCCCTCGACGCTCACCCGGCGCAGGAAATGCGATGCCGTGCCCTGTCGTTCCCGCGGGTACGACCATGGCGTCCGGGCGGAGGTGTAGCCGAGGCCGGCGACCACCAGCCGCAGCGTGGTGGCCGGTTGGCCGGGCGGCGGCGCCGAGGCGATCGAATACAGCCGGAACGGCTCGGGCGGGATCACCGCGCAGAACGCGTCGTCCTCGTGTGGATCGGCCTTCCACAGCCGGGTGACGTCATATCCGCCCGCGTACAACAGGTTCAGGACGTCCCACAGCTCCCACTGGTCCTCCATGCGGGCGTCCACCACTCGCCGCCACGAGCCCACGGCTGTCAGTTTCACCAGCCGTTTCGCCACATCCCGTCCGATCGGGCGGAGCCGGGCGAAGCGCAGCAACGTCCGCAGCGGAAGCACGTCGACCTCGCCGTAGCCCGCCCGGCAGGCCACCGCCGCCCGCCAGTCCGGGGTGAGCCGCACCAGCTCGTCGCCGGTCGCCTGCAGGGCGGCGACGGTGCGGCGCACCAGCTCGTCGTCGTTCTCGGCCAGTACGCCGACCCGGTCGCCGGGCAGGTGGTGCACGCCCTGCCCGGCGACGTCGACCTCCAGATGACACGTCCAGGCGCCGGACTCTCCGGTGACGACACGGCCCCGGCGGACGGTCCCGAACACCACCGGCGGACCCACCGGTGGGCGGCGCTCGTCGCGGACGATGGCCAGCTGGTCGTCCACCTTGTCCCAGGTGCGGTCCTTGAACAGCCCGGTGAACCGGGCGCCGGTCGTCACCTGCCGGCCGACCTTGAACGCCACCTCCAGAAAGCCGTACGCCTTGACGCGGTGCAGGCCCATCCAGCCGCGGTCGCCAAGATAGGCGTCGAGCACGGCGTTGTAGACGCCGCGCAAGGTGCTGTTGCGGGTGTCCTCGATGTACTGGCGCACCGACACCTCGCGTAACGCGGCCACCAGCTCCCGCCAGTGCCGAGGGAAGAATCCGGCGAGGTAGACACTCTGCTGCCCGACCAGCGAGCCGTAGTCTCGGCGCTCGAGAAACGCGTCCAGCGCGTGGATCTGCGGTTGCGCGGTCCCGCTCGGGCTGGGTGCGCCGTCGAAGATCGGGACGCCCGCGGTGCCGACGGTCTTGGCCCACAGCACCTGGTCGAGCGGATGCCGGGCGCGGGGGTTGGGATCGAGTTGCGGATAGATGGCCTGGGTGACGTGCCGCAGCCGGTCGAGGATCACCAGTAGCGCGCTCTCCAGGGCGGCCGGGTCGTCCGCGACGACGGCCTCCTGGGCGTCCAGCATGGCGCCCAGCACGGGCGTGAGCCCCATCGCGAACTCGGTGGTGACCAGGTAGAACACCCGCTCCGCCGAGTTGTTCCAGGCCGGCACGAGCAGGTCCATGTTGTCCAGCGCCCGCGGCCCGGCGGGATCGCGCAGCCGCCAGTTGTAGAAGAACAGGTCGATGTAGGAGACGGCCGGGATCTTCTTGCCCAGCCGGCGCGAGACCGTGGTCCACGGTCGCAGCAGCGACTCGGGCAGAGCGGTCGGCGGATCGACCGCCATGTACTGATAAGCGTGGGCGAAAACGCCGAGCAGTGTCGAGGCGCGCAGCAAGTACCGGTCGGGCAACGCCTCGGGCCGGGCGTCGAGCACCGGCATCGCGTCGAACGCCCGGCGCAGCGACAGCCGGCGGAACAGCTCGGGGAGCTGGTCGACCATCTCGTCCCAGGCTCGGTGCGACTCCGGGAAGGCCGTCAGCGGCGGCTCGGCCGGCAGGAATCCGTGCGCGAGCGACAGGAATCCGTCGAGTTCGTGCCCGACCCGCCGGTTGTGCGCCTCGGCGGCCTCCACCACGCGTCGTGCGGCGACGCGCGGCGGCGCGAGCGGCCGCAGCACGGTCACCTGGCCCGGGTCGATGAGCGCCGTCGCTTCCGGGTCGAAGAACGTCCACGTCAGCTCGTATCGGCCGATGCGCATGCGATCCCCGGCGACGAGCACCCGGCGCGTCACCCGCGCGTCGTTCACGTAGGTGCCGTTGGAGCTGCCGAGATCGGTGAGCACCAGGCGGTCGTCGACGATCTCCAGCCGCGCGTGGCGCCGGGAGACCGTGCCGTCGTCCAGCACCACCGCCGCCGCACCGCTGTCCCTGCCGAGAATCGCCGGCAGCGCGCACACCCGCTCGCTGGTCTCCCGGGTGTGCCGATCGGTGAGGGTCAGCCGGAGTTCAGGAATGGTAGATCACCGCCCGGCACAGATCGGCCCGGGACAGCGTGCCCACAAGGGTCCCGTCGTCGACCACGGGAAGCCTTCGGATCCCGCGGTCGATCATCACGATCGCCGCCCGGGCGAGTTCGTCGATCGATCGGACCGTCGCCACGTCGTGTACGACGAGGGGGTCGATGACACGGTCGGCGAGGGCGCGGCCCCGCTCCAGGAAAATCCGGAACGCGTCGGCGAGCGTGCCGCCGGCGGCGGTGACGTCGTCGAACCCGGGCAGCATGGCCCGCACCAGGTCCTCCTCGGACAGTGACCCGACGAACCGGCCGTCGTGGTCCAGGACCATCAGCTGGCCGACCTCCGACACGCTGATCACCTCGGCCGCCCGCCGGATGGTGGCGCCGAGCCGTATGTAGGCCGGGAACGCCGTCATGACGTCGCTGACCAGCACGCCACCTCCCAGGTCCGCCCTGCGGACATCCCGCACAATCGGTCACCTGGCCACTTATCCGAAACAATTATCGGCGAGTATAAATCCGTCATGAATGCGGTGTACATACACCCGTACGCGGTCGTTACGTACGTCGGGCCGGCCGCCCGGCGGCGGTTCGGCGGCGGGGCGCCGACGCCGCACTCCAGCCAGTAGCTCCCCGGCGCCTGGCATGGTGGCCCGGGGCCGCGGACCTGGGCCGGCAGCGCCGAATCGCCGAGCAGACCGCGCTGCCGCGAATCCCGCACGGCGGGTGGTCGATGGCCGGAATGCGCGTATCCCTGAGCGGCTCGTGGACTACCGCGAACCAGGTGATCGCGGTCATTTCCGGTCATAGCACCGGTTATCGCAGGAAGTAAGCCATTGTCTGCGATAACCTCGGTGCCCTCCTGGGAGAACACCCCGCCGCGGCGAAGGCGGCTCCCACCGCTTATCCGCGACAGCGCTTCGGAGGGCAGCATGGGGACGGTGCACCGGCTCGGTGCCCCGCCGACCGTGCCGGAGGACGCATGGCCGCCGGCGGTGGGGATGTGCGCGGCGCCAGGAACGGCCGCATGATCAGTGACATTCTGCCGCCGTGGGTGGCGTCGGCGGAGAGCTTCGGCGACGTGCCGGAGGAGACGCTGTTCCCGGAGGAGAGGCCGCTCATCGCGCGGGCCGTCGACCGGCGGCGGCGCGAGTTCGTCACCGGACGCCACTGCGCCCGGCTTGCGCTGGCCCGGATCGGCGTGACGCCGGTGCCGATCCCGCGCGGCGAGCGGGGTGCGCCCGTCTGGCCCGCCGGCGCGGTCGGCAGCATCACGCACTGCTCGGGCTATCGGGCGGCGGCCGTCGCCTCCACAAACGTCGCGCGCGCGGTCGGCATCGACGCGGAACCGCACGAACCCCTCCCCGAGGAGGTCCTCTCCACGATCGCCTCCCCCGAGGAGATCGCCGCCCTCCGGGCGCTGGGCGACGCGGACGGCGAGATCTGCTGGGACAGGATTCTGTTCAGCGCCAAGGAGTCGGTCTACAAGGTGTGGTTCCCGCTGACCGGCCGCTGGCTCGACTTCTCCGAGGCAGTCGTGGGCATCGAGCCCTCGGGCGCGTTCCGCGCGCGGCTCCTGGCCACCGACCCGGCCATGGGAACCCGCACCCTGTCCGGCCGGTGGGTGGTGAGCGACGGCCACATCGCGACCTCCATCGCCCTCCCCCGGCCCTGAGCCCTCCCCCGGCCCTGAGAACCCGCACCGGCCGGTGACCGGTCACCCGGCGCGGAAGTAGTGGCCCTTGCCGAGGTCGTCGATCAGCCCCGGCTGGGCCGGCCGCCAGCCCAGCAGCTCGCGGGTCAGCGCGCTCGACGCCGGAGCGTCGATCCCGATCATGCCGCCCAGCCAGGAGAAGTGCTCGCCCGCCTCCTCGCGGGGGATCGAGACCACCGGCAGGCCGAGGTGGCGCCCGATCACCTCGGCGACGGCGCGGATCGGCACGCCCTCGTCGGCGACCGCGTGCAGCACCGAGCCCGCCGGCGCCTTCTCCAGTGCGAGGCGGAACAGGTGCGCGGCATCGAGCCGGTGCACCCCGGGCCAGCGGTTGGACCCGTCGCCGACGTGACCCGAGACGCCCCTGTCGCGGGCGATGCCGACCAGGGCCGCCATGAAGCCGTGGTCTCCCTCGCCGTACACGGTCGGGGGCAGGCGCAGCACCGACGAGCGGACACCGTGGGAGGCGAAATCGAGCGTCCTCAGCGCGGTGGCCTGCCGGGCCCGCGGGCCGCCTTCGGCGTGCGCCCCGGCGGGGCCGGAGTCACGCCCGTCCCGTTCGGTCGCCACCTGACCCGGCGTGAGCCCGAGGAGCCCGGAGGCGAGGACGAACGGGCGGTCGGAGCCCGCCAGCACCTCGCCGAACGTCTCGACGGCGCGGCGATCCGCGTCGGCGGCGCCCTGGAAGTCGCCGCTGAAGGCGATGTCGTGCTTGAACGCGAGGTGGATCACGCCGTCCGACGCCGCGGCCGCGCTCCGCAGGGTGTCGACGTCGTCGATGGTGCCGCGGCACACCTGCGCCCCGGCCCTGGTGAGAGCGGCGGCCGACACGTCGGACCGCGCGAGGCCGACGACCTCGTGGCCCGCGCCGATGAGTTCGGGAACGACGGCGGAGCCGATCCAGCCGGACGCGCCCGTGACGAATACGCGCATGACGTACTCCCAGTGGTCGATTGCCCTCGCGCCGGTGCACACCGGGCAAAGAGCGATGTCAGTGACTGTCATCAACATAGCACCGATGTCAGTGACTGTCATCAGGGTAGGATCCGGAGCATGGGTCGATGGGAGCCGAACGCGCGTGGCCGCCTGGAGCAGGCGGCGCTCGAGCTCTACGTCGAGCGGGGGTACGAGCAGACCACGGTGGCGGAGATCGCCAAGCGGGCGGGGCTGACGGAGCGCACGTTCTTCCGGCACTACGCCGACAAGCGCGAGGTGCTGTTCGGGGGCTCCGACACGCTGCGGGATCACCTCGTGAACGCCGTCGCCGCCGCGCCGGACTCCGCCGCGCCGATCGACGCGATCGCCGGAGCCGTCGAGGGCGTGGGCGTCCTGTTCGACGAGCGTCACGAGCGCGCCCGGCAGCGGCAGGCCGTCATCGCCCTGAACGCGGAACTCCGGGAACGCGAGCTGATCAAGCTCGCGTCGCTGTCCGCGGCGCTCGCCGACACGCTGCGGCGCCGCGGCGTCCCGGACCCGGCCGCGAGCCTGGCCGCCGAAGCGGGGATCGCCGTCTTCAAGATCGCGTTCGAACGCTGGATCAGCGGGCCCGGCGAGCCGGGCCTGTCGCAGCTCGTCCGGGAGTCCTTCGACGCGCTGAAAGCCGTGACGGCCGGCACGTGACGTCCCCGCCTTCGGCGGGGCTCGGGATAGGTGACGAGATTGACGCGCGTGCGTGTCAGGTGCGCCTGACACGCACGCCTCCTGTCACACCGGCGTGACAACCTGCTTGAGGAAGACGACGCCGTCGATCATGTCGAGCTGGGCCGGGTCCAGCGGGAAGTAGGCGAAGTCGTGGGAGACGCGCGGGGCGGGCTTCGTGATGGCCTCGGCCAGGCCGCGGGCGTCGATGAGAGAGCGGTCCCACGGGAGCGTGGACAAGATGCCCTCGACGGTGTCCGGGGGCGGGGTGTCGTCGCCGGCCGTGCCGAAGGCCGAGGCCAGGAAGGCGTACCGGTCGCCCAGATGCGTCGCGGTGATCGCCCCGGCGCTCCACCACTCCAGCTGCTGGTCGCCGAACGGCATCAGGCTCTTGTTCCGCTGCAGGTGGAGGTTGCTGGAGAAGACCAGGGCCGGGCCGTGCTCGGCGACGGCGCGCAGGTTGGCGGCCATCATCGCGTCCCGCAGGGCCGACAGCCGGTTCCACCGTGCCGGGGACGCGTCGGCCAGCCAGTAGTGGTAGCGGAGCAGGCCGGTGGCGGTGCGCGCGTACAGTTCCGCCCGCTCCCTGTCCTCGGCGCTCAGCCGCGGCGCCTGCGTCTCGAGCAGGGCCACCAGGTCGTCGGCGATCAGCCGCAGTCGCCGGGCGTCGGCGGACCGGCCGATCGACTGGGACGGATCCATGGCCGTGGCCTCGTTCGACCACCGGTCGTCGGGGCCGAGCAGGGTGTCGAGGGTTTCCCCGGTTACCACGGTGCCGGGGAGCGGGCCGTCGAGGAGGGCGCAGAGGGCGGTGAGCGCCTGGCGCGGGCTCGCCGCCCAGTACTCAAGAGGGCCGTCGAACCCGAAGAACCGGAGCTTCTCGTCATGCTCCTCGTTGTGCGCCCGCATCCAGCGTACGAGCTCCCGGTTTGCCGGTAGCGCGCCGAAGCCGTGGCTGAAGCCACGTTCCATGACGTCGTCGAGCGTGCCCGCGCCCGTCGCGAGGTAGTCGTCCACCACGAGGCCCATCAGGCAGTCGCTCTCGATGGCGAACGACCGGTAGCCCTCGTGCTCGACCAGGTGCCGGAAGATCTCGTTGCGCACTTCGCCCAGCTCCCCCACGAAGTGCCTGGCCTCGCCCAGGCCGAGCAGCAGGGGCCGGGCGGGAAGCGACCGGAGGAACGCCGAGACTCCCGCGCCGTCGAGCGGCCGGGCCGTGTCCTTGATATCCATACCTTTGACGGTATCGTTGAACAATCGGTGGAAACTTTTCCCTGAAAACCCCTGTTTCATCGCGACGGACCTTCAATCGGTGATGCATTCATGAGGCCAGTGGACCTGGCACGCGAGCACGGCCTGTCCACCCAGGCGATCAGGAACTATGAGGACGCCGGCATCCTGCCCGCCGCCGAACGCACCGTCCACGGCTACCGCACCTACACACCGCTGCACGCGCGAGCCCTGCGGGCGTTCCTCACCCTTGTCTCCGGGCACGGTCACCAGACGGCCATGTCGATCATGCAGGCGGTCAACCGGGGCGCCACCGAGGACGCGCTGCGGCTCATCGACGAGAGCCACGGCCGGCTCCTCGACGACCGCCGCACCCTCCAGGCCGTCGAAGCCGCGCTCCGCGATCTGGCGCCCGTGCCGCAGGAACGCGGCGACACGTTCATCGGCCCCCTGGCCAGACGGCTCGGCCTCCGCCCCGCCACTCTGCGCAAATGGGAGAACGCCGGGCTGGTCCGGCCGCGCCGCGATCCGCAGACGGGCTACCGGATCTACAGCGCGGCCGACGTACGCGACGTGCGGCTGGCTCACCAGCTCAGGCGGGGCGGCTACCTCCTGGAGCAGATCGCCCCGCTCATCGCCCAGGTCCGCTCCGCCGGAGGCGTCGCCCCGCTGGAGTCGACCCTGCGCGACTGGCAGGCCCGCCTGTCCGCCCGGGGCCGCGCCATGCTCAAGGGCGCCGCCGACCTGGACGCGTACCTCCGCGCCCGCGAACCCTGAAGATGACGCGGCGGCGCTGCTAATGCGAGTCGCGCGACACCCGGTGGCCGCTGGAGCCGGTGAGGAAGCCAAGATCGGCGCCGGTGTCCGCCTGGCCGACCGTCTCGACGTACAGGCGCTCCCAGCCGCGGCGCGGGGCGGCGAAGGCCCGCACCATGGCCGGTGACGGTTCGCGTGCGGCCAGTTCCTCGGCGGGGACCTCGACGTCGAGCCTGCGGTTCTCGACGTCGAGGACGACGATGTCACCGGTGCGGACGAGGCCGAGCGGCCCGCCGGCGGCCGCTTCCGGTGCGACGTGCAGCACGACCGTGCCGTAGGCCGTACCGCTCATCCGCCCGTCGCAGATGCGGACCATGTCCCGTACGCCCTGGGCGAGCAGCTTGGCGGGCAGCGGCATGTTGGCGACCTCCGGCATGCCGGGATAGCCCTTGGGGCCGCAACCGCGCAGGATGAGCACCGAGTCGGCGGTGACGTCCAGGTCCGGGTCGTCGAGCCGGGCGTGCAGGTCCTCGACGGAGTCGAACACCACCGCGGGCCCGCGATGGCGCAGCAGGTGCGGCGAGGCCGCCGCCGGTTTGATCACCGCGCCGTCGGGGGCGAGGTTGCCCCGGAGCACCGCGATCCCGGCCTCCTCCAGCAGGGGCGTCTCGCGGGGGCGGATGACCTCGGGGTCGTGGATGCGGGCCTGGTCGAGGTAGTCCACCAGCGGACGGCCCGTCACGGTGATCGCCTGAGGGTCGAGCAGGTCGCGCACCTCGCGCAGCACGGCGTGCAGCCCGCCCGCCCGGTAGAGGTCGTCCATGAGGAACCGCCCGGCGGGCAGCAGGTCGACGAGCAGCGGCACACCCGACCCCGTGCGGTCGAAGTCGTCCTGGGTGAGCTCCACCCCCAGCCGTCCCGCGATGGCGAGCAGGTGGACGACGGCGTTCGTGGACCCGCCGAGCGCGGCGAGCGCGACGATGGCGTTGAGGAAGGAGCCCCGGCTGAGCACCGTGCTGGGCCGGCGGTCCGCGGCGACCATCTCGACGGCGAGCGACCCGGTGGCGTGGGCGGCCTCCAGCAGCCGGCTGTCGGCCGCCGGGGTGCCCGCGACGCCCGGCAGGGTCATGCCGAGAACCTCGGCGAGCAGTCCCATGGTGGAGGCGGTGCCCATGGTGTTGCAGTGGCCCTTGCTGCGGATCATCGACGACTCCGAGCGCAGGAACTCCGCCTGGGTCAGCGTCCCGGCGCGGACCTCCTCGCTGAGCTTCCAGACGTCGGTGCCGCAGCCGAGCGGGACGCCGCGGAAGTGCCCGGTGAGCATCGGCCCGCCCGGCACGACGACCGCGGGCAGGTCCACGGACGCGGCGGCCATCAGCAGCGCGGGGATCGTCTTGTCGCATCCGCCGAGCAGCACGACCCCGTCGATCGGGTTGGCCCGCAGCAGTTCCTCCGCGGCCATCGCGGCCATGTTGCGCCACAGCATGGCGGTGGGGCGCACCTGCGTCTCCCCCAGCGACACCACGGGCAGGTTCAGCGGGACGCCGCCCGCTTCCCAGACACCGCGTTTGACGTGCTCGGCGACCTCGTCCAGGTGCATGTTGCACGGGGTCAGGTCCGACGCGGTGTTGGCGATCGCGATGTGCGGACGGCCGTCGAAGGCGTGGGAGGGCAGCCCGCGTCGCATCCATGCCCGGTGGATGTAGGCGTTGCGGCCGGTCCCGGCGTACCACTCGGCGCTGCGGCTCGTCCCCATTCGGCACCCAATCTCCGGAGAGGCAGAGACGGTGCGAGGCTAACCCACCGTTCACCCCGCCCGGAAGGTCCGGGTGAGGGCCTTTTCTCCCGCCCGAAATCGGCTCTAGTATCCGGAACATGACCGTGCTTCCGCTCGCTCCGCCGCGGGCGGTCCCCGGCGGCCCGCCGTCCATCCGTGCGATCACCGGCGGGCAGGAGGTCTCATGACCAGGCAGTTCACCGCCGCGCAGGCCTCCGGCGAGGTGTACGCCCTCGGCGAGGGCCCCGTCTGGGATCCCCTCAGGCAGCGCCTGCTGTGGGTGGACATCGACGCGGGGGCGGTGCACGAGGGACGGCTCGACCCCGCGACCGGCGCCGTCACCGCCACCACGGCGCACACCTTCGGCGGCACGGAGGGCGGCACGGCAGGCGGCGCGGCAGGTGGCACGGCAGGTGGCACGGTGGGCGCGGTCGCCGTCTCCGCCGGCGGAGAGGGCGGAGAGTTCGTCGTCGCCGAGCGCGAGGTCCTCACCCGGGTCGACACCGCCGGCCGCCGCACCGAGCTGGCCCGGGTGCTGCCTCCCGGCGCGCCGAGCAGGCTCAACGACGGCGCCGTGGACCCGGCCGGGCGCTTCCTGATCGGCAGTATGGCGCTGGACGACCGGGAGGGCCAGGAGGTGCTGGCCCGCCTCGACGGCACGACCTGCGTCCGCCTCGACGACGACCTCACCCTGTCGAACGGCCTGGCCTGGAGCCCGGCGGGCGACCGCCTCTACAGCATCGACAGCACGCCGCACGTCGTGTGGGAGCGCGACTACGACCCGGCCACCGGCCGGACCGGGCCGCGGCGGGAGCTGTTCCGGCTCACCGACGGCATGCCCGACGGGATGTGCGCCGACGCCGAGGGCAACCTGTGGATCGCGATCTTCGGAGGCGGCCGGGTGGAGTGCCGCGATCCCGGCGGGCGCCTGCTCGCCACGGTCGAGGTCGGCGCGCCCAACGTCACCTGTCCCGCCTTCGCCGGACCGGATCTCGACGTCCTCGTCATCACCACCTCCACCGAGGGCGTCGATCTGGCCGAACATCCCGGGTCGGGGCACCTGTTCACCGCCCGAGTGGGCGTACGCGGCCTGGCGACGCCCTACTGGGTGCCGCCCCGACCGTGAGCCCCGATCAAGGAGACACGACCTTGCCCCCCACCCGCATCGGCGCCCGCACGCCCCTCCCCTTCTCCCGGTAGGGCCGGCACGTGCGGGCACTGGTCATCACCGGCCCCGGCAGGGCCGAGGTCAGGGACGTCGAGCCGCCGGTCGCCGCACCCGGGCAGGTGGTCGTCGACGTCGAGCGGGTCGGCGTCTGCGGCACCGACGTGGAGCTGTTCACCGGTGGAATGAGCTATCTGCACAGCGGTCACGCGCGATATCCGCTGCGCCCCGGTCACGAGTGGTGCGGCGTCGTCACGGCGCTCGGCGAGGGCGTCGCCCCCGGCTGGCTGGGCCGCCGCGTGACGGCCGACACCATGCTCGGCTGCGGCGACTGCCCCCTCTGCCGGGACGGCCTGCACCACGTGTGCCCCGACCGGGCCGAGATCGGCATCCGCAAGGGCTTCCCCGGGGCGCTGGCCGAACGGCTGGCCGTACCGGCGACGGCACTGCACGCGCTGCCCGACACGATCGACGCGACGCTGGGCGCGCTGGTCGAACCCGGCGGCAACGCCCTGCGCGCGGTGCGCTGCGCCGCCCTGGAGCCCGGCGACCGGCTGCTGGTGCTGGGCACGGGCACGATCGGCCTGCTCGTGGCGCTGCTCGCGCGGACGCGGGGTGCGCAGGTGCACCTGATGGGCCGCGACGAGCCCACGCTCCGGCTGGCCCGCGACCTCGGCTTCGCGGGCGTGTGGACCCGGGCGTCACTTCCGTCCCTCCCGTGGGACGCCGTGGTGGACGCGTCCACCGCGGCGGACCTTCCGGCGCTCGCGCTCGACCTGGTCAGGCCCGCGGGCCGGGTAGTCTATGTCGGTCTCGCGGGGTCCCCCAGCCGCATCGACACCCGCGACCTCGTGTTCAGGGACGTCACCGCCGTCGGCGTGCTCAGCGGTTCGGCCGGTCTCGCCGGGACCATCGAGGCGTACGCGGACGGATCGGTCGACGCCCGCCCGCTCGTGGCCGCCACCGTCGGCCTGGACGACGCCGCCGGCGTGCTGGCGGGGTGCCGCCCGGCCGGCGCGGGGCCGGGGCCTAAGATCCACATCGACCCGCGGCGATAGAGGAGGCGCACCGCGGCCTCCGGACGGAAGCGTTGAGATCATGACCCTTATCGATGCCGAACCGCGACGGCCCGCGCCGTCCGACCCCGCCGTGCTGGCGGCGGTGGAGGCCGCCGTGCCCGGGATCACCCGTGCGCGGGCGAGCGACCGGCTCGGCATGGCGCACGACGCCTCGCACTACCTGCTGACCCCGCAGGCCGTCCTGGTGCCGGAAAGCGCCGCGCAGGTGGCGGCGCTGATGCGGACCGGCCTGCCGCTGACCTTCCGGTCCGGCGGCACCAGCCTGAGCGGGCAGGGCGTGAGCGAGCACCTGCTCGTCGACACCCGCAGGCACTTCAGGGGCATCGAGGTGCTCGACGGCGGCGCCCGCGTCCGGGTGCAGCCCGGGGCCGTGCTGCGGCAGGTCAACGCCCGCCTCGCGGCGTACGGCCGCAAGCTTGGCCCCGACCCGGCCAGCGAGTCGGCGTGCACGATCGGCGGGGTCGTCGCCGACAACTCCAGCGGCATGACCTGCGGCACGCACGCCAACACCTACCGGACGCTGGAGTCGATGGTCCTCGTGCTGCCCAGCGGAACCGTCGTCGACACCGGCGCGCCCGACGCCGACGCCCGCCTGCGGGCCCTCGAACCCGCCCTGGCCGAGGGCCTGGAACGGCTGCGCGACCGGATCCGCGGCAACCCCGACTCGGTGCGCCGGATCGAGGCGCAGTTCTCCCTCAAGAACACCATGGGCTACGGCCTCAACAGCTTCCTCGACCACGACTCGCCCGCCCAGATCCTCGCCCACCTCGTCGTCGGCAGCGAGGGGACCCTCGCGTTCGTCGCTGAGGCGGTCCTGCGGACGGTGCCGGCGCACCGCCTCGCCGCGACCGGCCTGGTCGTCTTCCCGACCCTGCGGGAGGCGATGGCGGCGGTGCCGGAGATCGTCGCGGCGGGGCCCGCCGCCGTCGAGCTGCTGGACGCCGAGTCGCTGCGGGTGGCCGCGACCGACCCCCACGCCGACGACGTCCTGCGGACGCTGGAGGTGCGCGATCACGCGGCGCTGCTGGTGGAGTGGCAGGAGTCCGACCCCGAACCGCTCGCCGCGCGCGAGCGGGAGGCCGGGCGGGTCTTCGCCCGCCTGAACCTCGCCGCCCCCGCGCGGCTCAGCGGGGACACCGCCGGCCGGGCGGCCCTGTGGCGCATCCGCAAGAACCTGTACGCAGCGGTCGCCGGCGCCCGGCCCAGCGGCACGACGGCGCTGCTCGAGGACGTGGCCGTCCCGGTGCCCGTCCTGGCGGATCTCTGCGACGACCTGGCCGAGCTGTTCGCGAAGCACAGGTACGAGCGCAGCGTGATCTTCGGGCACGCCAAGGACGGCAACCTGCACTTCATGCTGAACGAGCGCTTCGGCACCGGCCCGGACCGCTACGCCGAGTTCACCGAGGAGATGGTCGCCGCGGTGCTCGACCGCGGCGGCACCCTCAAGGCCGAGCACGGCACCGGACGGGTGATGGCCCCCTTCGTCCGCCGCCAGTACGGCGACGAGCTGTACGAGGTCATGCGGGAGGTCAAGCGGCTGTGCGACCCCGCCGGCGTCCTCAACCCCGGCGTCGTGCTCACCGACGACCCGCGCGCGCACCTGCGCGACCTCAAGACCGTCGTCAGCGTCGAGCCCGAGGTCGACCGGTGCGTGGAGTGCGGCTACTGCGAGCCGGTCTGCCCCAGCCGGGATCTCACCACGACCCCGCGCCAGCGCATCGTGCTGCGCCGGGAGATCGCCGCGGCCCGCGCGGCGGGCGACCACGCGCTCGCCCGGCGGTTGGAGGAGGAGTACGGCTACGACGCCGTCGACACCTGCGCCGTGGACGGCATGTGCGCCACCGCCTGCCCGGTGCTGATCAACACCGGCGACCTCACCAAGCGCCTGCGCGCCGAGCGTCACGGGCGCGCGGCGCGGGCGGGCTGGAAGACCGCCGCGAAGCACTGGGGGGCGGTGACACGGGCCATGGACCTTGCGATGGACGCGGCCGCCGCGGCCCCGGCCGGGCTCGTGGAGGGGGCCGGCCGGGCGGCCCGCAGGGCCGGCGACCCCGACACCGTCCCCCTGTGGAGCCGCGACCTGCCTCGCGGCGGCATGCCCCGGCGCGCCGCGCCGCGACCCGAGGCCGACGCGGTGTACGTGCCGTCGTGCCTGAACACCATGTTCGCCCCCGCCGACGGCGGTCCGGGCGTCATGGCCGCGCTGACGCGGCTCGCCGAGCGGGCCGGCCTCCGGCTGCACGTGCCGGAGGGCGTCGGGAGCATGTGCTGCGGCACGCCGTGGTCCTCCAAGGGATTCGGCGAGGGCTACGAGGTGATGCGCCGCCGGGTGCGGGAGACGCTCCTGACCGCGACCGACGGCGGGCGGCTTCCGGTGGTCAGCGACGCCGCCTCCTGCACGGAAGGGTTCGAACGGCTGACCGCCGCGGGGTCCGGACCGCCCACGGGCGCGGCCTCCCCCGCCGTCCGGGTGCTCGACGCCGTCACCTTCGTGGCCGAGCACGTCCTGCCGCGGCTGCCGCAGCCGCCCGAGGACCGCAGGCTGGCCTCGCTCGCCCTGCACCCGACCTGCTCGTCCACCCGGCTCGGCCTCGACCCCGCCATCGCCGCGATCGCCGCGGCGGTCGCGAAGGAGGTCGTCGTCCCGGAGGGATGGCAGTGCTGTGCCTTCGCCGGCGACCGGGGCATGCTCCACCCGGAGCTGACCGCCTCCGCCACCCTCGCCGAGGCCGCCTCGGTGGCCGACGGCGGCTTCGCGGCGCACGCGTCGGTCAACCGCACCTGCGAGATCGGCATGACCCGCGCCACCGGGAAGACCTACCACCACCTGCTCGAACTGCTCGACAGGGTCACTGCCTGAAGGACGCCGCCACCCCGCCAGCCGGCCGGTGGCCTGCCCACCCCCCGGGCCCGGATCGGCGTACGCGGCATCCGGGGCATCGGCCCCGCCGCGATGGAGCGCAACGCCCGCACCGGCGAGGCGCGCGTCGGCCCGGGAACCGGGCAGGGCAGGGCAGGTGAGCCTCGACGGCGAGCCGCTGAGCTCTTCGACCGCCTCCACTTCCTGTGACGGCCCCGGGCGTCGGTTCGGCCCGGCGGGCGAGTATCGTCACAGGCCGGACAGAATAGGCCAAAATGGACAGGAGTCGCCGATGAAGTTCATGAGGGCCCGGGAGGTGCCGGGCCGGGTCGCCACGGGTGCGTACATCCTGCACTCCGGCGTGGAGAAGTGGAACGGCGACGACGATCAAGCCGCCGGCATCCACGGCATGGCCGTCGGCGCCTTCCCGTTCCTGAAGTCCGTCCCGCCTCGCCGGTTCCTCAAGCTGCTGTCGGCGGCCGAGATCGCGACGGGCGTGGCGCTCCTGACGCCGTTCGTGCCCGCAGCGGTCGCCGGGGCCGCGCTCACGGGCTTCTCCGGCGGCCTGCTCGCGCTCTACCTGCGCACGCCCGCGCTGCACCAGCCCCGCAGCATCTGGCCGAGCCCGGCGGGCATCGGCGTCAGCAAGGACGTGTGGATGCTGGGCGTCGGGCTCGGGCTGCTCGCCGACGCCGCAACCCGGCGGCGCGACGGCTGACTCTGCCGCCTTCTGCTTCAGCGCCGCCTCAGCGCGCGCCACAGGCGCCTTCCCGACGTGAGGGGCTCGACGTCCTCCTCCGGCGCGGCGTCGTCGTCCGGCAGGTCGTACCAGTGAGTGTCGCCGGGGAACGGGTCCGGCTCCGCGCCGCCGGGCCGGTCCCCGGCCGCGGCGTCGGCGTCCGGCTCCGCGAACGGCGGGAACTGCTCGGAAACGGCCACTGGTGCGGTCCTCACGGTGAAGCGGGCGCGTCCCGCCCCCGGGGACGCCTGCGAGAACTTTACGGGTGGCTTCTGGGCGACTGCCCCGGTTTGTCCTATGAAAGATCCGCCGGCCGGCTGTGGAGGATCCGGGCCAGCAGGGCGGTCATCTGCTCGCGCTCGGCGGGACCGAGACAGGCGAACCACTCCCGCTCCCTGCGGGTCTGCTCGGAGAATGCCTCGCGCACGGCCGCCTCGCCCATCGCGGTCAGCGTGACGACCACCGCGCGGCCGTCCTCCGGCACGGGCCGGCGTTCGACCAGGCCGCCGCGTTCGAGGGTGTTGACGGCGTTGGTCACCGCGGACCGCGACATGGCGGAGATCTCGGCGAGCCGTACGGGCTGGGTGGGGCCGAGCAGCCAGAGCTTGAACATCAGCCGGAAACCGGGCAGCGTCAGGCCGCGCGGGCGGTGGATCCGGGTCTCCAGGTCGGTGACCAGCAAGTAGGCGAGCTGGAGCAGGTGGTAGGCCAGCGCGAACGCCTCGGCGTCGGCCGGAGGCGACATGGCCGCCAGGCGCTCGCGCGCGTACGCGGCATACCGCAGGTCAGGCGGCACGTCCACGCCGAGATCCGGCCGGGTGTCGGGCTCGCTGTTCACCGGTCAAGTCTTGCGCAGCCGCAGCGGTGTCGTGAATATTGTTTCGGCCATAACAACTTCTCGTCTCCCCCGGAGGGCGCCCGTGCGCATCGTCATCGCCGGAGCGGGCATCGGCGGGCTGACCGCCGCGCTCAGCCTGCACGCGGCCGGGTTCGAGGACGTGACCGTGCACGAGGCCGCCCCCGAGATCCGGCCGCTGGGCGTCGGGATCAACCTCCTCCCGCATGCCGTACGGGAGCTGACCGAGCTGAGCCTGGCCGACCGGCTGGCGGAGATCGGCGTCGCCACGGCCGAACTGGCCTACTTCAACCGCTACGGCACGCCGATCTGGTCCGAACCCCGGGGTCTGGCCGCGGGTTACGCCTGGCCGCAGTACTCCGTCCATCGCGGGAGGCTCCAGATGCTCCTGCTGGAGGCGGTGGTGGAGCGGCTGGGCCCGGACGCCGTACGGACCGGCAGCCGGATCACCGGCCCCGGCACCGAGGACCTGCTGATCGGCGCGGACGGAATCCACTCGGCCGTGCGCGCCCATCTGTACCCCGATGAGGGCCCGCCCCCGTGGAACGGCCTGGTCCTGTGGCGGGGCGTCACCTACGGCGAGCCGTTCCTGACCGGCCGATCGATGATCATGGCGGGCGACGGCACGCAGAAGTTCGTCGCCTACCCGATCGAGACCGGCGACCGCACACTGATCAACTGGATCGCGGAGCGACCTCTGGACGGCGACGCCCCGGACCGGGGGAACTGGAACCGCCCGGCCGACCTGGCCGAGATCGGCAGGCACTTCGCCGACTGGCGCTTCGACTGGCTCGACGTGCCGGGGATCATCGCCGGTGCCGAGACCGCGTACGAGTACCCGATGGTGGACCGCGACCCGCTCCCCCGCTGGACCTTCGGCGACGTCACGTTGCTCGGCGACGCGGCGCACGCGATGTATCCGATCGGCTCCAACGGCGCCTCCCAGGCGATCGTCGACGCCAGGGTGCTGGCGTACGCCCTCGCCCGGGGCGACCTGGCGGCGTACGAGGAGACGCGCCGGCCGGCCACGACGGCGCTGCAACTGTCCAACCGCGAGATGGGCCCGGAGATCGTCATGAAGCTCGCCCACGAACGCGCGCCCGGCGGGTTCGACGACATCGAGCAGGTCATCCCCCACACCGAGCGGGCGGAGATCGCCGCCTCCTACAAGCGCACGGCCGGGTTCGACCCCGCCTCGCTCAACGAGCGCCCGTCGTGGAGCGTCGATCGGAGCGCGGTCTCGTGAACCTGGAACCGCTCGCCACGTTCCGCGTGGATCTCGACCCCGTGCTCGACCTGGGTGACTCTCAGTGGGGCCACCGGCGTGTGGTCAACATCGTGGGCGGCACGTTCGACGGCCCCCGCCTGTCGGGCACCGTGCTGCCCGGCGGGGCCGACTGGCAGGTCGTCCACGCCGACGGCATGATCAGCATCGACACCCGCTACACGCTGCGCACGCACGACGGCGCGCATCTCTACATCACCACCAGCGGAGTCCGGCACGGCTCCCCCGAGGTGCTCGGCCGCCTCGCGCGGGGCGAGGACGTCGACCCGTCGGAGTACTACTTCCGGCTGTTCTGCCGCTTCGAGACCGGCGACGATCGATATCTCTGGCTCAACCGCACCCTCGCCGTGGCCTCGGCCGCCCGCGTGGCCACCGCCGTACGCTACGACGCCTACGCCCTGACCTGAGGAGTCCTCATGCCGAAGCTCGACCGCCCCCCGCTTCCGGTCGGCGTCGAGCACGACGTCCCCATGCCGATGCGGGACGGCACCATCCTGCGCGGCACCGTCCACCGGCCCGCCGGCGGCGGTCCGCTCCCGGCGCTGCTCATGCGCACGCCGTACGGCGAGGACTCGTTCCGGATGGCCCCGGTGACGCCCGCGCTGCGGGCCGGGTTCGCGGTGGTACTGCAGCACTGCCGGGGGCGCGGGAGCAGCGACGGTGAGTTCCGGCCGTGGGTGGACGAGGGCGCCGACGGCCACGACACGATCGCCTGGATCACCTCGCAGCCCTGGTCGAACGGCGAGGTCGTGATGAGCGGCATGTCCTACCTCGCCGGGTGCGCGCTGCAGGCGGCGACGACCCGTCCGCCGGGGCTGAAGGCCGTGGTCGCCTCGATGACGCCGCACGACTTCCACGACGGCCTCAAGTATCACGGCGGGGCCTTCGCGCTGGGGTCGGCCCTCAACTGGGGCGCGACGCAGGCGCTGCTCGGGTTGCTGCACGCCGCCGAGGCGGGCGAGGACGTCGGCGCGGGGTTCGCCGCGGTTCTTCCCGTTCTGGGCGACCAGGACGCCGCGGCGCGCACCCTGCCGGTGGACGACATCCCCGGCATCCCCTGGTGGCGCGACTGGACCTCGCATCCCGAGCGCGACGCCTACTGGGAGGAACTGGCCGAGACCCTGCGCCACGACCGCATCGAGGTGCCGGTCATGCACGTGGCGGGCTGGTTCGACCTGTTCCTCGGTGGGACGCTGGAGAACCACCGCCGCCTGGGCGGCCCTCTGGTCGTCGGTCCCTGGTCCCACCTCGCACCGGGCGCCGCCGGCACCGGACGGCTGTTCTTCGGGGCCGCCGCCTCCGGGCAGGCGATCCGGTTGGAACAGCGGCAGCTCGAATTCCTGAAGGGCGAGGACACCGGCCCCGCCGTGAAGATCTTCGTGATGGGCGACGACGTCTGGCGGGACGAGGACACCTGGCCGCTGGAACGCGCCGTCGAGACTTCCTACTACCTGCACGCGGATGGCCTGCTCTCCCCCGAGCCGCCCTCGGCGTACGAGCCGGCGACCTTCACCTTCGACCCGCGTGACCCGGTCCCGACCGTCGGCGGCCCGACGCTGCTGCCCGACCCCACCAACGTCGGGCCGCAGGACCAGCGTGACGTGGAGCGGCGGCCCGACGTGCTCTGCTACTCGACCGAGGTGCTCACCTCCGACGTCGAGGTGACCGGCCCGGTGTCGGTGACCCTGCACGCGGAGACTTCCGCCGCCTCGACGGACTGGACGGCCAAGCTCGTGGACGTGTATCCCGACGGCCGGGCGATGAGCGTGATCGACGGCATCATCCGCGTTTCCGAGTCCTCCGGGACGTTCGCCATCGACCTCGTCGCCACCAGCCAGGTCTTCAAGGCCGGTCACCGGATCCGGGTGGAGATCTCCAGCTCCAACTTCCCCCGTTTCGACCGCAACCCCGGCACCGGCCGCATTGGGGCGGCCGAGGCGGACCTGGTCCTCCAGCACCAGAAGGTCTTCCCCGACTCGTACATCACGCTGCCGATCGTCCCCTGCTGAACGTTCTTCGCTGAACGTTCTCCGCTGGACGTGCCTGGCGCGAGGTCCGCCGGGCTGCCGCTTGCCGGATCGTCACCAGAGGTGCCGGGCGATCCGGTAGCCGGTCATCAGAGCGCGTCGTCAAGAAGAGCGTCCGCGGACTCCACCGTGACGGCGGCCCGGATCCAGCCGTCCAGCCACTCCAGGTCACGGCACTTCCTGATCTTGTCGCCGAACTCGTCGGGCACCCGGATGCCGCGAGCGGCCAGCACCGTCAAGATCGCCTCGGCCTTACCCTGGGCCTTACCCTCGGCCCTACCCACTTCCCGTCCCTTGGCGATGTTCTCGCGGGCCCAGTCGCTGAGGTATTCGTAGGTTTCGGTCTTCAAGTGCTCCTCCAAGTGATCCCAGACCTCTCGAGGCAGCGCCGCACGAACCATGTCGGCGTACATACCGTTCACGGAGTGCCCAGTGATTCGCGATCATATTGACACAGCACGCTACTTATATGGGTACATTTCGCCCAATATGAAAACTCCCGAGCATATTGATAATATCTGAATTGCCTATATGTGATCTCCCTTTATTGCTCGATAATACTCTCGGCACTGTGCCGTCTTCGTCTGCGACTGCTTCATTCGCCCGCGAATTGTCAGGGCCCTGTGCCATGATCGGCCGGTACTTGTTGCACCGGTTCAGGAGCTTGTGTGAAGGCCAACGAAACCACCCTGCGCAATCTGATCAAGGGCGAGATTCAGCTGATGGTCCCGCTCTACCAGCGTCCGTACGCCTGGGAACGCGAGCAGCTGAGACGGCTGTGGAGCGACATCGAAGTGCAGGCGGAGGCGCTGGCCAAGGAGCAGGCCGCCAGTCACTTCCTCGGATCCGTGGTGCTCGCCCCCGGTCCCGACCTCAGCCCGAGCCTCAGTCAGTGGGTGGTGGTGGACGGCCAGCAGCGACTCACCACGCTGCTGCTCGCGCTGTGCGCGTTACGCGACCACCAGGCCGCCGAGGATCCGCGGAGCGTCGAGCGCATCAACGAACTCCACCTGATCAACAAGTACAAGGACGGCGACCTGCGCTATCGGCTGCTGCCGACCCAGGTCGACCGCGAGGCGTTCAAGGCCTGTATCGAGGGCTACCCGAACTCCGACCCGGACAGCCGGGTGGGGAGCGCGTACCAGTTCTTCCGCACCAAGCTGGTCGAGATCGACGACCCGGCGGATGACCAGGACGTGCGCCGCATCGAAACCGTCTTCCTCGACCGGCTCAGCCTCGTGCACATCCAGGTGGACAAGGACGACAACGCCTTCCGCATCTTCGAGTCCATCAACAACACCGGCATGGGGCTCAGCCAGGTCGACCTGATCCGCAACTACGTGTTCATGTGCCTGCCCACCAAGAGCCGCCATGTCTACGACACCTACTGGCTCCCCATGCAGAAGCTCCTCGGCGCAAAGGGCCTCGACCAGCTCATGTACCTGGTCCTGGTGCTCGAACACGGAGACGAGGCCCAATACAAGGACGCCTATCGAGGTCATCAGGACCTCCTCCGCGCCACCGGCGGCAGCGAGGAGCGCATCGAGCAGTACGCGAAAGACCTGGCCCGCAGGGCACGCTATCTGCACCACATCCTGGAGCCGAACGACGACACCGCCATCGACGCCCGGCTGCGCTTTCTCAACGACTGGAAGGCGAACACGGTCTACCCCGTCGTGATGAGGCTCCTGGAGCTTCAGGACCAGGGGGATGCCACGGACGACGAGGTTCTCGAGGCACTCGGCTATCTCGAGAGCTTCCTCGTCCGGCGGCTCATCGGCGGAGTCACCTCGGGGAGCCTCAACAAGATCTTCATGCGGGTCACCCGCCAGTTGACCGGCGAGGAACCGGTGGCGAAGGTGCTGCGGACCGCCCTGTCCGCGCCCCGTCTGTACTGGTCGACAGACGAGCAGTTCCGCAGGGACATCCGGGAGAAGGCGTTCTACTGGCAAGGCCGGACGGTGCAGCAGAAGCTGATCCTGCGACGTCTGGAGGAGTCCTACGGCTCCAAGGAGCTCGTGGACCTGTCCGACAAGAAGATCACCATCGAGCACGTTCTTCCGCAGAACGCCGGCGCCGACTGGCTCAAGGAACTGGCCGGCGAAGGAGATCCCGAGACCCTGCACAAGGAGCTGGTACACACGCTGGGCAATCTCACGCTCACCGGCTACAACTCCGAGCTGGGCAACATGTCCTTCGAGAAGAAGAAGGAATTCCTCGCTCACAGCGGGCTGGTGATGAACCAGCGCGTCGCCAAGCAGGACCGCTGGGGGAAGGCTGAGATCATCGCGCGGGCCGAGGAGATCGCGGACCGCGCGGTCGACGTCTGGGCTGGTCCCGTCGAGACCGGCCCGGTCGGCCCCTCCCGCGACTGGAGCCTGCTGCACGCGGCGCTCGCCGCCCTGCCGCCCGGCACCTGGACGAGCTACGGCGATCTCGCGGAGCTGATCGGCTCCCACGCGGTGCCCGTCGGCGCCCATCTCGCCGGCAGCCGCATCCTCAACGGTCATCGCGTGCTGAAGTCGACGGGAGAGGTGTCGGACAACTTCTACTGGGCGGACGAGGATGACGAACGCGATGCGTACGACGTCCTCAAGGCGGACGGCATCACGTTCGACGAACGCTGGCGGGCCGATCCCGCGCAGCGCATCAGTGCCCGGGAACTCGCTGAGTTGCTCGGCCTGCCGGGAGCGGAGGACATCGCCGAGGCGGAACCCGCATCGTCCGACGACGTGGGGACGATCAGCGAGTGGGAGCAGCGTTTCTTCCAGCAGGTGGGCGAGACGAGCGGGCCGCAGGCCGCGGGCGCGGTGTCACGCCTGCTCGAATGGTGGAGGGACCGAGGCGGCGACGTGCAGTTCGGCCGTTCGGCCGGAGCGTCCTGCGCTCCGACGATCAAGGGGTTGAGTGAGACTCTCCACCCCATTCGCTTCTACGCCAAGACCGTCGAGGTGACCTTCGGCGTGTTGAAGAAGCGCGTGCCCTTCAAGGACCCCGAACTCCGCGAGGAACTCCGGCGACGGATCAACGAGGCGCCGGGAGTGGACATTCCAGCGGCGAAGCTTGAGCTCTACCCGTCGTTCCCGATCACTCTTCTCGCGAACGAAGCCGTGTGGGACGTGGTCGTCGCGGCCCTCGACTGGTGCGCCGATCAGGTGAAGCCTCATTAAGGGCACTCCCGGCCCGCTTCGGCTTACGGCTCTGCCCCGGGCATCCGATACCGTTCCGATCGTGACCGCGTACCTGTTGATTCTCGGGGAGCGGGAGGCCGTCGCGTGGGTGCTGCGCGAGTCCCGAATGGCCTTCCCTCCGACGAGTCGCAGCGAGGTGAACCGGCTCAAGGTGGGGGACGATCTCTTCGTCCTGACCACCCGCGGCTGCTGGCACAACCCGACCCGTGACCGGACGAGGATCATCGGCACGGCCGAGGTCACCTCGCAGGTGACCGCCTACGAGAAGCCGGTCACGATAGCGGGCCGGGATTTCACCCGTGGGTGCGACATCGGCCTGCGGTCGCTCGCGCCGTACCTCGCCGGGGTCGAACTGGCGCCCCTCGTTACACGGCTGGATGCCTTCCCCGACATCAAGTCCTGGTCCATCCGCCTCCGGCGTCCCCTACTTGAGCTGAGCGCATCCGACGCCGCCCTGCTCGAACGCGAGCTCGGCGGCGTCGCCCGCGAGCCCGTCTCGGTCATCCCGGGATACCTGTCCTCGATCCGGCCTGTACAGCAAACGCCTACTCGCGCCTGACTCCGCTACCGCTGCGGCGCTCTGGCGGAGTTGATCACGTACGTGCACAATGACCTTTGTGAGAGCGTACGTCGGGGTGACTGACGCGGGCTGGTACCGCTTCCTGGCGGGGCATCCGGACCTCAGCGAGGTGAATTTCTGGCGGCCCTCCAGCGGGCGGGAGTTCCGCGCGATCGACCACGGCGAGCCGTTCTTTTTCAAGACTCACCACCCGCACAACCGCGTGGTCGGCGGCGGATTCTTCAGCGGTTTCGCGCCCCTCCGGGTCTCCGAGGCGTGGGAGTTCTTCGGCGAGGGCAACGGCGTACTGAGCCTGACGGAACTGCGCCGACAGGTCGGCAAATACCGCAGTCAGCTGATGGCACCCGGTGAGGATCCGGTCATCGGCTGCGTCATTATCCGCGACGTCTTCTTCTATCCCGAGGATGGTGTCGCCGGGCCGCCGCCGGACTTCGCGTCCAACATCGTCCAGGGCAAGAGCTACGACCTGGCCACCCACCCGGCCGCCGATTACTTCTATGACCTCCTCAACCGCGCCGGAATCCACGGAAACGTGGACGTGTCCGAGCCGTGGCACCGCCAGGGGCCGGTTTTCGGCGACCCTCGGCTGGCACCCCGCAGGCTCGGCCAGCAGGCGTTTCAGGCCGTCGTCCTGCATGCGTACGAACGGCGATGCGCGATCACGGGCGACCGGATCAGGCCGGTCCTTCAGGCGGCGCACATCCGTCCGGTCACGGCCGGCGGCGAGCACCGACTGGACAACGGGCTCCTGCTCCGCTCGGACGTGCACACGCTGTTCGACCGCGGCTATCTGGCCGTCGATCCCAAGCATCGATTACTGGTCAGCCCACGCCTGCGTGAGGAGTTCGGAAACGGCGAGGAGTTCTACCGCCAGGCCGGACGAGAGATCAACGTCCCCGATCGGCCGCGTGACCGGCCGAACCGGGAGGCCCTCGAGTGGCATCTCGACGAAGTTTTCCTCCGTACATAGGCCGCACAAGTCGGACTCGCAGGGGAAGGCCGACGTCGATGCGAATCACCGCAGGAGACGACGTTCACCGCGAAGCCCTCTGCCCGGCGGATTCCAGCAGCGCCGGCAGCGCGACCGAATCATCACGAGCTGTCGCCATCGCCGCCGCCGTGATCCGAGGCCGTGCGGTCTCCCCCGGGGCGCCCGGCACAGCGGGGGCCACGTCACGGGACGGCGTCAGGAAATGTCGTCGAGCAATGCGTCAGAAGAGTCGACCGTGGCGGCTGCTCGGAGCCACGCAGTCAGCCGGTCGAGGTCGTGACATTTCCGGATCTTTTCGGAGATATCCTCGGACACCTCGATGCCCCGGGCCGACAGGACAGTCAGGATCGCCTCGGCCTGTCCCTCCGCCTTGCCTTCCGCCTTGCCTTCGGCCTTGCCTTCCGCCCTGCCTTCGGCCTTGCCTTCCGCCCTGCCTTCGGCCTTGCCCTTGGCGATGTTGTCGCGAGCCCAGTCACTCAGGTACTCGTAGGTCTCGGTCTTCAAGTGCCTCTCCAAGTGATCCCAGATCTCCCCGGGCAGCGCCGCGCGCACCATGTCAGCGTACATACCCGCCTGATCGCGGTCGAGATTGTGCAACGCCGTGAGCAGGGCTTCGAGGATCTCCGGGCCCTGCGGCGTGTCGGCATGATGGATCACCGACAGTACGGCGAGTTCGAGGTCCTCCGCCACCTGGCCGGCGTCGGTGATCACCGGAACCTCGGCGGGCCCGACGACGAGCGGGGTCAGCACCATACCGGGGTGACCCAGTTCGATGGGGCGGGCGCACCAACGGGCGATCGCCGCGTCGGGCGCGACGACCAGGAGCATGACCGGGCATTTCAACCGGCTGCGCAGACTGCTGAGGTACAGGGGCCAGGACCAGAGCTTGTCCGAATCACGGTCGCGCTGAACTTCCACGATCACAGCCAGGACGGGTTCGGGCTCGTCGTCGGGGCGCTTACGACGGAAGGCTATGACCGAGTCGGCGCGACGTTCGGTAGGTGTGACCTCGGTGAGATCGGCCGATTCGAGGCCCGCGTAGTCGTAGTCGGGCAGGTCGACCCTGAGGGAGCGAGTGAGCAGGTCGGCGGCGAGGTCGGGTCGCTCGCAGAACAGACGGACGAGCGCTTCGTGTTCGGCTAGTGCCACTGCGTGACCGTATCCGCGTCGACAGGGGCGGCGAGACTCTACGTTACTTACTGCAATTGTTTCGTTACTTTGAGTTCGATCCGCATGCACGCGCGGCCCTCGATGCCGACCAGCGCAGCGGCCGCGGCACGGGGTCGAAGACTGCTGCGGCGGGCGGTTCGCCGGCCGGGCGGGTGAGGAGGGCTCGGAAGCTATATTCGCCAGCAGGCCCATTACGGGCCTACCTGGAATTGAACCAGGTGAGAAGGAAGCCTCCGAATGGCCTCACCCGCCGGAGCGCAAGGAAAGCGGGAGAACTAGATTCAGACCGGCGCCCGTACGGGCAGACCGGTTCCAAAAAGGTGAGAAGGAAGCCCTCCCATGGCCTTGCCATCAGCAAGATATCAGGCCGGGATCAACTCGTGCAGCGTGGCGGGCGTGTAGACCCGCGTCCCTTCCGGGAGGTCGGCGGGTGTCTCGAGCCCGAGGTACGTGACGTGCCCGCCCTCGGAGGACTTGGCCCGTAGCAGGTCGACCAGATAGCCGACCCGGAGGTAGTCCCGTTCCACGATCGAGCGCACGAGCAGCGACGCGGTGACCCGGTTGCCCTCCACCTGGTTGAACGCCGGATAGCCCGACAGGTATAGGTGCAACCACTTCACCCGCCACGCATCGTCGTCGCCGCGCAGGAAGACGAGCGGGAGCGCGATACGGCCGGATCCGCGCAGGTCGGACTTCATCCGCACGGTGCGCGGTTCGAACGGCCTGCCCTCCTGGGCGGCGTCCCTGGTCATGTAGCCGAAGAACGCCTCGGCCGCCTCGTCGAACCGCTCCCCGGCATAGATGTTGACCTGAGGGATGATGATCGGCTTTGTGGCGTGGGACAGGCGCACGTCGATGAACTCCGAGGCGCCGTCGGGAGCCTCGGTGAGGTCGCCCGAGTAGGTCGCGAAGTCGTTGGCGTAGGACGTCCACGAGATGTGGGTCGGGTTGTCATAGGTGGGGTCGAGCATGAGCGCGGACAGGTCGTAGTCGGTGCGCCGCTCGGCCTGGCGCCAGTGCACGAAGAATCGGAGCAGCTCACCGTCCACGGGCGACAGCGAGCCGCGGGGCAGCATCCCGAGCCCGGGTGCGACCGCCTTGCCCGACAAGGGAAGCGCCACGTCGAGTACGGCGGGGTCGACGATCAACTGGCCGGGGTCGGGCAGGCGGCGGCCGATCTCCTCGTCCAGGATGGCGAGCGTCCGGTTGAGGGCCTCCTCGTCGAGCGGGGCGCGGGTGTCGGGTGTCGTCCACGCTCTGCCGTACCGATTGGTGAAGACCCGGTTCACGGGGGCGAGCCGGTTCTGCAGGTGCTCCCGCAGGGAGAGCAGCACGCGGCCGGAGGCGCGGGCGGCGGCCCTCTCCGCCGCCTCCAGTACGGCGGAGCCGCCACCCGCGCGCAGCAGGTGGTCGAGGCGGCGCAGCAGTGCGCCGGGCGTGTCTTCCAGCAGCGAGACGGCCTCTTCGGTACGGCCCGCGGCCAGCGCGCCCTCGACCCGGCTGCCGAAGCTCACCGCCTTGCGCACACCCCTGGCCACGTCGAAGACCTGGGCCGCCCGGGGGAACCGCGGGTGCTCGTGGGGGTGCAGCCGCTCGCCGAGCCGCTTCCACTGCTCTCGGTGGCGTAGCACGTCCCCGTGCTTGGCGGCCGGGACGGTGTCCAGGGCGGCCAGCAGGAGGCGGCGTTCGGCGCGGCGGAAGGAGCGCAGGCGGGTGGGGGTGGCCAGGGTGACGTCGCCGCCGGAGCAGAGCGAGGCCAGCCGGAGCACGTCTGTCACGGTGTCGACGAGCAGGGGCCGCCCGGCGGCCAGCCGTACCTCGTTGATGACGGCCCGGTTCTCGCGCACCGGGACGTGCTCGGCCTCGTCGTCAACCCAGGAGTCGGCGCAGAAGGCGGCCAGCGCGCGCAGAGCGGCCAGGTCCTCGGCGGCGAGCGGGACCTCGGAGCCGGCCAGCGAGAGGTAGAGCTCTCGCGCCTCGTCCCGCAGGCTTCCGCCCAGCTCCAGCACGGTCACCCGGTCGCGAGCCAGGGGGATCAGCTCGGCGTGCGCGGCCAGCAGGTCGGCGTAGGTGTGCTGGTAGCCGCCGTATCGAGGCAGGTCCAGCAGGTTGAGGATGCCCGGCTGGAGCCGGGCGGCGGCGACCGGGTCGAGCATGGCCTCGCGCAGCAGCCCCGCCCAGAACTCCAGGGTGTCCGGGACGTTCTTCGGGAAGTCGATGAAGTAGGCGTTGTGTTCGACGTGGTCGCCGACCAGGCGGCGGACCGCGGCCAGGACGCGCACGCCAAGGTCGATCACCTGCTCGCCGGGCAGCCGGGCCAGGCGGTCGAGCAGTGCCGGTGAGCACGTGAAGCCGACGCTGAGCAGCGCCGCGTCGAGCTGCCGGGCGGCCACCCCACCCCAGCCGGGCGTGCCGTCCCCCGCATCGTCGACGGGAACACGCAGGCGCCGGGCGATGATGAGATCTTCCACGCAGGAACGATATAGGGCGGATATGCGCGGATCGCCACTGAAATAAGAGGCGCATGCCGGTGGCTTTCCAATCGCGAAGGGGTCTATCGGCTACCTCGCCACCGGATGAAGCGGGGCGGGACGTGGGCCACCAGCCAGACGCCGTTGGCGCTCACCCGGAAGTGATGCCCGGCCGCGCGCATCGCGCCCGCGTCCACCACGAGCACGACCGGCTTTCCCCCGCGTGCGCCGACGCGGGTCGCGGTCTCCCGGTCCGGCGACAGGTGGACGTGATGGCGTGCCATCGGCCGCAGCCTCGCCCACCATCAATGTGAAGATCACCGTATGGTGTCGGTCATGGACTGGGTCGAGCGCGTCGCCGGGATCCGCCGCTGGACGCGGCAGGGCGAACGGGCGCCGCACAAGCCGCTCCTGCTGCTCTACGCCCTCGGCCGCTTCCAGCGCGAAGGCGGCCGGCCGATCTCGTTCAGCTCCGCCGAGGCGGATCTCAAGGCCCTGCTCAGGGAGTTCGGCCCGCCGCGCGAGACCAGCCCCGGCTACCCCTTCCACCACCTCACCGGCGACGGCCTCTGGCTCGTCGACACGGTGCACGGGCCGGGCAGTCCCGGCTCGGAACTCGGACGCCTGCGTGCTGCCCAGGCCACGGGCCGGCTCCACCCCGACCTCCTGCGCGCCCTGACCGACGACTCCCACCTCGTCGTACGGCTCGCGCGGCACCTGCTGGACGCCAACTTCGAGCCGTCCCTGCATCCCGACATCTGCCGCTTCGTCGGTCTCGAGCTGAACGACCAGGTCGCTCCCGCCGAACAGGTCGTGCCGTCCGCGACCCGCCGGGACCCGGCCTTCCGGCAGACCGTGCTCGTGGCGTACGAGTACTGCTGCGCCTTCTGCGCGTACGACGGGTGGCTGGACGGCGTCGCGGTCGGCCTGGACGCCGCGCACGTCCGCTGGTGGGCCTTCGAGGGACCCGACGACGTCGCCAACGGGCTGTGCCTGTGCGCCATCCATCACAAGCTGTTCGACAAGGGCGTCCTCGGGCTGACCCCCGACCGGACGATCGCCGTCTCCCGGAAGTTCGTCGGCCGGAGCCCGGCGGCCGAGCGGATGGTCCTCGCCCTGGCAGGCAAGCCCGTACGCGATCCCCAGACCGGTCTCGACCCCGTTGACGTAAGCCACATCGAATGGCACAGCCGCCAGGTCTTCCGCACCCCGGCCCGCCAGGGATAGCCGATAGGCCGGCTGGGCGACGACGTCCCCGGCGAGCAGGAGACCGCGGGCACGGTGAGCGTGGTGGTGGCGCGCAAGCACGGCTGGGACAAGCTGTCGGTCTGCGCCTGCCTCGTCGACGTCTACTGCCTGGGCGTCGAGCACGCCCTCGGCCCCGACGTGATGAGCGAGGTGGAGCTGCACCGCTTCCTGCCCAAGTACTTCAGGATCTACCCGTACGGCTGGCGGGAGGCACCGCTCGACCTGGTCAGGCACCTCGTGTTCGGCGCGGTCGACTACGCACGCGATCTCGGCTTCGAACCGGTGGCGGACTTCGCCGGGGCCGCCGGACACCTCGGCGTGTGAGAGGAGAAGTCAGCCGTCACCTCCGGCAAGGACGGCAAGCCCTTCTACCTCGCGGGCCCGAACGACGACGCCAGGCACGTGGTGAAGACCCTGGAGCGGAGGGTCGGCCCGCCGCCCAACTTCGACTTCTTCGCCTTCGTGCCCGATTCGCCGATCTCCCTGGGCGGCCACAGGCTCGCCCCCTGACGCCGCCGGGAGCGGCCCGGACGCCGGGTACATTGCCAACAGGCCAGACGAGCGTCGAGTGGGGAAGCGGGCATTCTCATGAGCGGTCCGGGCGCACCCGCGCACCGGGTCAGGGGCAGCCGGCCGCCGCACGGCGAGCCGGTGGTCGACCGGGCGCTGTCCCTGCTCGCGGCCTTCGACTCCGGGCACCGCTCCCTGACGCTCGCCGAGCTGAGCAGGCGCAGCGGGATTCCGGCGAGCTCGGCGCTGCGCCTGGCCCAGCGGCTGGTGGCGTGGGGCGCGCTGGAACGGGCGGACGACGGCCGCTTCTCGATCGGGCTGCGCCTGTGGGAGGTCGCCTCGCTCGCGCCTCGCGGCCAGGGGCTGCGGCAGGTCGCGATGCCCTACATGGGCGATCTGGCGGAGGCGACCCGCCAGCACGTGCTGCTCGCCGTACGCGAGGGTGACGAGGCGGTGCTGGTCGAGAGGCTCTCGGCGCACCAGGCGATGCCGGTGCTCTACCGCGTCGGCGGCCGGCTTCCCCTGCACTCCACGGGAGTGGGCCTCGTGCTGCTGGCCTTCGCCGAACCCGGCTTCCAGGAGGAGATCCTCGCCCGGCCGCTCGTGCACGAGCCGGAGCGGGCCCCGGTCTCCCCCGCCGAGCTGCGGCGGACGCTGGCCGAGGTGCGGCGGGAGGGGCTGGCCACGGTCCGCCGCCGCGCTCCCGAGCCGCTGGTCACCGTGGCGGCGCCCGTGTTCGCCGCCGGGGGCCGGATCGCGGCCGCGTTGTCCGTGGTCGTGCCGGAGGAGCACGCCGAACCGCGGCTGCTCGGGCCTGCCGTGCGGACCGCGGCGCGCTCGATCTCTCGAGGGCTCGGCGCCCACTGACGACTTCGCTCGCCCGGGCGGCGGATCAGAGCCAGCCGCGGGCGGCGGCCTCCGCGCCGGCCTGGAAACGGGTCGTCACGCCGAGCCGCTCCAGGACGGCGGCGATCTTGCGGGTGGCCGTCCTGGGGCTCACGCCCAGGTGCCGGCCGATGGCCTCGTCCTTGAGCCCGGCGTTCAGCAGTCGCAGCACGAGCAGGTCCTCCTCGGCCGGCCGTTCCTCGGCCACATGCGGAAGCCCCGCCAGCGGCCGCCCGCGCTCCCAGTAGGCGTCGAACAGCTCCACGAGCGCGTCAAGGAGACGCGAGGGGTGGAGCAGGGCGATGTTGTCGTAGACCCCGTCCACCAGCGGGAACAGCCCGATCTTGCGGTCGGCGATGCGCAGCTTGAACGGCAGGTGCGCGACGAACCGGGACCGCTCCCCCTCTTCCGCCAGCCGTATCAGGGTCTCCAGGCGGCCGGGGCGGTCGAGGGATTCGGGACAGTAGACCACGCGGATGTCCACCCCGCGCGCCAGGAGTTGCCGGGTGCCCGCCAGCTCCGACTCGTTGGTGTCCGCCGAGTCGTCGGGGCGGCCCACATATGGAGGCCGGTCGAAGCCGAGCAGTTCCACGCCGACCGTCCGCTGCAACTCGCTCATGACCCGCTTGACGGCCTCTTCTCCGGCCAGGACCTCCACGACCCCCGCCTGGGCGGCCCCGAGCCTGCCGGAGTGGTAGAGCTGGGCGAAGTCCGAGACGACGGTTCTGACCGCGGCGAGCCGCGCCTCGGTCTCCAGGCGCCGCCGGTCCACCAGCCATTCGATCGCCGCCTCCGGGGGCACCGCCTCGTAGCGGCCGGGTGCGGCACGGCGCAGCAGCCCGGCGCCGGCCAGGCGGGCAAGGGCGGGACGCACCCTGGCCGGACCAACGCCCAGCTCGGCCGCCAGGTCCGCCGTCCGCGCGCCGGGCCGGCGCAGCACGAGCCGGTACAGCCGCTCGTCGAAGTCCGTGACGCCCACCGCGCCGAGCACGGACCGATCCCCCACGGAGCACCTGCCGAAATGTCGCTTTTGGTCATGTGGCCGAAAATGTCAGCACTATATCTCGACAGGGATCTCCACAAGGCGTTTGACTCCGTTGCGGCCCTCCGGTGATCCTCCCCGGACGGCGACACAGGCTCATCCCCCTTGAGGAGCAATGTCCCGCAACACCCGCGTTCACCGCGCATTGACGCTGGCCGCCGCGCTGGCGGTCACCGCCGCCGCTCCGGGCATCGCACAGCCGGCCGCCGCCGCGGCACCGCCCGCGACCGCCGCCACCCCGTACATCGTCACCCTGGCCGAGCCGCCGCTGGCCACCTACGACGGCGGCGCGCAAGGTATCGCGCCCACCAAGGGCGGCAAGGGCAGGAAGGTCGACACCACCAGCGCCAACGCCAAGCGTTACCGCGAGCGCCTGACCAGGCGGCAGGACGAGGTCGCCCGCGGCGTCGGCGCGACTGCCACGGCCCACCACGCGGTCGCCTCCAACAGCTTCACCGCCGAGCTCACTGCGGCCCAGGCGCTGCGGCTGCACGCGACGAAGGGCGTGGTCTCCGTCGTCCCTGACACCCTGCACAAGGCGCTGGACGACCGCGTCTCCACCGACTTTCTCCGCCTGTCCGGCGACCGCGGGCTGTGGGCCGGGCTGGGCGGCGCGGACAAGGCAGGTAAGGGCGTCGTCGTCGGTGTCATCGACACCGGTATCTGGCCGGAGAACCCCTCCTTCGCCGGCCCTGCTCTCGGCACGGAGCCACCCACGGACGCGGCGCCGTACCGGCCCTATCTCAAGGACGGGGTCACGGTCATGAAGAAGGCCGACGGCTCCACGTTCACGGGGCTGTGCCAGACCGGCGAGGAGTTCACCGCGAACCTGTGCAACCAGAAAGTGATCAGCGCCCGGTACTTCGCCGAGCAGTGGATGAAGGGCAACCCGCCCGACAAGCGCGCCGACTACATCTCCCCGCGCGACGCGCAGGGCCACGGCTCGCACACCGCCGGCACCGCGGCGGGCGGCAAGGACGTCCCCGCCGCCGCGAACGGCATCGACTTCGGCACGATCTCCGGCGTCGCGCCCGGCGCGGCCATCGCCGTCTACAAGGCGCTCTGGCAGGGCAAGGACGGCGGGACGACGGGCGGTTACACCAGCGACCTCGTCGCGGCCGTCGACCAGGCCGTCGCCGACGGCGTCGATGTGATCAACTATTCGATCGGCAGCAGTGTGGGGGAGTCCGCGATCGACGACCCGATCCAGCTCGCCTTCCTCGCCGCCGCCCAGGCCGGCATCTTCGTCTCGACCGCCGGCGGCAACTCCGGCCCCGATCCCTCCACCCTGGACAACACGGCGCCGTGGACGACGACGGTCGCGGCCGGCACCATCGCGCCCTACCAGGGCGAGGTGCGGCTCGGCGACGGCACCGCCTACCGCGGCACCAGCACCACGGTCGTCGCGCCGCTGGGCCCGAAGCCGCTGGTCACCGCCGTGTCGGTGAAGGCCGGCACCGCCTCCGACTCCGACGCGCAGGTCTGCGCGGCCGGCTCGCTCGACCCGGCCAAGGCCGCAGAAAAGATCGTCTACTGCGTGCGCGGCACCACCGCCCGCGTGGACAAGTCGGCCGAGGTCAAGCGGGCCGGGGGCGCCGGCATGGTGCTGGGCAACCCGTCCGACCAGGACACCGACGCCGACCTGCACGCCGTACCGACCGTGCACGTCAACGCCCCGGACGCGGACAAGATCGCGGCGTACGCGGCCACCGCGGGCGCGACGGCCACCCTGCTCCCGGCCTCCGCGGACGGGGTGCCGTATCCGGAGGTCGCGAGCTTCTCCTCGCGCGGCCCCGCGCTGTCCGCCAAGGGCGACCTGCTCAAGCCGGACATCACCGCGCCGGGCTCGGCGATCCTGGCCGCCGTGGCGCCCCCCGGCAACGCCGGCAAGAACTTCGATTTCTACTCCGGCACCTCGATGGCCACTCCGCACATCGCCGGCCTGGCCGCCCTCTACCTCGGCCGGCACCCGCTCCTGTCCCCCATGGCGATCAAGTCGGCGATGATGACGACCGCCTACGACACGAAGACCCCGAACGTCTTCGCCCAGGGCGCCGGTCACGTCGACCCGGCCCGCATGCTCGACCCCGGCCTGGTCTACGACGCCGGCGCCGAGGACTGGTACGGCTTCCTGGAGGGCCTGGGCGTCGCGACCGGCACCGGTGTGAACCCCCTGGCCGCCTCCGACCTGAACTATCCGACGATCTCCGTGAGCGAACTCTTCGGCTCCCGTACGGTAACCCGCCAGGTCACCGCCGTCACGCCGGGCGTCTACAAGGCCTCCATCGAGCTGCCCGGCTACAAGACCAAGGTCAAGCCGTCCACACTGGTCTTCAAGAAGGCGGGCGAGACCAAGGACTTCACCGTCACCGTGGAGATACTCCCGGAGACCACCGCGGCCACCGCCATCGGCACGCTCACCTGGACCGGGGCGGGCACGAGCGTGCGCAGCGCGATCGTGGCCACCCCGCTGAGCGCCAGGGCGCCCGCCGAGGTGAAGGGCACCGGCGCCGACGGCTCGGTGACCTTCGAGGTGACCCCGGGGCTGAAGAAGTTCCCGATCACCCCGTACGGGCCGGTATCGGCGGACGAGGCGCCGGGCAGCGTCAGCGACACCGAGGTGTGGGGCCGCGAGGTCCCGGTCACGATCCCCGAGGGCGCCAAGGCCGCCGCCTTCAAGATCACCGGCATCGACCCCGAGGCTCGGGTGGGCGGGATGCTCTTCTACGACGGCAACGGCACGCGCGAGTTCGAGTCGTGGGTGTTCGACCTGGACGGCGACAACCGCGGGGTGCTGAGCAACCCGCGGCCCGGCAGGCACACTCTGGTCGTGCTCAGCCTCGGGGACCTGCCCGGCACCACATCCACGGCGTTCACCACCCAGGTCAACGTCGTGACCGGGAACGACGCGCGCGGCGCGCTCACCGTCACGCCGGCCAAGCCGAAGGTGACCGCCGGCACGCCGTTCTCGCTGACCGCGTCCTGGACGGGGGCGGCGCAGCGCACGAACACCGGCTACATCGAGTATCCCAACGGCACAGGGACGATCGTCACGATCAACTGATCCGGTTCCGCGCCGCCCCCGGTGACGTCCTTTCGCGGTCGTCGCCGGGGGCACGCGCTTTCCTGCCTCCGAAGGCGCCGGGTCACTCGCTCCGTCGCCACGGCGAGCCGCGACCCCGCTCATCTGTCCGCGAACAGACGGTCCGCCGGAGGTCCGGACGTGCCAGACTGCCAGGCATGGCAGCATCGGGCCGATCAGTGGTCGTCGACATCCGGACGCGCCGGGCCGGCAAGGAGCCTGGCCCGGCGATCCCCGACGGCCCGGACCCGTTGCTGCGCACGGTGTACGGGGAGATCCTCCGCGACGAACGGCTGGACCAGGACCGCACGCTCGACGACGTGGCGCGTGCGGTGGGCATGTCGAAGCAGTATCTGTCGGAGGTCGAGCGCGGCCGCAAAGAGCCGTCGTCGGAGATGCTGCATTCGGTGTGCGACGCGCTCGGTCTGCCGATCGAGCAGCTGCTCACCCGTGCCGTCCGGCGGATCACGGCGTCGCGCCGGATCGCGACGCGCGGATCGTCCGCCGGTACGCCACGGGTGCTGCTGCTGGCGGCGTGAGCGCTACTCGCGGGTCATGATCAGCTCGTCGGCGAGGCCGTACTCGACGGCCTCGCGAGCGCTGAAGATGCGGTCCCTGTCGGTGTCCTCGCGCAGCCGGGCGACGTCCACGCCGGTGTGGAGGCTGAGGATCTCCTCGGTCTGCGCGCGCACGCGCATCACCTCGGCCGCCTGCAGGGTCAGGTCGGAGATCGTGCCCTGCCCCTGCGTGGACGGCTGGTGCAGCAGCACGCGGGAGTGGCCGAGCATGAACCGCCGTCCGGGGGCGCCCGCGGCGAACAGCACCGCGGCAGCGGAGGCGGCCTGGCCCATGCAGTACGTCGCGACCTTCGCGCGGATGAACTGCATGGTGTCGTAGATCGCGAGCATCGCGGTCGACGAGCCGCCCGGGGAGTTGATGTACAGGTTGATCTCCTGGTCCGGGCTCTCCGCCTCCAGGTGCAGCAACTGTGCCATCACGACGTTGGCGACGCCGTCGTCGATCTCGGTTCCGAGGAAGATGATGCGCTCGTTGAGCAGCCGGCTGAAGATGTCGAACGACCGCTCCCCCACCGGGGTCTTCTCGACCACGTACGGGATCGTGTACTGGCTCATGACGAGAACCCCATCCGGTTGGGAACGGCGTACGGCGCGATGCTGTGGAAGGAGTCGACGATCGTGTCGATGATCCCGTAGTCGCGGGCCTGCTCCGGGGTGAACCATCGGTCCCGGTCGCTGTCGGCGGCGATCTCCTCGATCGTGCGTCCCGTCTCCGCGGCGAGGATCTCCTCGGACTGCCGCTTCATGTACTGGAGGTTCTCGGCCTGGATGGAAATGTCGATCGCCGTGCCGCCGATGCCGGCCGACGGCTGGTGCATCATGATCCGGCTGTGCGCGAGGCTGATCCGCTTGCCGTGGGTGCCGGACGCCAGCAGCACCTGACCCATGCTCGCCGCCATCCCCAGCGCGACGGTGACCACGTCGTTCGGCACCAGCTTCATCGTGTCGTAGATGGCCAGCCCGGCCAGCACCGACCCTCCGGGCGAATTGATGTACAGGATGATGTCGCGTTCGGAATCCGCCGAGGCCAGCAACACCATCTCGGCGCAGGCCCGCTCGGCCATCTCGTCGTCGACCTCTCCGGTCAGCAGCAGGGTCCGTTGCTGGAACAGCTTCTCGTTCAGCCGATCCCGGTAACTCGTGCTCGGTGAAACACTCATGGCGCAGTTGTATCCGCCGCTGCCCCGCGACCTGTCGATATGTCTGCTGAGGGCAGACGGGTGGTACGCCGTGATGAGAAGGCCTGCCGTTCAATGGCAGGCGCCTGGCGGCCCGCGGCCGGGGTGGCGCATCATCGGCCAGTCCGTCCACGCCGAGTTGGAGACGCGATGAGCTTCGAATATCTGGCCGATCCCGAAAGCGGCCCGCGGTGGAAGGGAATCCTGCCTGGCGCCCCCGAGGCGTTCTTCCTCAGGCGCGGCGAGGGCGAGCGGGCGCTGCTTTTCACCGACCTGTTCACCGTGCTGCTCAGCGGCGACGAGACCGAGGGCCAGTTCGGGATCTTCACGATGGACGCGCCGAAGGGCAGGCTCATCCCGGCGCACACCCACCACGACACCCACGAGACCTTCTACGTCGTGGAGGGCAAGGTGCGCGTCCACGTCCAGGACCGCGACGGGACGAAGACCTCGCGGCTGCTGACCCCCGGCGACTTCGGCTTCGTCCCGGCCGGGCTGGCACACGCCTACCAGGTCGAGGAGCGGGCCCGCGTGCTCGGCGTGGCGACCGGCGGCTTCGAGCGGTTCTTCCAGCAGATGGGCACGCCCACCGACCACGCCACACTGGACCAGCCGCCGTTCGTGCCCGATTTCCCGCGCATGCAGGCGGCGGCGCGGGCGCACACCATGGACTTCCTGCCCGACCTCGCCTGGCCGGAGGCCGGGGAGTGACCGTGCGGCTCCCTCCGCCCGCCCACGAGGCGCCGCTGCCGCCCGCCCGCGCGGGCGCGTACGGCACGCGCGTCCTGCCGGGCGTGCCGTACGCCGCGATTCCCGGGGTGCGGCCGCTCGAGATGGACCTGGTGCTGCCGCCGGGGACCGAGGAACTCGTTCCCTGCGTGGTCTTCCTGCACGGAGGCGGATGGCGGGCGGGCGGCCGCCGCTCGATGGGCCCGGCCTTCGAGGGCGCCGAGCCCACGCCGTTCGAGCTGGTCGCGCGCGCGGGCATCGCCGTGGCCAGCGCCGACTACCGGCTCTCGGGCGAGGCCGTGTGGCCCGCGCAGGTGCACGACGTGAAGGCCGCGGTGCGCTGGCTGCGCGCACGCGGCGGCGAGCTGGGGATCGACCCGGATCGGATCGCGGCCTGGGGCGAGTCGGCGGGCGGCCACCTGGCCGCGCTGCTCGGCCTCACCGCCGAGAATCCCGCGCTTGAGGGCGGCGTCGGCGTGACGGGGCCGTCCAGCGCGGTGGCCGCCGTCGCCGCGTGGTACGCGCCGAGCGACCTGCGCACGGTCGCGGCCGGCGTCGGCGCCGACCTGGCGGACCCCGCGTCGCGGGAGGCGCTGCTGCTCGGGGCTCCCGTGCCGTCCGTCCCGGACGCGGCGGCCCAGGCGAGCCCGGTCAGCCACGTCTCCCCCGGCGCACCGCCGTTCCTGCTGCTGCACGGCCGGGCCGACCGGATGATCGCGTGCGCGCAGACCGAGCGGCTGAGCGAGGAGTTGCGCGGCGCCGGCGCCGAGGTGGACCTGCATGTCTACGACGACGCGGACCACATGTGGCTCGGCGCCCCCGAGGCGGCCCGCGACGCGCTCGACCGGACGATCGCGTTCCTCCGAACACGGCTCCACGCCTGAGCGATTTAGAGCGCCTCCCTTCTTCCCGACGACAGGAGATCCGCATGACCGATGAGGACGGCGTCCGGGAGGACCGTCTCGACGCCCTGCTGACCGCCGTGCTCGGCCAGATCGGCGGAGCCGACCCTCGGCTGCGCGAGCTGACGACCTCGCTGGTCCGGCACCTGCACGCGTTCGTCCGGGAGACCCGGCCGACCGAGGACGAGTGGCTGACCGGCATCGACTTCCTCGTCCGCACCGGGCACACCTGCACTGATCGGCGCAACGAGTTCATCCTGCTGTCGGACATGCTCGGCCTCACCTCAGCGGTCGACGAGGTCAACCACGCCGGCCCGGCCGAGGCGACGCCGTCCTCCGTCGAGGGCCCCTTCCACGCCCCCGCTCCCCGGCGCGAGAACGGCGCGTGGATCGCCGAGGGCCCCGAGCGCCGCCGGGGTCAGGCCATGGTGGTGCGCGGTCGGGTCACCGACACCGGCGGGACACCGATCGAGGGGGCCAGCGTCGACATCTGGCAGGCCGACGACGCCGGGCACTACGACAGCCAGGACCCGGCCCAGCCGCCCGGCAACCTGCGCGGGCTGTTCACCACCGGGGCCGACGGCGCGTACTGGTTCCGCAGCGTCGTGCCCTCCAGCTACCCGGTGCCCACCGACGGCCCGGTCGGCGGGCTGCTGCGCGCGCTCGGCCGCCATCCGATGCGCCCGGCCCACATCCACTACCGCGTGGAAGCGCCGGGACACCGGCCGGTGACCACGCACGTCTTCGTCGCCGGTGACGAATACCTGGACTCCGACGCCGCGTTCGCCGTCAAGGAGGAACTGATCGTGACGCCCGTCATGCGCCGGGAGGGCGAGTCCTACGGCCTGGACGGCCCGTTCGCCGATTTCGTGTTCGACGTGCGGCTCGTCCCGCTGGAGGTGGCTCTGTGAAACTCGTCGGCATTCGCGACGGACGGCGGGTGGACGTCGCCGTCCAGATCGGCGACCGGGTCACCCCGATCGCCGAGGTCGGCGACTTCTACGCCGGCCTCGATCACTGGCTGCCGCAGGCCCGCCGTACGGACACCGGGCTGCTCCCGGTCGCGCACGTCGACCTCGCCCCGCCGGTGCCGCCGTCGGCCCGGGTGGTCTGCATCGGGCTCAACTACCGGGCGCACGCGGCCGAGGGCGGCTTCACCCCGCCCGCGCATCCGACCGTCTTCGGCCGCTGGGTGGCGTCCCTCACGGCGGGCGGGACGCCCGCCCCGGTGCCGGCCGGCGAGCCCGGCCTGGACTGGGAGGGCGAGGTCGCCGCCGTCGTGGGGCGGCGGCTGACCGACGCCGACGAAACGGCCGCCGCGGCGGCCGTGCTCGGCTACGCCGCCTTCAACGACCTCACCGCACGCACCGCGCAGAAGCTCACCGCGCAGTGGACGCTGGGCAAGAACGCCGACCGCAGCGGGCCCATGGGCCCGCTGGTCACCGCCGACGAGGTCGGCGACCTGGCCGACGGGCTGCGCGTGCGCACCCGGGTCAACGGCGAGACCGTCCAGGACGGGAACACGCGCGACATGATCTTCAGCGTCGGTGAGCTGCTGTCGCGGATCAGCCGTACGTTCACCCTCGAACCGGGCGACGTGCTCGCCACCGGCACGCCCGAGGGCGTGGGCTACGTGCGCAAGCCGCCGCGCTTCCTGCGGCCGGGGGACGTGGTCGAGGTGGAGATCGACCGGCTCGGGGTGCTGCGCACGCCCATCGTCGGCTCCGATCAGCGGCCGTGAACGTCCCCGTCCTCGTCGCGGGCGGCGGGCCGAGCGGCCTGGCCGCCGCCGTCGAGCTGGGGCGGCGCAGCGTCGAGGTGCTCGTCGTCGAGCCCCGGGTCACGCTGGACATGCTGCGCCCGCGCGCGAAGACCACCAGCGTCCGCACGATGGAGCACCTGCGCCGCTGGGGCCTGGCCGACCGGCTGCGCGCCGCCTGCCCGCTGCCGGTCGCGCACGCGCAGGACGTCGTCTTCTGCACCGGCCTGTTCGGGCACGAGATCACCCGCTTCCGCGAGGCGTTCGGCCTGACGACCTCCCGGCGCGAGGAGTACGCCGAGGCGGGACAGCAGGCGCCTCAACCGCTGGTCGAGCGGGTGCTGCGCGAGGCCGCCGCCGAACTGCCGGCCGTACGGCTGCTCACCGGATGGCGGGTCGCCGGGATCGCCGACGGTGACGACGAGGTCCGGGCCGTGATCGAGGGCCCGGGCGGGGAGACCCGGCGCGTCACCGCCCGCTACCTGCTCGGCTGCGACGGCGGCGGCGGTGTCAGCCGCGCCGCGATCGGAGCGAGGTACGAGGGGTCCTCCGGCACGCTGCCCAACCTGAGCGTCACCTTCCGCAGCCGGGCGCTGCGGGAGCGGCCGTTGTGCGCGGTCGGCGTGCACTACTGGGTGATCGGCGCCGAGCGCGGCGGGCTCATGGGCCGCCTCGACCTCGACGGCACCTGGTGGGCGATCGTGCAGGGTGTGGACCCGGCCGCCGAGCCGGCCGACCCGGCCCGGCTGGTGCGGGCCCTCGCGGGCGCCGACATCGACGTCGAGGTGCTGGCGACCGACCCCTGGTCGGCGCGCATGCTGCTGGCCGACCGCTACCGCGGGCGGCGGGTCTTCCTGGTCGGCGACGCCGCCCACCTCAACCCGCCGTGGGGCGGGCACGGCTTCAACACCTGTATCGGGGACGCGGTGAACATCGGCTGGAAGCTCGCCGCCGTAGTCGGAGGCTGGGCGCCGGAGTCGCTGCTCGGCAGCTACGAGCCGGAGCGCCGCCCGGTCGCCGAGCGGACGATCGCGGCCGCCGCCGAGCAGGAGGCGTTCCTCGCGCCGTCGTTCGCCGCCGGGGACCTGCACCACCCGGTCGCGGGCAGGCCGCTGCGCGACGAACTCGCCCGCCGTCTGGTCGTCAAGGACACCGAGTTCCACAGCCTGGGGCTGGTGCTGGGCTACGACTATCCGGACTCCCCCGTCGTGGTCCCGGACGGCCGACCGGTGCCCGCGCCCGTGCTGGCGGCCTACACCCCGTCGGCGCATCCCGGCGCCCGGCTGCCGCACGCCTGGCTGCCGGACGGCCGTTCGCTCTACGACGCGCTCGGCGACGGGTTCACCCTGCTCCGCCTGACCGCGGACGCGGACACCCGCGCGACGGCTGACGCCGCGGCCCGCCGCCGGGCGCCCTTGGACGTGCTCGACCTGTCCGCGCTCCCGAAGCTGGCGGAGCGCTACGGCGCCGCCCTGGTGCTGGTGCGGCCCGACCAGCACGTCGCCTGGCGCGGCGACCGCGTCGAGGAGCCGGACGCCCTGCTGGCCCGGGTGCTCGGGGGCGGCGTCCCCGCGGCCTGACGAGCCTCGCCGCCGCACCGGCACCGCGGCTAGCCCACGTTTGTGGGGTTGTCTCACCCACTTCCCACCAGCACATACTCGGTTTACACCGCATTCCCGTCAGACAGAGAGGTGAAGGCATGGCCTTCGATCCGAGGGAAGCTCTGCGTGAAGCCGGCATCCTGAACAGCCCGCTGGCCGCCGAGGTCGAGGAGGCGTTCGCCACCTTGACCCGGGAGGAAGTCGACCTGCTCATCTCGCTCAAGGACAAGCTCCCCGCCGCGCTGCCCGGCGTGCTGGCGCACGCCGGCGCCGGCGGCGAGTGGTCCCGGCCCGAGGTCGAGGCCCACACCGTGCCGGTCCAGGGCCAGTGCCTGTGCGGGGCCTGGTCGGGCTCCGGGTCCGGAGCGGACTAGTCAGAACGGTTCGCGGGTGCGGCTCCGGCCGCGCGTCGCCCACAGAGTCTGGGGCCGCACCTGCGGCTGAGAGCCTGAAGGGGAATGATGCCTGGGAAACTCGCCCGGAACCGCTCGTTGATCGACGTACCGGCAGACCTGACCTACTTCGTACACGGTGAGAAGTACCTGGTCGTCAACCCGCAGGTGGGCGGCCGGTGTGTCCTCGACGCACGCGAGTTCGCCGTCCTGGCGGCCCTGGCCCGTCCCCGGGCGGGCGGGGAGCCGACCCTCCTCGACGAGACCGACGAGACCGATCGGACCCTCGCCAAGCTGATCCTGAACTGCATCGTCTACTACAACGGGAACCGGCCGAAGCTCTCCATCAAGGAGCCGGCGCTCCGCCAGGTGTATTACGCGATCACCGACGGCTGCAACCTCCGCTGCCCGTACTGCTACGCCTCCTCCGAGAAGTGCCTCCCCGGGGAGCTCACCACCGCCGAATCGCTCGACCTGGTCTCCCAGGTCGCCGCCTTCGGGGCGAAGACCATGATCTTCACCGGCGGCGAGCCCATGCTCCGCAAGGACCTGTTCCAGATCGTGGAGCACGCCAACGACAGCGGGCTGACGTCGAACATCGTCACCAACGCCACGATGATCAGGAAGCCCGCGCAGGCCAAGCGGTTCGCCGAGCTGTTCGGCATGGTCACGGTGAGCGTCGACGGCGGCACGGCCGAGACCCACGACCGCACGCGCGGCGCCGGATCCTTCGCCCGGACCTACCGGGCCCTGCAACTGCTCAACGAGGCCGGTGTGGTGCCGCGGATCAACCACATCGTCACCTCCGACAACGTCGAGGAGCTGGAGGACTTCGCGAGGTTCGCCGAGGGGCTCGAGGTCCACAGCATCCGGCTGATGTACCACAACGACCTGGGCCGGGGCGAGTCCGACGAGTACGACTTCGGCTGGGAAGACCACATGCGGATCCAGCAGATCACCTGGACGTCTCCGGCCGCCGGCAAGCTGCTGCCGGACGGCCCGAGGCCGATCACGCCGTGCTCGGTGAAGGCCAACTGCGGGATGGGCGGCAACGAGATCTACGTCAACTCGCTGGGCGACGTGTATCCGTGCAAGCTCGTCACCGGACGGTCGCACCACGCGGGCAACGTGCGGCGGCAGCCCCTGTCGGAGATCTTCGCCGGGCCGCTCCTGCGCGGGATGCGCACCAGCACCGTGCTCGGCGGCGACTACCACGCCGACTGCGCGAAGTGCTACATCAAGGCGTCCTGCGGCGGCGGATGCCGGGCCGCGCACATGGCCGAGTCCAGGGACCTGCGGCGCAACAGCCGCCACCAGTGCCGCATCCTGCGGCACGGCATCGCCACGCAGCTGTGGCTGGAGGCCGGGGTCACTCCGTCGGAGCTCGCCGCGAACGACCGCGAGATGACGACGCCCCGCCTGGTCGTCAACGGCGACGTCCACCCCGTCTTCGACGACTGGAAGACCTACGTTCCCCCCTCGCCCGGCGCCGTCAGGGTCGGCGAGTTGCTTCCCATCACGCCGGTATAGAGGAGGTCAGTGTGTCACTGCGGATCAGCGAGGCCGTGATCTGGCAGGAGACCGGGGAGGGCGTCTCGCTCTACAACACCGAGACGGGCGACTTCCACAGCCTGAACGACACGGGCTCCAGGATATGGAGGCTGGTGGCGAGCGACGGCGAGCGGGAGCCGGTCATGTTCAAGCTGTCCCGCGAGTTCGCCGGCAGCAACTCCGCGATGAGCAGGCGCATCGTGGCGGACGTCCAGGAGTTCATCGGCAGCATGATCGAGCAGGGCCTGATCGAGGAGTTCCCGGCCGAGGAGCCCGCGGTCAGGGAGGAGTCGCTGTCGTGACGCGTCCGCCGGCCCCGCGTCCGCCGGTCCCGCGTCCGCCGGCCCCGCGTCCGCCGAGCCTCCGCCGATGAGCAGGGCGGTCGTCCTGGGCGGGGGCTTCGCGGGCGTGCTCGCCGCCGCCGTGCTCGTGCGGCACGCGGACGAGGTCGTGGTGGTCGAGGGTGATTCCTACCCGTCCGATCCCCGCCCGCGGCGGGGGCTGCCCCAGTCGCACCACAGTCACGTGCTCGTGGCCGGCGGCGCGCGGGCGCTGGACGCGTTGCTCCCGGGAACGGTCGACGCCCTCCTCGCGAACGGCGCGCATCTGCGCGGCCTTCCCGGCGACGCCCTCATCTACTCCGCCGACGGCTGGTTCCGGCGTCTCCGCACCGAGGCCCACCTGATCTCGTGCACCCGGGGGCTGCTTGACCAGGTCGTGCGGCGGCGGGCGCTCGGCGGCGGCGACGTCGCCGTCTGGGAGGGCACGCGCGCGCTCGGGCTCATCGGAGACGGAACCAGGATCACCGGCGTCTCGGTCAGCCGGCAGGGCGCCCCGCGCGAGACCGTACGCGCGGACCTCGTCGTCGACGCGACGGGACGCAGGTCGAAGTCGCCCCGCTGGCTCGCCGAGATCGGCGCTCAGGAGATCGAGGAGGTGGCCGTCTCCACCGGCCTGGCCTACGCGACGCGCCTCTACCAGGCGCCCCGCGACCTGGCCGCGGCGATCCCGGCGATCATGGTGCACCCGGGGACGGCGAAGGGACAGCCGGCCCGGGGGGCGACGCTCTTCCCCGTCGAGGGCGGCCGGTGGATCGTCACGCTCACCGGCACCCGGGGCGGTGAGCCGCCGACGGACGAGCAGGGGTTCGCGGCCTTCGCACGCTCGCTGCGCGACCCCGTCGTGGCCGACCTCATGGCGGAGGCAACCCCCCTCGGCGTCGTCCGGCCGTACCGCGACACCGTCAACAGGAGGCGGTTCTTCGAGCGGGCGCGGCTGCCCGCCGGCTTCGCCGCGATCGGCGACGCGGCCGTCGCGGTGAACCCCGTCCATTCGCACGGGATGTCGGTCGCCGCGCTCGGCGCGCGCCGGCTGGACGAGGAGCTCGCACGGCACGGAATCGGGCCGTCCCTGTTCGCCGGACTCCAGGCCGCCCTCGCGGCGGAGGCGGAGCGGTCCTGGCGGATGGCGGTCGAGCAGGACGGAGAGCGGGCCGGGAAGCAGCCTGGCCACGGCATGGTGCCGCGACGGGAGCCGAACGCGTTCGAGCGCGAGATTCGCACCCGCCTGGCCCAGGCGAAGCTGAGCAGCCCGCGGCTCGCCGCCCAGTTCTTCGGCGCCCAGACGTTGATCTCCGACGACACCGCGATGGACAGGTCGGAGGTCGCCCGGGTGCTGACCGGGCGGCCGGAGCCCCTCCTCACCAGTGCGGAGGCGATCGGGCAGTACCCCGCCCTGGCCGCGTGGTGGCACGCGCGCTTCGCCGCCGCGACCGGCTGAAACCCCCTGAATCCCGACGCCCGCTCTGCCGGCGAGCCGGCTCCGTGTTTGTGGGAGGCCACGTCCCAACCTGCACCTGGTCCGGTGGCTCATCGGCGAGATCCTGTACCGCTGATGGGATGGCGCTGGGCGGGGCCGCCGCCGTCGCGCGGTCGCACTCCCGCTCCTGATCGGCGACAGTCCGTCATGGTCGTCAGTTCCCCCGCCATGACGCGGTTCGTCCCCGGCGCCCTCGCCGTCGTACCGGTCATCCGGCTCGACGACCCGTCCGCAAGGGCGGCTATTCGTCGCCCTTGTTTTCGCTCCGGAGCTCCTCGTACATGTCCCTGCACTGCTCGGTGTCCATGTCGTCGGGAGCACACAGCCGCACGTCGAGGTAGAGATCGACGGTGCGCTGCCGGCCCGCCGAGGTGTAGGTGACGCGAACGCCTTCGGCCCGTGCTGTACGGTCGCCGGTCTTCCCGTACTGCAGACCGAGCTCCGTGAGGAGTCCGTCGTGGTCCATGTTGCTGCAGGGCGTGGTCACGGCGGGACTGCGCGCCGGGAATTCGAGCTCGGTCAGAGGCTGCTCGGCGTTGCCGAGCATGGCACGTGTACGGCTCTGCAGCCGGGAGGAGAACGCCTGCAGGACTATGCCGCCACTCGGCCTGACCAGGTCGACCTTGTCGATGGTGACCGAACCCGGCCGATCAAGGCACATCACCCACCCTCCCAGGGAGTAGGGCCGACGGGCCACGGTGTCGGGCAGGATGACACCGATTGAGGCGGTCTCACCCGTTTCGGGGTCTTCGTTGAGGAGTAGCCGCGGGCCCCCACCCGCACAGCCGGCTGTCATGACCACGATGATGACGGCCGGCAGGATCCGGCGAATGAGGGCATGCATGGCAGAACTCCTTACCCCGATCGACTGGTCTCAGTACTTGTGCGCTTCGGCGATACGCGAGGCGCCGTCGAGCCAGCCCAATGAAGGCGATGCCCAGCTGGTGGTCCTCCCCGGACGACTTGGTGATCTTCGCCTTGGCGCCACTTCAGCCGTGCCACGCGCCTCCGTGACACAGCCTTCGCGGACGAGGCGGCCAACATCGGGAGCCACGTCGGCACTCTCGTTGGCCAGGAGCCGTCCGCGACAGGGGCGTCCGGACCGACCGGCGGGTGCGGGCCGGCGCGGCATCAAGCGGCCCGGAGCGGGGCTCAGGCCGGCTTCGCGACGAGGACCCGGATCTCCGAGCCTCCCAGCGGCGGCGTGACCTCGGCCGGCTCGAAGCCGGCCGCGACGAACAGGTCCCTGAACTCGGTCATGCCGCGTTCCCGGCCGCCGGTGTAGACGAGCATGGCGATGTCGCTCATGACGGCCCCGGCCGCCTCCGGCGTGCCGAGGCCGTACGGCATCACCGGCTCCAGCACGAGCAGGCGGCCGTCCGCCGCGATCGACCTGCGGCAACTGCGCAGGAGAGCGATGCAGCGCCGGTCGTCCCAGTCGTGCAGGACACCCTTCACCAGCATGACGTCGCCCTCGGGCACGCCCTCGAAGAAGTCGCCGGCCTCGATCGAGCACCGGTCGGACAGCCCCGCCCGCCGGAACTCCTCGGCGGCGCCGGCGACCCCCTCGGCGGTGTCGAACAGGATCCCCTTGACGCCCGGGGTGGCGGCCAGCACCGCGGCCAGCAGCGAGCCGTTCCCGCCGCCGACGTCGACCACGGTGTGGGCTCCGGTGAAGTCGTACCCCCTGGGGAGCGCGGGCGCGATCCGCTCGGTGCCCTCGCGCATCGCCCTGTTGAACACCGCCGACAGCTCCGGGTGGCGGGCGAGGTGGTCGAACAGCGGCCTGCCGTGCACGTGGTCCCACGCCGCCTCACCGGTCCGCACGCTGTGGGTCAGCGCCCCCCACGCCTGCCACGTGGCGGGGTCGCCGAGCAGCAGGAGGCTGGAGCGCATCGACCACGGGTGGTCGGCACGCAACGGCTGCCCCTGCTCGGTCAGCCCGAACCACCCGGGCTCCCCCTCTTCCGCCACGCCCAGCACCACCAGCGCGCGCAGCAGCCGGCCCAGCGCGTGCGGGTCCGACCCGGTCGACTCCGCGAGCCGCGGCACCGGTACGGCCCCCTCCGCCAGCAGGTCCGGCACGCCGAGCCGGACGGCCGCGTAGAGGATCTGCGAGGACGCGTAGCCGAAGGCCATCCGGGACAGGTTCGCGTACCCCGCGAAGCCCCGCGGTCGGTTACTCATGGGCCGGCTCCTTTCGGCGTCCGACAGGTGTCCGGCGCGTGCGCAGCCGCAGGGGCAGGCGGCGTACGCCGTGCAGGAACAGGTCGGGCGTCCACTCCAGGTCGGTGGGATCGACGGCCAGGGCGATCCCGGGGAAACGGCGCACCAGCGCGCCGACGGCGGCCGCGGCCTGCAGCCGCGCAAGCGCCGCGCCGAGGCAGAAGTGGGCGCCGTGGCCGAAGCCCAGGTGGCGGTTCGGGCTGCGGCCGATGTCGAAGACGTCCGGCCGGGGGAAGACCGCCGGGTCGCGGTTGGCCGCGAGCAGCACCGGCACCACGATGTCACCACGGGGGATCACGGTGCCGCCGATCTCGACGTCGGCGAGGGCGTACAACGGCCGGGAGTGCCCGACCGGGCCGTTGTATCGCAGCGCCTCCTCGACCATCGAGCCGATCAGCTCGGGACGCGCGCGCAGCCGCTCCAGCTGGCGGGGGTGCCGCAGCAGCTCCAGCACGCCGTTCCCGATCAGGTTGACCGTCGTCTCGTCCCCGGCGAGCAGCAGCTGGAACACGCTGGAGATCAGTTCCATGCGGCTGATCCCGCCCGCCCGCTCCGCCTCGGCGAGCCGGGACAGCAGGTCCTCCCCCGGGCGCGCCCGCCGCTCGTCGATCCTCTCGTTGGCGTACGCCATGAACTCCAGGCCGGCGCGGCGCACCCGGAACGGGTCCCCGCTGCCCACGATCTCGTCGCTCCACCCGCGCAGCCGGGCCCGGTCCTCGAAGGGAAGGCCGAGCAGCTCGGCGACGACCAGGATCGGCAGCGGCAACGCCAGGTCCCTGATCAGGTCGGCCTCGCCTCCGGCGTCCGCCATCCCGTCCACCAGCTCGCCGGCGACCCGGTCGACGTGCCGTTCCAGCACGGCCACCGTACGGACACCGAAGGCCGGCGCCATCAGCCTGCGTATCCGGGTGTGGTCGGGCGGATCGAGGTGGAACACGTTGCGCCGCAGCATGGCCAGCGGGTCGCGGCTCTCCGCCCTGCGGTGCGGCGCGGCGAGATCGGGGGGCAGCCGGTCGAGCTGACGCCCGACGTCCGGGTCGAGCAGCGCGCGCTGCACATCGGCGTACCGCGTCAGATACCACAGCACCCGGCCGCTCGCCGGGCTCACGTACCGGTAGACCGGCGCGTGCTCGCGCATGCGATGGAACAGCGGGTGGGGGTTCGGACGATGCCGCGCGGCCGCCGGGTCGAACGGCTGCTTGAGCGTGGTCGCGGTCATGACCCTCTCCTCACGGGACGCGCCGGCGATCCGGGACACAGCACAGCCGTCCAGCCGGGGCCCACCACTCCGCTCACTCGCCGGCTCACCGCTCGGCTCATGGTCGCGCTCCCCTCCTCACTCGCTACGCGGGCGGCCTCGTCCCTCAGCCCACCACTCCGCTCACTCGCCGGCTCACCGCTCGGCTCATGGTCGCGCTCCCCTCCTCACTCGCTACGCGGGCGGCCTCGTCCCTCAGCCCACCACTCCGCTCACTCGTCGGCTCGCCGCTCCGCGGCACGCGCGTTCTGGACGTCGAGGGCGAAGAACCTCCTGACGGTGTGTCCCAGCTCCTGCATGCCGGTGAAGCCCCGCCGGGCCAGCTCCACCTCCGCCGAGGTCCCCTTCCCGTGCCAGTGACGCAGGAAGATCTTCGCGCAGATCTCCGGCGGCGGGACGGCGAGCCTGCCGCGGGTCCGCTCCGCGGCCTCGTCGGCGCGGGCGACGATCTCGGACCACTCGTGCCAGTGGCCCGACTCCCTGACCCGTTCCAGGACGACCGGCCTCCAGTCTTCCGACTGCCAGATCGGCCAGACCCGCACCATGACCAGCCGCAACTGCTCGGCGACGGGGAGGGCGGCGAGCTCCGTTTCGGTGAGCCACGACGCGAGGACGGGCGGCAGGGCGGAGTGCTCGGCGACCCCGAGCCTGGCGCGGGCGTACGCCTCCAGGCCGAGGCCCCGCGCGGCGGCGAGATCCGCCAGCAGGCCGGTCAGCGCCTCCTCGTGCAGGCGGGGATAGTCGTCGCCGAACAGCCGCCCGGCGTTCACGACGTCGAGGTCGGTCATCCACCTGTCCGGGGCGTACTCGCGCCTCGACCGCCACTTCAGCGCCTCGTAGTGGGTGATCCCCGTCAGCGCCGTGTCGGCCGCCCAGTCCGCGGATCTCTCGTCAGACCTCTCGCCGGGGCGCTCGCCGACCGCCCGCAGCGCCGCCATCGCGTCCAGCCGCTTGACATCCCACTCGCCCATGCCGATCAGCCGCTCCAGCGTCGCGAGATGGTCGCGGTCGCAGGAGTCCACCGCCGCGTCCAGCTCGCGCCAGGTCCGCTGCATGAAGGGCAGCGCCTTCGCCGTCCGGACGATCCGCTCCCCGGCCGCCGCCGGGATCAGGCCCGTCCGCGCCCCCTCGCGACAGCCGTACCGGATGTTGACCAGCGCCACCGTCCCGGCGGGGTATCCCCGGTCGGCCGGTCCGTGCACCACGGCGACCTCGTCGTCCCCGTCGACCTCGCCGGTCGCGTACATGTCGAACACGGTGCCCGCGCCGCTCATGCCGTACGGGCTGAGCTCCGCCGCGCGCAACGCGCCCATGCTGGCCGCGCCGATGACATGCACGCCCTCGTCGATCAGCCAGAGGATCTCCTTGTGGCCCACCGACAGCCGTTCGCGGTAGTAGCCATCGATGATGACGGCGGTGTCGTTGGGGCTCCAGGTCTCGGCGAGGAGGTCGCCCCGGGCCACGGGCGGCCGTACCCGCGCCTGCGGCACGACGCTCAGGACCTCGTCACGGGAGATCGTCGGCCCGGTGTAGACGACCACGTTCGGCGAGCTCATCAGAACCCCTCGCTCATCAGAAGACCCTGAGTCATCACAAGACCCGGGCTCATCAGAAGACCTCCGCGCAGACGCGGCTCCCGGGCGCCAGCACCCTGACGACCGGGACCCCGATGTCCTCCCTCGTCAGGTCGACGACGAGGGGCGCGTGGGAGAAGGCGACCGCGGCCCGTTTCACCACGTCCTCCAGGTCGTCGACCAGGCTCTCGTGCGCGTGCATGGGCGTTGTCGGCGCTCCGGCCTCCCCGGCCGCCGGCTCCGGCCGCCGCTTGGCGCCCAGGTCGTCCTGAATGTCGGAACGCAGGTCGTCGCGCGCGCCCGAGACGTAACCCAGCCTGGCCTGCGCGGCCTCGGTGAGGGCCCGGCTGAGCGCGATGGCCGAGCTCAGGTGGCAGCCGAAGCCCATGAACGGCGGAGGATAGTCGTCGCAGGTGATCCGGGCGACGAAGCACGGCAGCCCGGTCGGCGAGGTCAGGGACCTCGCTTCCAGGCGGACCCCGGCCCGCTCCATCGTCACGCACAGGTCGTCGACGACCGACGACCCGAGCGAGCGCGGGTCGACCCGCACGCCCCGGTCACCGCCGGTGACGAAGGCCGTCACCGCGTCCCGCTCGATCACCTCGTACAACGCGTGCAGCACGGCCTCCGCCTGCGTGTTCCCGCTGGCCAGCCCGTTCGTCGAGGAGAAGAACGCCGGCGGGTTCCAGCCCGTCCTGCGGACGAGGGTGAACTCCACCACGTCCCTCGGGACAAGGGTCCGCGACCCGTCGACCAGCGACCTGGCGGCGACCCAGTCCACCGGCAGGCCGTCGTGCAGCAGGGTCGGCGTGCACAGGGGGAGAGCGTGGACGTCGTAGCCCAGCTCCCCGGCCACCTCGCGGGGAGAGGCCGTCGTGATCGGCGCCATCGGCTGCTCCGCGTGCCAGAGCTCGACGGCCTCCATCATCGCCGACAGCTTCGCCAGGTCGGGCGTGACGCCCTTCCCCTGGGAGACGGCGAGGGTCCGGGCCGTGGGCCTTATCGCCTGGAACGTCGGGATGCCCAGGGTGTCGAGCCTCGTGATGTCCGCGACCCGGGTGATCCCGGCCCTGCGCGCCGCGCGGCCGGCCATCTCCAGCGAGGCCGCCGGGTCCCTGGCCCGGTCCGTCCCCGGCAACCGGACCTTCGACTGGTCGGAGAGGGAGAGGATCCATGAGTGGGAGGAGGTGTCTGTCCGCATCGTCCCCTTGCCCTGGTTCGAAGTGACCGCCGAAGTGACCGCCGAAGTGACTGCCGAGAGTGAGGTGCCGAGGTGAGGTGCCGGATCGGATGGTGCCGCTCAGATGTTGCCGGCGCGCTTGAGCAGGGCCCGGCCGCCCACGGCGTAGCCGGCGACCGCCATGACCGCCAGCACGAGCAGGTCCACCCATGCCTCGCCGACGCCGAAGACGGCGGCGTCCCGCATGCCGTTGATCGCGTACGTCAGCGGGTTGACCACGGAGATCCACTGCAGCACCGTGGGCATGCTCTCGGTGGTGTACATCGAGGGGGCGCTGAAGACGAGGACGGGCATCGACACGTTCGACAGCACCATGAAGGCCTGGTAGTCGGTGATCGTGATCGCGGCCGCCAGGTACAGCCCGTTGAGCGCCAGGGCCGACAGCGTGAGCGCCGTCAGCAGCCCGAACCAGTTCTCCGGGCCGAACGGGAGGTCGAAGATGATCGCGGCCACGGCGAGGCCCAGCAGGGTCTGCCCCAGCACCAGCGACACTCCGGCGATCATCTTGCCGAGCAGGAAGCGCGACCTGCGCATGGGGTACGACCACAGCTGCGTCGCGACCCCGCTCATCTCCTCCTGGAACACGGCCATGGCGGACGTGCCCGCCGCGCTGACGACCGACATCGCCAGCGTCATGGGGAGCAGGAAGACCGCGAACCCCACGCTGACGCCCTTGTAGTCGACCACCCTGACGAGGTTGCTCAGCGAGGTGTTCACCAGCAGCAGGTACACCAGCATCGGCGCCAGGCCGAGGATGAGGTAGACCCGGTTGCGGGCGAGCAGCGCGTACTCCCGGTAGAGCACCGCGGCCAGGTCGGCCGCCCTCGTGGTCCGGGCGGGGGGCGCGTTGTGGAAGTGCAGCCCGGCGGCCATCGTCACCCCTCGTTCCCGGTCATCCGGAGGAAGACCTCCTCGAGCGAGTCCACGGCGGTCGTCACCCCGGTGATCGCGATCGCGTGGTCCTGGCAGTATCGGGACAGCTCCGGCAGCACGTCCCGCGCCTGGGCGTCGTCGATGCGCACCTCGTCGTCCTCGGCCTTGGCCCGCAGCCCGGCCGACTCCGCCCAGGCGGCCACCAGGCCGCCCGCCGCGGGGTCCTCGACGGTCACCAGCAGGTGGGTGCTGCCGAACTCCTCCACGAGCTCGCGCGGCTTGGCGAAGCGCAGCACCTTCCCCCGGTCGACGACCAGGACGCGTTGGCTGTTGCGCTCCAGTTCGTCGATGTGGTGGCTGGTCCACAGCACGGTCACGCCGTGCTCCTCGCGCAGCCAGGTCACGAAGCGCTCGACCTGGCGCCGCCCCGCGACGTCCAGGCCCGCGGAGGGCTCGTCGAGGATGAGCAGCTGCGGGATGGTGAGCAGCGCCCGCACCAGCTGCAACCGCTGCCGCTGGCCGCCCGACATCTGGAAGACCAGGCGCTGCATCGCGCCGGCCAGGCCGAGGAAGTCGGCCACCTCCAACGCCCACGGCCGGACGTCGCGCCACCGCAGCCCGCGGAACCTGGCGGCGATCCGCAGGTTGTCGAGCGCCGGCAGCATCATGTCGAACGGGCCGGTCTGGTGCATCGCCCCGATGCCGCTCTTCGCGAGGACGGGCTGGCGCACCGGATCGGCGTCGAAGACCCGGATCTCACCGGAGGTGGGGGTGGTGACTCCGCAGATCATCTTGATCAGGGTCGTCTTGCCCGCGCCGTTGGGGCCCAGGAGCCCGACGGTCTCCCCCTCGGCGATCTCGAAGGAGACGTCGTCCACGGCCGGTCGCTCGCTGCCCCGATAGCGTTTGGTCAGCCCCACAGCCGTCACGACATCTCTCAACACAGCCTGCCCTTCACTTCGCCCTCCCGCTGTCGGTGTGCTCCTGAGCGATGTGAGCGGCTCTCCGCTCGTCCCCGGCCTGACCGGAACGCGTCGCAGGTCGAGTATGAGCCGGGGACGAGCGGGTGACACAACCCCACAAACGTGGGCTACCGGCGTGGCCGGGAAGGCCATAACCGGGGCCATGGCCGGGCCATACCGATCGTTAAGCGCCCCTTCCTAGGGTCGCCGCAAAGGGACCCCCACCAGGCTCCCTTCAGTCGAACGGCGATCCGAACCGGGACTGCACATGGACCTTCTTTCCGACGGCCTGATAAACGATCGCGACAGGTGGCTGATCGTCATGCTGGCCAGGGGCTACACGACGACGAGGATCGCCCGCGAGATGCACCTCAGCCGATACACGGTGGCGGAGCGCATCAGCAAGCTGCTCGTCCAGTTCGCCTGCAGCAACCGCAGTCAGCTCGTGGCCTACTTCTACGCGCACCGGCTCCTGAACGTCGACAGCTGGCCGCCCAGCGTCTCCGGCGTCGTCGGGTAGGACGGGTCGTCCGTCCATTCGCGGACAGGAGAAGGCCGGGGCGGCGAACCCCGGCCTGCCGTCCGGTCACCGTGCCTGACCTGCCCGTCCGGTCACCGCGCCTGACCTGCCCGTCCGGGCCGCGTCAGCGAGTGGACGGCGTCGCCTCGGGTGACGCGCCGGCGGGCGCCGACGGCGTGGCCGAGTTCGCCGCCGCTCCCGTGGCCGATCCCGTGGCCGATCCCGTGGCCGATCCCGTGGCCGATCCCGTGGCCGATCCCGTGGCCGAGGAGGAGGGATGCGGCGAGGCGTTCGCGACGGGCGTCGCCGTGTCCGGCGCTCCGGCGGAGGTGAAGACCAGCACCCCCGTCGCGACGGCCACCACCGCCACGACGGCGGCGGTGGCGTACGTGATCCTTCGCGCCAGCCGCCTGCGCTCCTCGCGCCGCCTGGCTTCCTCGCGCCGCATGGCGGCGCGCATGCGCTTCACCTTCCGCTGTGACATGGGCACTCCCGAGACCGCTCCCCGAGACGTCGTCGGGCGTCACCATAGCCGCGAGCGCGTAACGCGGATCTAAAATCCGCTCGCTGCGCTCAGGCGTGTCACGGCACCCGCCGAATGGCGGGTAGTCTCCGCCGAATGGCGCTGGATCGCCGCCGCCGTGTTTCTCACGATGGTGAGCACGGACCAGTTGGTCACAGGCAACCTCCACGATACGGGAGCCCCGTTGAGCAGCACTCTCCCCTCGGCCGCCACCTCGCCGCCCTTCGATCCGGAGCTGGCCGCCGCACTCGCCGTACTCGGCGAGACCCTGCCGCCGTCGCTCACGCCGGACATGATCCCGCTCCTGCGATCAGGGATGTCGAACGGCTCCAGCCTGCCCGACGAGGCGCTCAGCCGCGGCGGAGCCTTCGAGGTGGAGGAGCGTGCGGTGCCCGGCCCGGCCGGGGCGCCCGACGTCTCGCTGCTCATCTGCCGCCCGGCCGGCGCCACCGCCCCGCTCGCCGCCGTCTACCACACCCACGGCGGGGGAATGATCGTCGGCGACAACCGCGTGGGCGTCGACAGCGTGCTCGACTGGGCGCAGGAGCTCCAGCTCGTCGTCGTGTCGGTCGAGTACCGCCTGGCGCCCGAGCACCCGCACCCGGCTCCCGTCGAGGACTGCTACGCGGGCCTGGCGTGGACCGCCGCCCACGCTACCGAGCTGGGCATCGACCCGGAGCGGATCATCGTCGCCGGGGCCAGCGCGGGCGGCGGGCTGGCCGCGGCGCTGGCCCTCATGGCCCGCGACCGCGGCGGTCCCGCCCTGGCCGGGCAGATGCTCATGTGCCCCATGCTCGACGACCGCAACGACACCCCGTCGTCCCATCAGATGGCCGGGCTCGGCGTCTGGGACCGCACCGCGAACGAGACCGGGTGGACGGCCCTGCTCGGCGACGCCCGCGGCGGCCCCGACGTCTCCCCCTACGCCGCCCCCGCGCGCGCCACCGACCTGTCCGGGCTGCCGCCCGCGTTCATCGACGTCGGCTCGGCGGAGACCTTCCGCGACGAGGACGTGGCGTACGCCGGCGCCATCTGGCGGGCAGGGGGCAGCGCCGAACTGCACGTGTGGCCGGGCGGGTTCCACGGCTTCGATCTCATGGCCCCGCAGGCGGCCGTCTCGCAGGACGCCCGCGCCGCCCGCCTGCGCTGGCTGCGCCGCCTCCTCGGCAGCTAGCCCGGCCGGGAGCACGGGATGAAGGACCTCGCCGGGCGGCTGTCGGCGCTCGACCCGGACGCCGGCGCCGCCCTCCAGGTCATCGCCTACTTCGACCGGCTGGTCGAGGCACGGGCGGGGCTGGAGGCGATCGCCCGCGGCGCCGCCGTCCTGGCCGGCTGCCCGGCCTGCCTGACCGACTCCGAGCGCGGCGTCCACGTGCGCGTGCTCCCCGACGGCCGCCGCACGGACGCCGGTCCGCCGCCGGATCCGGCCTGGCCCCGCATCGCCGTGCCCGGCGGGGCGGCCACCCTGTGGCTGGAGCGCCCACCACCGCCGGGACCGGTCGGCGCGATGGTGCTGGAGCGGGCCGCGGCCGCGGCGCGGGGTGTGCTGGACCGGACCCGGGGCCGTGCCCCGGTCCGCCGGCGCATGGACGATCCCGCCCTGGTCGAGGTGCTGCTGGACGCCGCCGCTCCCCCGGCCGCGCGCTCGCTCGCCGCCCGCGAGCTGGGCCTGCCCGGCGGCGTCGCCGTACGGGCGGTCGCGCTGGAGGGCGGCGTCGCCCACGTGGCGACCACCCGCCGGCCCGTTCCCGAGGGGGTCCGGGCGGGAGTGGGGCCGGCGGTGGACGTGCTCGACCTGCCACGCTCGTGGGCGCTCGCCCGGACGGCGCTGCGGCTGGCCGCCGAGGGCACCCCGCAGGACCCGGGGCCGCGGGTGGTGCACGCCGACGAGCTGGGCGGGCTCGCGGCCCTCGCGGCGGCCGTCGGGCCCGGCACCGCGACCGACCCGGACGTACGCGCCCTCGAACGGGCAGGGTCCGCGGCGCCCTGGATGCTGACCACCCTGTACGCGGTCGCCTACGCACCCAGCCTGCGCGCCGCCGCCGCGGGGCTCACCGTGCACCACTCGACCCTGCAGGACCGGATCGCGCACGCCGAGCATCTCCTCGGCTGGACGGTACGCGATCCTCGGGGGCGGCTGCGGCTCCAGCTGGCCTTCGCGCTGCGCCGCCTGCACCGCGACACCGGCTCTCCATGACCGGGTCTCCCGTCAACGGCGGTTTCCCGTGACGGCGGTCGCGCGCGAGGACCGGCCGCGTGGCCGTCGTCAGCCGCCGAGGGCCGTGGACTCCTCTTCCTCGATGCGGCGGTTCCACTCCCCCTTCGAGGACTGCCAGCCGTCCTCGTCCCGGCCGCGCCGCCAGTAGCCGGAGATCGACAACCACTCCAGCGGCAGGCCGCGCTCCACGCGCAGGTATCGCCGCAGTTCCTTGACGAAGTTCGCCTCTCCGTGGACGAAGGCGTGCACGACGCCCTCGGGGAACTCCAGCTCCCGCACCGCCCGCACCAGCGCCTCGCCCACCTGCGCGCCGCGGCGGTGCAGCCACACGATCTCCGCGTCGCCCACCGTCTGCAGCTTCTGCTCCTCCTCCGGGCCCTCCACCTCCACGAACACCCGGGCCGGCGCCCCGGCCGGGAGCCGCTCCAGGGCGGCCCCGATCGCCGGGAGCGCGCTCTCGTCGCCGGCCAGCAGGTGCCAGTCCGCCTCCGCGCTCGGCGCGTACGCCCCGCCGGGGCCCAGGAAGCGGATCACGTCGCCCGGGCGGGCCCGCAGCGCCCAGGGCCCGGCCAGTCCCTCGTCCCCGTGGTAGACGAAGTCGATGGTCAGCTCCCGCGCCTCCGGGTCCCAGGCCCGTACGGTGTAGGTCCGCGTCTTCGGCCACTGGTCGCGCGGCAGCTCGGCGCGGATCACCGCCATGTCGAACGGCTCCGGATAGGCCACTCCCGGCAGCGGGAACAGCAGCTTCACGTAGTGGTCGGTGAACTCGCCCGCGCCGAACCCGGCGAGTCCCTCACCACCGAGCACCACCCGGATCATGTGCGGGGTCAGCCGCTCGGTGCGTTCCACCACGCCGGTGGTCGCCCGGGGTGCGCGCCGCGCCGGTTCGGTCGTCGCCATAGAAGTTCCCTTCGTCAGACTGCTTAGGTAAGCCTAACCTCGTCCCGGGGACATTCGTCACCGAGCCAGGTCGTCGCCTGCCGTGGCCGGCCTGTGGGCACCCCCTGGCGCTCCACCCCAAGCGCGGCGCGGTGGTCGTGCCCGTGCCGCCGGGAGAGGCCGCGGACGTGCTGGAGCTGCGGCTGGCGCTCGAACGGTCCGCGGCGGATGAGCATCTCCGCGCTACGCCCGCGGGCGTGGTGGCCCAGGGGGGCCGTGGCCCATGGTCACCCCGTACGCCGTCCACCTCCTCCTCACCATGGCGATACCCGTGCTGCTCATGCGGGTGCCGGAGACACGGCCGCCGCTCGCGCACGCGACGGGTTCGGTCCGGCGGCCCCTCACGTCACTGGTGGACGACCTGCGTGTCCCCGCGCCGGCCCGCAGGCGGTTCCGGCTCGTGGTCCTGCCGATGGCGCCGTGGGTGTTCGGCACCGCCGGACCGGCGTACGCGGTCATTCCCCAGTTGGTCGGCTTCCGCATCGGGGACCGGGGCCTCGCGTACGCGACCGGGCTGACCGTGCTGACCGCCCTGGTCTGCCTGGGCCTCGTCGTGACCGGCGCCCGCGTCACGGAGCCGGCCGCATCGGCCCGATGACGACCCCATGCCGTCGACTGAAGCTTTCAGGCGTCGCGGCATGCGGCGGCATCGGGCGGCGCGGCGTTCGCCGAGATGAGAGCGGGTGACCGCCCCCGGAACGACGCACCGTAGGGCGGGCGGTGCGATCGAGCCCTGTACGCGCCCGCCCGGCCGGTGAATCGTGCGTGGTGACGAAAGGTCTCAGCGGTGAGGAGGCACGGCATGGCGGTGCGGCTGGGCACGCGTCTCATGGCGATGGTCACGGCGGTCATCCTCCTGCCGGTCACGGCGGTCCTCACGGGCGCCCCGGCCGCCGCGGACGCCCGCGTCGACAACCCCTACGTGGCCGCCGGGCGCTACGTCGATCCCTGGTGGTACGCGTCGGCCGCGGCCGAGCCCGGCGGCGCGGCGGTGGCCAACCAGCCGACCGGCGTCTGGCTCGACCGCGTCTCCCTCATCGAGGGCACCGCCTCCTCCCCCGGGCTGCGCGCGCATCTGAACGAGGCCGTCCGGCAGGACGCCTTCGATTCGGCCCCGCTCACGATCCAGATCGTGCTGAACGACCTGCCCGACCGGAACTGCACCCACCCGGTCTCCAACGGGGACTTCAGCGTGACGTCCGACGGCCTGAACCGCTACCGGACCGAGTACGTCGATCCGATCGCCGAGATCCTGGCCGACCCGGCCTACCAGCGGTTGCGCGTCGTGGCGATCGTCGAGCCCGACTTCCTGCCCGGGCTGCTCCTGCCCGCCGCCACCACCCGCTGCGCCGCCGTGCAGGCGAGCGGCGCCTATCCCGAGGCGCTGCGGTACGCGGTGACCCGGCTGCACGCCATCCCCAACGTGTACGTCTACCTCGACGCCTCCCACCACGGTGTCGTCGGCCATCCGGACAACTTCGGCCGGGCCGCCGGCCTGCTCGCGAGCATCGTGGGCGCGACCGGGGGCAAACCGTCGCCCGTGCACGGCTTCACGGTGAACGTCGCCGGCTACGGCGCCCTGGTCGAGCCCTACTACGACGCCCGCATGGTGATCAACGGAAAGCCGGTCAAGATCTCGCGGTGGGTCGACGGCAACGACTACGTGGACGAGCTGTCCTTCGCCCAGGCGTTCCGGCAGCGGCTCATCGCGGCCGGCTTCGGGTCCGACATCGGCATGGTGATCGACACCTCGCGCAGCGGCTGGGGCGGCCCGTATCGCCCGGCCCGCAGGAGCACCTCCGGCGACGTGAACCGGTTCGTCGACGAGTCCCGGACGGACCGCCGCCACAGTGTCAGCAACTGGTGCAACCAGACCGGCGCCGGGCTCGGCGCGCGGCCTACGGCCATCCCCGCCACCGGGATCGACGCGTACGCGTGGATCAAGCCGCCGGGCGTCTCCGACGGCGCAAGCGTGAACGTCACGAGTCCCGACGGCATCCGGCCCGACCCGATGTGCGACCCCACATACTTCCAGGCGACCGTGCCCAGCGGGGCGCTCCCGTGGGCCCCGCCGGCCGGGCAGTGGTTCGGGGCGCAGTTCCAGCAGCTCCTCGCCAACGCCTACCCGCCGCTGTGAGACAGCGGCTACGCGGTCGGCCGTTCGTCGAGGAGCCGGACCAGTCGTTTCGGCGCGATCAGCCGGTAGCTGTCCTCGATCAGCCCGGCGATCTCGTCCCAGTCCTGATCGGCGTCCAGGCGTGCGCCCACCCAGCCGTTGCGGCCGACGTACGGCGGGACGAAGAAGCGCTCGGGGTCCGAGGCCACGAGGGCGTCCTGCACCCCGGGCCCGGCCTTGAACGTCAGCGACCGCCCGTCCTCGCTGGTCATCGCGAACAACCTGTCGCCGACCCGATAGGAGGGCGCGGCGTGGCCCCCGAACGGCTTCTCCACGGCCTCCGGCAGGGACAGGCAGATCTCCCGGAGCCGGGCCGCCGCCTCCTCATCGCCCACGTGGCTCGCCCCTTCCACGATCGTCATGACCGACCAGAGTACGGGCCGTCCCCGGGTCGCACCACCCGGCGCGAAACGGTGAGGGCGGCCAGCAGCGCCACGGCCGCCAGGACGGCCGGCGCGGCACGGGCGCCCGTCTCGTGGGCTCCCGCGAGGTGCAGGGCCAGGGTCACCGCGGCGATGCCGAGCGCCGTGCCGATGCCGCGTGCCATGTTCACCATGCCGCCGGCCGTGGCGGACACCCGTTCGGGGACCGCGGCCATGACGACGGTGTTGTTGGCGGGCACGAACAGGCCGAGCCCGGCGCCCGTCAGCGCCAGGCAGGCCCCGGCCCAGCCCTCGCCGGCGGGATCCGCGGCCAGCAGCGCGCAGCCGGCGGCCGCCGCCACGGCGCCGGCGACGCACCTGCGCCGGTCGCCCCAGGCGCGGGGCAGCAGGTGGTCGCTCATGAGGGCGCCGGCCGCGAAGCCCGCGGGCAGCGCCGTCAGGACCAGTCCGGTGACGAGTTCGCCGGTCCCGGCGGCCACGAGGACCTGCGGGATCAGCACCAGCGGGCCGAACAGCACCAGGTAGCCGCCCAGCGCTCCGGCGAGCCCCGCCGTGACGACGCGGCTGCGGAGCAGGGCGGTGTCGATGAGCGCGGACGGGACCCGCGCCTCCCACCGCCAGAAGCCGATCGCGGCCCCGGCGGCGACGGCGAGCAGGAGGGGGACCGACCAGGACGGCAGGTCCAGGCCCGAGATCACGGAGGCGGCGAGCAGCAGGGCGCTGGTGGAGGCCGCGAGCAGGACCAGTCCCGGCCAGTCGAAGGGGCCGCCCCTCCCCCGTTGCCGCGTGCGCGGCAGCAGGTAGCGGCCGGCGATCACGGCCGCGCAGCCGACCGGCACGTTGATCCAGAACACCCACCGCCATCCCGCCGTGGCGACCAGCGCTCCGCCGAGGGCCGGTCCCAGGGCCAGGCCGAGTGCCTGGGCCGCCGCCTGCATGCCCAGGCCGGTCCGCATGCGCGCCCGGGGGACGCTCGACACGACCAGGGCCACGCTGTTGGCCTGGAGCATCGCCGCGCCCGCCGCCTGCACCAGCCGGCAGGCCACCAGCACCGCCAGGGACGGCGCCAGCCCGCAGGCGGCCGAGGCGGCGGTGAACACGACGAAGCCGTAGAGGTAGACCAGCTTGCGGCCCGCCACGTCGGCGAGCCTCCCGGCCCCGGCCAGCAACGCGACCAGCACCAGCAGGTAGCCCAGGGAGACCCATTGCACGGCCGCCAGCGAGGCCCGGAACTCCCGCTCCAGCGCGGGAAAGGCCAGGGTGACGATGCTCGCGTCCAACTGTCCCATGAACGCGCCGATGCACACCGCGCCCACCGCGAACCAGGGGGCGTACGGGTGCTCGCGCACACGGTGGGGGCGGCGCGACTCCCTCAGCAGATCACGCATCCTCCGACCCCTGCACCCAGCCTATCCCCGCAGGTGGGAACGGCCCCGAGCGCCCGCCGCCGGGGCGGCTCAGCCGGGGGTGCCCCGCTCGAACGGCAGGCGGTGCTGGACGGCGAGCAGCCACGCGATCGACGGCAGCACCAGCAGCGCGCCCGCCCCGGCGACGGCGAGAACCGCCGTGATCACCGCCGGTTCCGCGGCCGCCTGCCGGTAGGACACGGCCGGCGGCAGCATGAGCGGATACTGCGCCACCGCCCAGCCCCCCATCACCGCGGCCACGGCCAGGGCGGCGGTGCCGCGTACGAGCAGGTAGCGCCGCAGCCACAGCAGCGCGATGGAGGCGACGCCGAGCACGGCGCTCGCCACGACGAGCGGGAGCGCACGGTGGGTGAGGCCGGTGAAGAGCCGGGGGGCGTCGGCGTGCAGCACCCCGATGCCGCCGAGGGCGACCACGCCGGTGACGGCGGCCGCGGCGAGCGCGCTACGCCGGAAGGCCTCGGCCATCCCGGGCAGGCGGGACCGCACGGCGTCGTCGCACAGGTAGACCGCGGCCAGGTAGGCGCAGACGGCCACCGCCAGGACGCCGCCCAGCATCGAGGTGGGGTTGACCCATGCGCCCACCAGGTTTCCCCTGGCCAGGCCGGGCGGCACCCGGCCGGACGCGACGGCCCCTGCCACCGTGCCGAGGAAGAACGGCGTGAGCACCGACGACAGCGCGAAGGCCCCGCCGAACAGGCGCTGCTGCCACAGTTCGGTGCTGCTCTTGCGGAACGCGAACGCGGCCCCCCTGCCGATGATCCCGAACGCGGCCAGCGTGAGCGGGATGTAGAGCGTGGACATGACCGCCGCGAAGACCGGCGGGAAGCCGGTCCACAGCACCACGAGCACGAAGATCAGCCAGACGTGGTTGGCCTCCCAGACAGGGCCGAGCGAGTGCTCGATGAGCCGCCGCCGGGGCATGCCCGCCCGGCTGCCCCCGGCCAGCAGGTCCCACAGGCCGCCGCCGAAGTCGGCCCCGCCGAGCAGGGCGTACAGGGTCAGGCCGGTCCACATGACCCCGAGCAGGACCTGTGCCGCCTCCATCAGGGCGTCTCCCGTTCCTGTGGCGCGACCGGCCGGGCGCGGACCAGGAGCCGCAGCACGTACACGGTCGACACCGTGAGGACGGTGTAGACGGCGACCAGCAGCAGGAGTCCCGCCCACAGGTTGGGCGCGGGGTTGACCGCGTCGGCGGTGCGCAGCCTGCCGTACACGACCCACGGCTGACGGCCGAGCTCGGTCACCACCCAGCCCGCCTCGACGGCGACGACGGCGAGCACGCCGGCGGCGGCCGCCGGCCACAGGAACAGGCGGGAGCGCGGGATCTCGCGCCGCCGCCACCAGGTGAAGGCGAGCCAGGCCGCCAGCAGCAGGAGCAGCACGCCGATGCCGACCATCGTGTCGAAGCACAGGTGGACCGGCGTGACGGGCGGCCGGTCGGCGGGAGGCGTGCGGTCCAGCCCCTGGACGACGGTGTCCGGGCTGTAGCCGACCAGCAGCGACAGTCCGTCGGGGATCTCCAACGCGTAGCGCAGACGGTCGCCCACGAAGATCCCGCCGACGCTCAGCGGCGCGTTCGGCCCGGTCCTGGGAAGTCCCTCCATGGCGGCGAGCTTGGTGGGCTGGTAGTCGGCGAGGAAACGCGCGGCGTAGTCGCCCACCACGATCTGGACCGGCGCCAGCGCGCCCGCGAGGGTGAAGGGCACCAGGAAGCCGAGGCGGTGGTAGCGGTCCCACCGCCCGCGCAGCAGGGCCACGGCGTACACGGAGGCGGTGGCGAAGCCCGACACCATGAACGCCGCGACGATCATGTGGATGGTCTGCGGCGGAGTGGCGGGGTTGAACATGGCCGCCCAGGGCGACACGTGCGTGACGCGCCCGCCCTCCAGGAGGAAGCCCCGCGGCTGGTTCATCCACGCGTTGGCCGCGACGACGAAGAACGCCGAGGCCACACCGGCGATCATCACCGGCACCCCGGACAGCAGGTGGAGTCTGGGCGGAAGCCGGTCCCACGCGTAGAGGTAGATCCCGATGAAGATCGCCTCAAGGAAGAACGCGATGCCCTCCAGCGCGAACGGAAGCCCGATCACCTGGCCGTACACGCCCATCAGGCCCGGCCACAGCAGGCCCATCTCGAAGCTGAGGATCGTGCCCGACACGGCCCCGACGGCGAACAGCACGGCCACCGCCTTCGCCCAGCGCCGGGCGAGGCGCAGGTAGTCGTCGTCGCCTCGGCGCAGCCCCCGCCACTCGGTGAACAGCAGCAGGGCGGGCATGCCCACCCCCAGGCACGCCACGATGATGTGCCACCCGAGGGACAGGGCCATCTGTGTCCGCGCCGCGGCCAGGTCGGCCCCGCCCGCCGGGCCGGCCGCGGCGATCAGCGGCGCCGCGAGCGCAGCTCGCATCGTCCGCTCCCCGCCGGGGAGCCCCGGCCGGGGCTGAGGTCAGTGGTCATCCCAGTGACCGTTGTGGCGGACGTGGCGGTGCCCGTCGTGGATGTAGTCGACGTGGTCGCCGTGCGGCACGGCCACGTGCCCGCACCCGGGCCCGTGCTCGTGGTCGTGCGCGTCGTGGACGGCGTGCCCGCTCGCCTCGCACTCGTCGACATGGCTCTCGTGAACCCGGTGCAGGTGGCCGTCGTGGACGTAGTCCACGTGGTCGCGGTGCGGCACCGCGACATGGCCGCACCCGGCGCCGTGCCGGTGATCGTGCTCCGTGTGCGGATGGTGCTCAGTCATTGTGGTCATGGGGGGATTCCCCTCTCCGAGAACCGCGGACTGGTGCGTAGGTACCCCCGCCCGTACGCCGGAGGCAGCGCCCCGACCGGCTTTTGCGCAAGCCGTTGAGAGGCTCTACCGTTCCTTGGGATGTGACCGGATGTGAGCACGCTTCGAGCAGCCGTGGCCTTACGGCCTGGCCTCCCCGCGCTCTCACGCGACCGGGGATCTCACCGGGCGCTCCCTGATGACGACTCGCGTGACGCGGAGCCGCAGGTCACCTCCGACGCGGTCGGCGGGCACGGCATGGTCCGGTCAGGTGTCATCACCAGCACGCCGACGCCGGGCGGTGCGCTCAAGGTGTAGACGGTGCGGCAGCCGGCATCCACCGGCCCCAGGTCCCGGGAGCAGGTCACCGCGACCCGCAGCGTCTTCCCCGACTCCCAGGTCTCGCTCAGCGAGGGTGGCCCGCCGTGCCAGGTCGTCTCCCGCTTGACAGACAGGCGTCCGGGGACACCCGGGGCGACCCGCACGTCGACCCTGCCCCGCACATCCACGATGATCTGGGGCGTCGTGACGGCGTACGTCACGGTCCTCGTCTCGGTCCCCCGCTGATCGAGGACCGACGACTCGTAGGAGCCGGGGAAGGAGAAGTCGTAGCTGTGGGGAACGCGGATCTCCGACCACGCCGCCAAGGCCATGGCCACCACCGCGGACACGGTCAGCGCCGCGCCGGCGGTGATCCATCTGGCCCGCACCGCTCTTCGCATCATGCCGCCTCTCAAATCTTCAGGAATCGCAGCACGGCCAGCACTCGCCGGTGATCCTTCTCGGCGCCGGAAAGCCCGAGCTTGGCGAAGATGTTGTTGATGTGTTTGCCGACCGCGCTTTCGGTGACCACGAGGGCCTCGGCGATGCCGGCGTTGGACCGTCCCTCCGCGATCAGCGCGAGCACCTCGTACTCCCTGCGGGTCAGCAGGTCCAGGGGATCGCTGTGCCGGCGCAGCAGCAGCTGGGCGACCACTTCGGGGTCCAGGGCCGTGCCGCCCGCGGCGACCCGCCGCAGCGAGTCCAGGAACTCGGCGACGTCGGCTATCCGGTCCTTGAGCAGGTATCCGATGCCGGTCGTCGCCGTGGACAGCAGCCGAGTCGCGTAGCGTTCCTCGACGTACTGCGAGAGCACGAGGATGGGCAGCTTCGGCCGCCGGTGCCGCAGCAGCAGTGCCGCGCGCAGCCCCTCGTCGGTGTGCGTCGGCGGCATCCGCACGTCCGTGACGACGAGATCGGGCTCGTGTTCGTCCACCGCCCGCAGCAGCCCTTCGGCGTCGGACACCGCGGCCACGACCTCGATGCCGGCTGATCCGAGGACCCAGACGAGGCCCTCCCTGAGGAGGACGGAATCCTCGGCGAGCACTACGCGCACGGCAGCTCCACCTCGATCGTCGTCGGGCCACCGCTCGGGCTGTCGATGCGCAGGGTCCCGTCCACCGATCCCGCCCGCTGCGCGAGGCCGCGCAGGCCCGACCCCTTGGCGGGCTCGGCGCCCCCACAGCCGTCGTCGCGTATGACGATGCGGAGCACGTCGGCGTCGCGGCGCACGGTGACGTCGGCCTCGGAGGCCCGCGCGTGCTTGGCGATGTTGGTCAGCGCTTCGGAGACCACGAAGAACGCGACCGCCTCGATCACGGGAGCGGCCCGTTCCGGCACGTCGACGCTGAGCCGTACGGGGAAGGGGGCACGCGCCGCGAGACCGGACAGCGCCGCGTCCAGCCCCTGGTCGTTGAGCACGGCCGGGTGCAGCCCCTGCACGACGTCGCGCAGGTCCTTCAAGGCCTGCTTGGCTTCCTCGTGCGACCGCGCGATGGCCTGGCGGGCGGGCTCCGGCAGGTCGGTGAAGGCGGCGCGGGCCATGCCGAGGTTGAGGGCGAGCGACACGAGCCGCTGCTGTGTGCCGTCGTGCAGGTCGCGTTCGATCCGGCGGCGTTCCGCGTCGGCGGCCTCGACCACCTCGGCCCGGCTCTCCCGCAGCGTCTCCACCCGCCGGGCCAGCTCGTCTTTCACGCTGGGACCGAGCAGCGCACGCGCCGCGACCGCGTCGAGCGCGGTGATCCCCCGAAGCAGCCACGGCACCACCACGAACAGCGCGAGCGCGACCGCGGCGGGCAGGGAGGCCGTCCAGCCGCCTCCCGCCATCAGGATTTGTACGGCGACGATGGCCGCGACCAGGCACGCCGACCACGCCACGGCCCCGCTCAGGAAGCCCGTCGCGCCGATCAGGGGCCCGATCGCCAGGTGATAGGCGACCTGCCGCCACAGGCTGCCCGATCGCGCCTGCAGGAGAAGCCGTCTGAGCGGGCTTCCGTCCCGAGGGAGACCCGGTAGCGGGGGGATGACGTGGTCGAGGAAGGCGGCGAACCGGGAGCGCTGCAGCCAGGTGAGCAGCGGCACCATCCAGGTGAGGATCAGCAGCGCGACCAGGGGGACGACGACCGTCCACGCCAGCACTATCGACAGCGCGCCCAGACCCAGGATCGCCGCCATCGACATGAGCGCGATCGGGACGCCCGCCGTCACGTGGATGGTACGGAGCCAGGTTGGCGACGACCAGTGGCCGAAAATCCGGTCCCAGGGTGTGGTCATGCGCTCACCTTAGAGACGGGTACGGCTCGACCGACATGACCCGGGCATCCCAGAAAAAGGTGAGGTAAACCCCACCTTTCCCCGAGCCGCGGCCTGAGCAGGAGCAGCGTATGGGCATCTTTTCCTGCCGTGTCATCACTATCGGGACGAGCAGAGGGTGCCTGCGGGAGCCAACGTCAGCTTCGTCAGATACCGGTCGGCGTACCTGGTCACGCACGGGTCCTTCGCCCGCAGGTAGACGACGTGGACGGGGCCGCCATAACGGACGGCGACCGAGCCCGGGATCCTGCTCACCAGGAGCTCGGTGACCGGAAAGTCACGGTCGCCGCCGAGTCCCAGGACAGGAGGCAGGCCGGCCGGCAGGGGGCGTGGGGGGTTCACCGGCCGGTGCCGCCAGCCGGAGCAGGCCAGGGCCTCCAGCCCGATGCCGACCCCGCCGCCGAAGTCGTGGGAGATCCGCTCGCTGTAACGGCGGTCGCTGACGAGCGCCTCGTACCCCGGCCTCACCAGGCCGTCCGGGCACCGGGTCGCCGCCGCGCCCGGCGAGCTCCAGCTCGCGGAGAGGCCCAGGATCTGCTCGCCGAACCAGGCGAAGTCGCCCTTACTCGCCTTGAGCAGCGCGTGGGCGAACTCCGGTGCCTTCTCCGGAACGGGGAGGACCAGCCGGGCCAGCGCCTTGAGGTGCAAATCGGTCAGTCTGATCTCGCCCAGCCGGGCGGAGGCGTACGTGACGGGCCTGCGGCCGGTGCTCTTGATCAGCTCGCCAGAGCCTGCGCACGTTCCGCCCCCGCAGGGCGCACGCGTCGTCACCGGCGCACCAGGTGGTGAAGCGTTTGAACTCCGCCTCGGTGGTGCGCAGCCGCGCGCGTTCCATGCCGCGCCAGCCCACCGTGGTCGGCCAGACCGGGGCGCGGCCGTGAGAGATCACTAATGGCCCGGTGACATGGCCGAGGCATCCCAAAACAAGGTGAGGCACACCCCACCATCGCACCTGCGCCCAGCCCCCAGGGCGGCCGGCCGCCGAGGACGGGAGGATCACCACCTGAGGGGGCCATAAAATTAAGTTGTTCGTTCTCTTGAACTAGTCGTGTTTATGACGATAGGTTTGGCTCCATGATCGCGCCCAGGAACCCGACCACCGCCGAGGAACTGCGGGGGGCCGGCCTGCGGGTGACGGCCGCCCGCGTCGCACTGCTCGAGACCGTCCGCAGCGGTGACCACCTCGACGTCGAGGCGATCGCCTCCGGGGTGCGCGATCGCGTGGGCCACGTCTCCCTGCAAGCCGTGTACGAAGCTCTTCACGCGCTCACCGCGGCGGGGCTCGTACGCCGCATCGAACCGGCCGGCAGCCCGGCCCGGTTCGAGGGCCGCGTCGGCGACAACCACCACCACGTCGTGTGCCGGTCGTGCGGTGTCGTCGCCGACGTCGACTGCGCGGTCGGCGAGGCGCCGTGCCTTTCCGCGTCCGACGACCACGGCTTCACGATCGACGAGGCCGACGTCATCTACTGGGGCCTGTGCCCCGGCTGTTCCACCGCCCAGACTTCCTGAGCCCCATGATTCGCCTAGTTCAGAAGGATTCCCTTGACTGAGAACCACGACGCAATCGTTGTCGACCCGAAGACGGAGGGCGAAGGCGGCGGCTGCCCGGTCGCGCACACGCGCGCCCCGCACCCGACCCAGGGGAGCGCCAACCACCAGTGGTGGCCGGAGCGGCTCAACCTGAAGATCCTCGCCAAGAACCCCGCCGTGGCCAACCCCCTCGGTGAGGACTTCGACTACGCCGAGGCGTTCACGTCCCTCGACCTCGCGGCGGTCAAGCGGGACATCGCGGAGGTGCTGACGACCTCGCAGGACTGGTGGCCGGCCGACTTCGGCCACTACGGCCCGCTCATGATCCGGATGGCGTGGCACAGCGCGGGCACCTACCGGATCAGCGACGGCCGCGGCGGCGCCGGCTCGGGCCAGCAGCGCTTCGCCCCGCTCAACAGCTGGCCGGACAACGGGAACCTCGACAAGGCCCGCCGGCTGCTGTGGCCGGTCAAGAAGAAGTACGGCAAGAAGATCTCCTGGGCCGACCTCCTGATCCTCACCGGCAACGTCGCCCTGGAGTCGATGGGCTTCAAGACCTTCGGCTTCGCCGGCGGCCGGGTGGACGCCTGGGAGCCCGACGACGACGTCTACTGGGGCCCGGAGACCACCTGGCTCGGCGACGAGCGCTACAGCGGCGACCGTGAGCTGGAGAACCCGCTCGCCGCGGTCCAGATGGGCCTCATCTACGTCAACCCGGAGGGCCCGAACGGCAACCCGGACCCGATCGCCGCGGCCCGCGACATCCGCGAGACGTTCCGCCGCATGGCGATGAACGACGAGGAGACCGTCGCCCTGATCGCGGGTGGTCACACCTTCGGCAAGACCCACGGCGCGGGCCCGGCCGACAACGTCGGCCCCGACCCCGAGGCCGCCCCCATCGAGCAGCTGGGCCTGGGCTGGAAGAACAGCTACGGCACCGGCAAGGGCGGCGACACGATCACCAGCGGTCTCGAGGTCACCTGGACCCCCACCCCGACCACGTGGGACAACAGCTTCTTCGAGATCCTCTTCGGCTACGAGTGGGAGCTGTTCAAGAGCCCCGCCGGCGCCAACCAGTGGCGGCCGAAGGACGGCGCCGGGGCGGGCACCGTCCCCGACGCCCACGACCCGTCGAAGCGCCACGCCCCGACGATGCTGACGACCGACCTCTCGCTCCGGTTCGACCCGATCTACGAGCAGATCTCGCGGCGCTTCCTGGAGAACCCCGACGAGTTCGCGGACGCCTTCGCCCGCGCGTGGTTCAAGCTGACCCACCGCGACATGGGCCCGGTCGCGCGCTACCTCGGCCCGGAGGTCCCGTCCGAGGTGCTCCTGTGGCAGGACCCGCTCCCGGAGCGGACGTACGAGCTCGTCGACGCCGGGGACATCGCCGCCCTCAAGGAGCAGATCCTCGCCTCGGGCCTGTCGGTCTCCCAGCTCGTGTCCACCGCGTGGGCGTCGGCCGCGTCCTTCCGCGGCAGCGACAAGCGCGGCGGCGCCAACGGCGCCCGCGTCCGCCTGGAGCCGCAGAGCGGGTGGGAGGTCAACGACCCCGACCAGCTGGCGACCGTGCTGCGCACCCTGGCAGGCGTCCAGCAGTCCTTCAACGCCGCCCAGACCGGTGGCAAGCAGGTCTCCCTCGCCGACGTGATCGTGCTCGCCGGGTGCGCCGCCGTGGAGAAGGCCGCCAAGGACGCCGGCGTCGACGTGGAGGTCCCCTTCACGCCGGGTCGCGTGGACGCGTCGCAGGAGCAGACGGACGTCGAGTCGTTCGCCGCGCTCGAGCCGACGGCCGACGGGTTCCGCAACTACTACGGGAAGGGCAACCGGCTGCCGGCCGAATACCTGCTGGTCGACCGGGCGAACCTGCTGAACCTCAGCGCCCCGGAGATGACCGTCCTCGTCGGCGGCCTGCGCGTCCTGGGCGCAAACCACCAGCAGTCGAAGCTCGGCGTCCTCACCGAGACTCCCGGGGTTCTGACGAACGACTTCTTCGTCAACCTGCTCGACCTGGGCACGGAGTGGAAGTCGACGTCCGCGGACCAGACCACGTTCGAGGGGCGCGACGCCGCCACGGGCGAGGTCAGGTGGACCGGCACCCGGGCCGACCTCGTCTTCGGGGCGAACTCCGAGCTGCGCGCGGTCGCGGAGGTCTACGCCAGCGACGACGCCAAGGAGAAGTTCGTGCAGGACTTCGTCAAGGCGTGGGACAAGGTCATGAACCTCGACCGGTTCGACCTGGTCTGAGCCTGACCTGACGTCCGGGCCGGCCCACACGGGCCGGCCCGGACGTTCGTCTGCACAGGCGGCCGATTCAGGCGGGCAGGGAGGCGAGCCAGCCGGTGAGGATCTCGTTGACCTCGTCCGCGCGTTCCTGCTGGATCCAGTGGCCGCAGCCGTCGAGTACGCGCGAGGCGACCAGGCCCGGCAGGGTGACCGGGTAGGCCGCGACGGCGTCGGCCATCCAGGTGGTGGAGGCGTCAAGCGCGCCGCCGACGAACAGCGACGGCTGCGTGATGGGAGCGCCGTCGAAGCCGGCCATGCGGACAGGGCGGCGTAGAAGCCGGCGAGCCAGCCGCGGACGTCCGGCTCGATCTCCGCCTCGGCCCGGCCGGGCTCCTGGAAGTAGCTCACGTAGAACTCCTCCTCCACGCCCATCCCCGCGAAGACCTCGCTGGGGCGCGGCCCGCCCCGCGGGGCGTACGGCACGCTCAGCAGCCCGACCGCGCGGAAGACCTCGGGCCTGACGAGGGCGGAGTTCGCGGCGATGGTCGCGCCCCAGTCGTGGCCAACGATCACCGCCGTCCGCTCGCCCAGGGCGCGCACGACGGCGACGTTGTCCTCGACCAGCTCCAGCATCCGGTACGCGGCCACGTCGCCGGGCTTGGAGGAGCGGCCGTAGCCCCGGACGTCCACGGCGACGGCCCGGTAGCCGGCCGCGGCCAGCACCGGCAACTGGTGGCGCCAGGAGTACCAGGACTCGGGGAACCCGTGCACCAGCAGCACCAGCGGCCCGGAGCCCTGCTCCACCACGTGGATGCGACCGGCGGGAGACGAGACCAGACGATGTGTGACCGCCGCGGCGGGAGCGGATGGCGCCATCGATCCTCCAAAACTCCTGGTAGTTCGTGCGCCGATCATCCACCGGCCGTGACGCCCCCGCGAATCCTGTTGCCGGTCCGGCAAACCGCTCCGGGCCCGGGAGAACGTGCCGGACTCCGGCCCGGCCGCTCGGGCCCCTCCTCGCTCGGACCAGCGCGTCCGGGGCCTCAGACCGCCACCGGGTAGGTCTCGGGGACCTCTCCGCGCTCCCACCGGGCCGTGCGCTCCAGGGGCTCCAGCGCGCCGGTCTCGTCGATGTGGATGACCGCGTCGAACTGGTCGGACAGGCGGGTCTGGAAGTAGTGGCTCCGCCGTTCCGTGGCCGGCCGGTAGACCACGCCGATGGCCCGTTCGAGCAGCGCCCTGCGCAGCAGGTCCGCCGCGCCGGCCGAATGGGCGAAGCCGACCAGGAACTCCTTGTGCCCGACCTCGTGGAACAGCTCCTCGGCCGAGCCGGGCAGCGCCGGGCGCACGTTCTTCCGCTCGGCCGGGCGGCTCCAGTCGTCGGCCGCCGTGACGGTGCCCGTGTAGGTGGTGAAGCCGATGAGCCTGCAGTCCTCCGGGTTGTGCTCCCGCACCAGCCTGCCGAGGTTGAGCTCGCCCCGCGCGCCCATCTCCGTCGCCCGCGCGTCGCCGAGGTGGGAGTTGTGCGCCCACACCACGATCCTCGCCGGCTCGCCGCGCTGCCAGCCGAGGTGCTCGGCCAGCGCGAACAGGGTGTCGGCCATGTGCCGGTCGCGCAGGTTCCACGACGACACCCGGCCGCCGAACATCGTGCGGTAGTACCGCTCCGCGGCCGCCACCACCGCGGCGTTCCGCTCGGCGTGGAAGAACTCGTCCTCGCCGAGCAGTCCCTGAGCCCGCTGGTAGCGCAGCGCGTTGCGCTGGAGGTCCACGAGCTGGTCGATCACACGCCGCTCGCACGACTCCCCCGCGCCGAAGGCCGCGGCGAAGCCGTACGCCTGCCCGTCGTCGCCGTCGCTGTGGTCCAGGCAGGAGTAGCGGGCGCGGGCCCGCTCCGCCGCTCCCGGGTCCACCCTCTCCAGGTACGCGACGACCTCGTCGGCGGACCGGTGCAGGCTGTAGAGGTCGAGCCCGTAGAACCCGGCCCGCGCCCGCTCGTCCAGCCGCTCGTTGTGCTCGCGCAGCCACCCGGCGAACTCCAGCACGTCTGCGTTCCGCCACATCCACGTGGGGAAACGCCGGAAGCCGCGCAGCGCCTCCTCGGCGGTCGCGTCGTCGCCGCGCCCCCGGACGTACCGGTTCACCCGGTACGCGTCGGGCCAGTCGGCCTCCACCGCCACGGCGACGAAGCCCTTCTCCTCGATGAGCCGCCGCGTCATGCGGGCGCGGGCGGCGTAGAACTCGTGGGTGCCGTGCGACGCCTCGCCGATCAGCACGAACCGCGCGTCGCCGACGATGCCGAACAGCGCCTCGTCCGAGGGGACGCCGTCCTGCGTGGGCACCAGCTCCGAGCGCAGGATCGCGAGGTCGGTCCGGGCGGGTGGGGCCCCGGCCCGCGCCGAGGCCGCCGCGCGGAGGAGCCTGCGCACCTCCTCGTCGGCTGGCTGGGCGAAGTTCCAGTACGACTCCTCCACGGAGAAGAAGGGCGTGGGCGTGGTCGCGCAGACGACCTCGTCCACCAGGGTGGCCAGCTCCTGGCAGGTGGACTCCGGCGCGGCGGGCACGGCGGCCACGATCCGGGCCGGCTCCCGCTGCCGGACGGCGCGGACGGCGGCGCGCATGCTCGCCCCGGTGGCCAGGCCGTCGTCCACCATGATCACGATCTTGCCGCGGAGATCGGGCGCGGGCGTGTCGCCCCGGTAGGCCCGCTCCCGCCTCGCCAGCTCGCGCGCCTCCCGCTCGGCGACCTGCCGGACGGTGTCGGACCGGATGCCGAGCCCGCGGACGACGTCCTCGTCGAGCACGATCACTCCGCCGCCGGCGATCGCCCCCATGGCGAGCTCCTCGCGGCCGGGCGTGCCGAGCTTGCGCACCAGGAACACGTCGAGCGGGCAGCCCAGGGCGGTCGCCACCTCGTACGCCACCGGCACGCCGCCGCGCGGCAGGCCGAGGACGACGACGCCGGGAAGACCGCGGTAGTGGCCGAGGAGTCCCGCGAGCACCCGGCCCGCGTCCCGGCGATCCGAAAACAGGCGATCAGTCATGAGTCTCGCCTCCCGGTCGCGCAGCCGCATACCCCGGTCGGAGCAGCGCAAACACGCGCAAACACGGCTTATCCGACGTGGACGCGGGGGCGGCGCTCGGGGTCGGGCTCGGCCTCCCTGAGCACCTCCCGGGTGAACCACGGGATGTCCCCGACCCCGAACACCAGGTAACGCAGCATGGCGGCGACGGGATTCTCCTCCGCCCAGTGGAAGTAGATGTTCGGCATCCCGCCGAAGCGGTCGCGGATGTAAAGGAGCAGGGCGGCCAGCGCGGTGGGGATCGTGGAGCTGTCCAGCCGCAGGACGCGGTGCCCGAACCGCTCCTCGCCCCGCACGTGCAGCTCGGTCTCGAACTCGGAGGCGTCCGGGACCGTGGCCTCCACGAACAGCACCGGCGTGGCGGGGGCCAGCCGATGGTTGCGCCACTGCTCGCGCACCTTCCTGTCGTACTCGGCCCGGTCGCGCCGCTGCGGGTCGTTGGCGATCAGGTGGATCTCGTCGCCGCGCCCCTCGCGGAGGAACCGCTCCGCGAGGGGGTCGAGGACCACGCGGGTGACCCGCAGCTCGGTGGACCTCGTCGCGCGGGAGATCAGCGAGGTGATCACGATGGCGGCGATGAAGAACGAGGCGATCTTGACGCCGTCGGGCCGCTCGAACACGTTGGCCACCAGCGTGTACCCGAGGACGAGGGCGACGACCGCGAACGCCGCCGTCGCCGCGCGCCGGCGGTGCCGGTGGACCGAGACCGTGACCGCGACGGCCGCCGAGAGGATCAGCACGAGGACTCCGGTTGCGTACGCCCCGCCCTGTGCCGTCACGCTCGCCCGGAAGACGACGGTGATGGCGAACGCGACGGCGGTGAAGACCAGCACCAGCGGCCGGACGGCCCGCGTCCAGTCGGGGGCCATGCCGTACCGGGGAAGGTAGCGGGGAACGAGGTTGAGCAGGCCCGCCATGGCGGACGCGCCGGCGAACCACAGGATCCCGATCGTGCTCGCGTCGTACAGCGTGCCGAACCCGTTGCCCAGGTAGGCGTGGGCCAGGTACGCCAGGGCCCGGCCGTTGGCCCTGCCGCCCTCCCGGAACTCCCGCAGCGGGATCAGCGTGCTCGTGACGAAGCTGCTGGCGATCAGGAAGACGCTCATCACCAGGGCGACGGTCGTGAGCAGCCACCTGGCGCCGCGAATCCTGCCCGGCAGGTCTCCCTTGATCAACGGCATCACCGCCACGCCGGTCTCGAACCCGGACAGGCCGAGGGCGAGCTTGGGCATGACGAGCAGGGACAGGGCGAGCACCGCCGCCGGTCCGCCGTGCGTGGTGAGCAGGGCCTGCGTCCAGCCGATCGCCGGGGCCGGGTGCCCGGCGAGATGGAGCGCGGCCGCCACGACCACCACCGCGTTGAGCGCGAGGTAGGCGGCCACGAGGACGACGGCGACGCCGATCGCCTCGCTGAACCCCAGCAGGAACACGCCGCCGAGCAGCGCGAGCAGGCCGATCGTCACGGCGATCTGGTGCCCCTGCAGGGCGCGGGGCACGAAGGGGTTCTCCAGGATGTGGGCCGTCGCGTCGGCCGCCGACAACGTCATCGTGATCACGAAGTCGGTGGCCGCGAACCCGAGCAGGACGAGGACGAACAGCTTGCCCCACCACCTCGGGGCGAGCCTCTCCAGCATCGCGACCGACCCCTGGCCGTACGGGCTCTCGGCCGCCACCCGCCGGTAGACCGGCAGCGCGCCGAAGAGCGTCAGCAGGACGAGGAACAGGGTCGCGACGGGCGCCAGGAGGCCCGCCGCGAGCACGGCGATCCCGGGCTGGTATCCGAGCGTGGAGAAGTAGTCGAGACCCGTGAGGCACATGACCCGCCACCACGGATGCCGCCGGTGCGGCGCCTCCGCCGCGTGGGGCCCGGCGGGCAGCACGTCCTCGTGCCGCAACCCCTCCAGGAGCCACGAGCGGACGCCGTGCGCGGCCGCCGCGCCGGGCACCCCGCGGGTGCCCCTGCCCGTGTCTGCGTGCGCCCGGTCGTGCCGGCGCGTGTCCGCGTCCACTTCCGGTGATCAGCCGATCCCGGCGGGACGCGGGACGACCTCGGCCCGGCCGGGGTCTCGCCGGCCGCGGTGCTCGGGCCCGGCGGGCTTCACGCCCTTCGGCGGCACCGGTCAGCCCTCCGGGTTCTCGTAGGTGACGACCAGGTCCCCGCCGGACAGCTCCACCCGGATGGTCGCGCCGTCCCGGACGTCGCCGGCGACCAGCGCCCGCGCGACCCGGGTCTCCACCTCGCGGGCGATGTGGCGGCGCAGCGGGCGGGCTCCGTAGACCGGGTCGAACCCGCGCTCGGCGATGCGGCGGACCGCCTCCGGGCTGATCTCCAGCGTCATCCGGCGCCCGGCGAGCCGCGCCCTGATGTCGTCGAACATCAGCGTGACGATCTGCTCGATCTCGGCCTCGGTGAGCGGCTTGAACAGCACGATATCGTCGATGCGGTTGAGGAACTCGGGACGGAACCGGGCGCGCAGCTCCGCCATGACCATCTCGCGCACCTCCGGGTCGATCTCGCCCGACGGCGCCGCCTTCTCACTGAGGTACTGCGAGCCGATGTTGGACGTCATGATGATCACGGTGTTGCGGAAGTCGACCGTACGCCCCTGGGCGTCGGTGAGCCGCCCGTCGTCCAGCACCTGCAGCAGGGTGTTGAACACGTCCGTGTGCGCCTTCTCGATCTCGTCGAAGAGCACCACGGAGTAGGGCTTGCGCCGCACGGCCTCGGTGAGCTGGCCACCCTCCTCGTAGCCGACGTACCCGGGCGGGGCGCCGACGAGGCGGCTGACGGTGTGGCGCTCCTGGTATTCGCTCATGTCGACGCGGACGATGTTCTCCTCCGTGTCGAACAACGCCTCGGCCAGCGCCTTGGCCAGCTCGGTCTTCCCCACTCCGGTGGGCCCGAGGAAGACGAACGACCCGATCGGGCGGCGGGGGTCCTTGATCCCGGAACGCGCCCGGATGATGGCGTCGGCCACCGCCTGCACGGCCTCGTCCTGGCCGATCACCCGCTGGTGCAGGATCTCGTCGAGCCGCAGCAGCTTCTCCCGCTCGCCCTCCTGCAGGCGGCTGATCGGGATGCCGGTCCACCGCGACACGATGCCGGCGATCTCCTCCTCTGTCACCACCTCGCGCAGCAGCCGGCGCCCGCCCTGCTTGCTCTCCAGCTGCTCCTCCGCCGCCCCCAGCCTGCGCCGCAGCTCGGGAAGCCTGCCGTGCCGCAGCTCGGCCGCGCGGTTCAGGTCGTACATGCGCTCGGCCTGCTCGGCCTCGCGGCGTACGCTCTCGATCTCCTCGCGCAGCTGCTGCACGCGGCGCAGGGCGTGCCGCTCGGCCTCCCACTGGGCCCGCATGGCGTCGGCCTCGGCTCGCAGGTCGGCCAGCTCCTTGCGCAGCGCCTCCAGCCGCCGCCCGCTCGCGGGGTCGTCCTCCTTGGCCAGCGCCGCCTCCTCGATCTCCAGCCGCGTCACCCGGCGGGTCAGCTCGTCCAGCTCGGCGGGCATCGAGTCGATCTCGGTGCGGAGCATGGCGCACGCCTCGTCGACCAGGTCGATCGCCTTGTCCGGGAGGAAGCGGTCGGAGATGTAGCGGTGGCTCAGCACCACCGCGGCGACGATCGCGCCGTCCTGGATCTTCACGCCGTGGAAGACCTCCAGCCGCTCGCGCAGCCCGCGCAGGATGGAGATGGAGTCCTCGACGGACGGCTCGTCGACGAAGACGGGCTGGAAGCGGCGCTCCAGCGCGGCGTCCTTCTCGATGTGCCTGCGATACTCCGCCACGGTCGTGGCGCCGATCATGTGGAGCTCGCCGCGGGCCAGCATCGGCTTCAGCATGTTGCCGGCGTCCATCGCCCCCTCGGCGGCGCCCGCGCCGACCACCGTGTGCACCTCGTCGACGAACAGCAGGATGCGTCCCTCGGACGCCGCCACCTCGGTGAGCACGGCCTTCAGGCGCTCCTCGAACTCGCCGCGGTATTTGGCCCCCGCGACGAGCGCGCCCATGTCGAGGCTGAAGATCGTCTTGTCCTTCAGGCCCTCCGGCACGTCGCCGCGGGCGATGCGCTGCGCGAGGCCCTCCACGATCGCCGTCTTGCCCACGCCCGGGTCGCCGATCAGGACCGGGTTGTTCTTGCTCTTGCGGGACAGGATCTGGACCACCCGGCGGATCTCGCCGTCCCGCCCGATGACCGGGTCGAGCCTGTCCGCCCGCGCCGCGGCGACGAGGTCGCGCCCGTACTTCTCCAGCGCCTCGTACGCGACCTCCGGATTGGCGGAGGTCACCCGCTGGTTCCCGCGCACCTGCGTCAGGATCTGCAGGAAGCGCTCGCGGGTCAGCCCGCGCCCCTTGAGCAGCCGGCCCGCCGCGCTGTCGACGCCCTCGTCCAGCAGCGCCATCAGCAGGTGCTCGACCGACACGTACTCGTCCTTCAACCGGCGGGCCTCCCGCTCGGCGGCGTCGAGCAGCCGGGACAGCCGCTGGGTGACGTAGACCTGGCCGGGGGCGGCGCCGGGGCCGGTGACGCGGGGCCGCCGCTCCAGCTCGTGCTCCAGTTCGAGCCGGAGCTCGCCGGGATCGGCTCCCGCGGCGGACAGCAGGCGCGGGACGAGCCCCTCGGACTGCCGGACCAGCGCCAGCAGCAGGTGCTCCCCGTCGACCTCGGTGTGCCCGAAGCGGATCGCCGCGGTCTGGGCGTCGTGCAGGGCCTCCTGCGACTTCTGCGTCAGGCGGTTCAGGTCCACGATCGGTCTCCGGTCCTTCTCGTACGGGTCCGCAGAGCCGCCTCCAGCTCCGCGACGCGGTCCAGGAGGTCCGTCACGAGACCGAGGGAGGCGTAGTTGACGGCCAGCCCCGCGTGCAGGCGCTGGAGGCGCCCCGCCGCGGCGACCTGGGCGGGCGGGAAGCGCAGACCGCCCGAGGAGTCGGTGCGGGCGTCGATCAGCCCGAGCGCCACCAGGCGGCGCACCAGTTCCGGGTGCAGTCCGGTGGCCCGGGAGAAGGACTCCAGGTCCAGGTGCCCGACGTCCACGCGGGCGAGCCGGACGAGCGGATACGACGTCATGACGGGCTCCTCGGGTTGAACGCCGAGATCCTGGCCAGTCGCTCGTACAGGCGGCGCTCCTCGTCGCCGAGCGTGCGCGGCACCGCGATCCGGACCTCGGCCAGCAGGTCTCCGGGCTCGCCGCGCGGGTTCGGCATGCCCTGCCCGCGCAGGCGCAGACGGCGCCCGGACGAGGTGCCCGGCGGCACCTTGACCTTCGCCTCCCCGCCCGGCGTGTCCACCGCGACGGTCGCCCCCAGCGCGGCCTCCGGCGGCGTCAGCGGGAGGCGGACGTGGATGTCGCGCCCCTCCAGGCGGTAGCGCGGGTGGCCGGCGATCCGCGCGATCAGGTACAGGTCGCCCGCCCTGGCGCCGTCGCCGCCCGCGCCGCCCTGGCCCGCGAGCCGGATCCGCTGCCCGTCGGTCACCCCGGGCGGGATGTTCACCTGGAGGGTCCGCCCGCCTCCCGGGCCGGGGATCGTGATGGTCCGACGGCCGCCGCGGTAGGCCTCCTCGACCGTGAGCGGCAGCTCGGCCTCCTGGTCGGCGCCGGGCACCGGGCCCCAGCCGCGGCCGGGCGCGCCGCTGGACGTACGGCTGGACGTACGGGGCCTCCGCCCGCCGAAGACGCCGCCGAACAGGTCCTCCAGGTCGATGCCCTCAAAGCCCTCGCCGGTGGTGAAGCGGATCTCCTCCCCGCCGGGTCCGCGCGCCCAGCCGGCACCCTGTCCCGCCCAGCCCGGCCCGGCCCAGCTCTGTCCCGCCCGGCCCTGTCCCGCCCAGCCCGGCCCCGCGCCGGCCCCGGCGCGGGCACGGTCGTACGCCGCCGGATCCACGCCCTCGGGCACGCGGCGGAAGTCCGGCCCGAACGCGTCGTACCGCCGCCGCGTCTCGGGGTCGGACAGCACCTCGTACGCCTCCGAGACCTCCTTGAAGCGGTCCTCGGCGTCGGGGGACTTGTTGACGTCGGGATGGTAGGTGCGGGCCAGCTTCCGGTAGGCCCGCTGGATCTCGTCCTGGTTCGCCGTCCTCGGTACGCCCAGGATCTCGTAGAAGTCGCGTCCGGCCATCACTCGTCGGCTTTCGTGGAGACGACGACGGAGGCGGGGCGCAGTTGCAGCGCGCCGTCGCCGTAGCCGGGCCGCACGACCTCGACGACGGTGCCGGGGTCGGCCTCCGGCACGGCGACCGTGCTGACGGCCTCGTGCCTGGCGGGGTCGAATCGCGCCCCCACGTCGTCCCTGCGCGGGAAGCCCAGGCGCGCGAGCACGCCGACCGCCTGGTCGCGGACGGCCCGGACCCCCTCGATCACCGCGTCCGCGTCGGCGCCCGCGTGCTTGAGCGCGAGTTCGAGGTTGTCGATCACCGGCAGCCACTCCGCCGCGACGCGCGTGCGCTCGTCGATCCGCTGCCGGTCCAGGTCGCGCGCGACCCGCTTGCGGAGGTTGTCGAGCTCGGCGACGGCGCGCAGCCACCGGTCCTCCAGCTCGGCGAGCTTCTCCGCGACGGGTTCCTCGCCGGCCTGCTCGGGCTCGGGAGGAGGTGTCTCGTTCCGCTCGGTCATGTCACGTCACGTCAATCGGGGCCGGTGAACCGTTCGGGCTATTCGGGGCTGGTGAACTCGGCGTCGATGACGTCCTCGTCCGAGGGGCCGGCGGCGGGCCGCCCGGGCCCGGACCGCCCGTGACCCTGAGCCGGGCCGGAGGTGGCGGTCTCGGCGGACGCCGCCACGCCGAGGCCGTGGTAGACCTGCTGCAGCTCCGCGGTCAGGGCGCGCAGCCGGTCGACGGGCACCTCCTCCTTGATCGCCTGACGCGCCTCCATGATCAGCTGCTCGGCCCGCGCCTTCTCGTGCACCGCGACCGCCTCGCCCAGCTCGGACAGCCGGCGTTCCACCTGGTAGGCGACCGAGTCCAGCTCGTTGCGCGCGTCGATCGCGGCGCGCAACCGCGCGTCCTCGGTGCGGTGCCGCTCCGCGTCGGCGATCATCCGGTCGATCTCGCTCTTGTCCAGGTTGGAGCTCTCGCTGATCGTGATGCGCTGCTCGGCGCCGGTGTCCTTGTCCTTGGCGGAGACGTTCAGGATGCCGTTGGCGTCGATGTCGGTGGTGACCTCGATCTGCGGCACCCCGCGCGGCGCGGGCCTGATGTTCTCCAGCCGGAACCGGCCGAGCACCCGGTTGTCCGCGGCCCGCTCGCGTTCGCCCTGGAGGATGACGACGTCCACGGCCGACTGGTTGTCCTCCGCGGTGCTGAAGACCTCCGTACGGCGGGCCGGGATCGTGGTGTTCCGCTCGATGATCTTCGTCATCACCCCGCCGAGCGTCTCGACGCCGAGCGACAGAGGAGTGACGTCGAGCAGCACGACGTCCTTCAGCTCGCCCTTGATGATGGCCGCCTGGACGGCCGCGCCGACGGCCACGACCTCGTCCGGGTTGACCGTCATGTTCGGGTCCTTGCCCGTCAGCCGCCGCACGAGCAGCTGCACGGCCGGCATGCGGGTGGAGCCGCCGACGAGGATCACCTCGTCGAGGTCGTTCGTGGTCAGCTTCGCGTCGGCCATGGCCTGCTCCACCGGGCCCCGGCAGCGTTCGAGCAGGTCATGGCTGATCTGCTCGAAGGTCGAGCGCATGAGCGTCGTGTTCAGGTGCTTGGGGCCGGTCGCGTCGGCCGTGACGAACGGCAGGTTCACCTGCGTCTGGGTGACCGCCGACAGCTCCACCTTGGCCTTCTCCGCGGCCTCGAACAGCCGCTGGAGGGCCTGCGGATCGCGCCGCAGGTCGATGCCCTGCTGCCGGTGGAACTCGTCGGCCAGGTGGTCGACGATGCGCCGGTCGAAGTCGTCGCCGCCCAGGTGGGTGTCGCCCGAGGTGGCGCGGACCTCGATGACGCCCTCGCCGATGTCGAGGATGCTGACGTCGAACGTGCCCCCGCCCAGGTCGAACACGAGGACCGTCTCGTTGCCCTTCTTGTCCAGGCCGTACGCCAGGGCCGCCGCCGTCGGCTCGTTGATGATCCGCAGGACCTCCAGTCCGGCGATCTTGCCGGCGTCCTTGGTGGCCTGCCGCTGGGCGTCGTTGAAGTAGGCGGGCACCGTGATGACGGCCTCGTTGACCCTCTCCCCCAGGAACTTCCCGGCGTCCGTGGCGAGCTTGCGCAGCACGAAGGCGGAGATCTCCTCCGGCGCGTACGGCTTGCCGCGCACCGTGAACCGCACGGCGCCGTCCGGGCCCGGCACGACGTCGAACGAGACCGCCTTGATCTCGCTCTGGACCTCGTCGAAGTTGCGCCCGATGAAGCGCTTGGCCGAATAGATCGTGCCCTTCGGGTTCAGGATCGCCTGGCGTCTGGCCATCTGACCCACCAGCACCTCGCCCTGGTCCGTGAACGCCACCACCGAGGGAGTCGTACGCGACCCCTCGGCGTTCGGGACGACCGTCGGATGCGCGTCCTCGGTGGCCGCGATCACCGAGTTCGTCGTGCCGAGGTCGATGCCCACCGCCTTGGCCATGTCCTCATCCCCTCCCGGCGGGCGTACGCCTTCGCCGATGAGGCCGGAGCAATCGGAACTGACCGCTGCGTCCCCTCGCGCCACCCCGCTAAACCGGCGCCTGCCTCGCCTGAGGCGTCGCAACGCGGCCGTTGGAACGCCGGACGAGGAGCAGCGCGGCGCCCTGAGGTGCGAGGGCGCCGGGTGTCGCACCGTGAATCGCGGGTACGGCCTTATGGCCGCCTCGTCACCGCCTATCACTGATCATCACGTACGTCCCGAGCATGCGCACCGGCGAGGGGCCGGTGTGGGGAGAGGCGAAGCCGACATGACCGGAAGACATCAGCGCGCGTCCGACCGGCTCTCCCGGACGCTGTCCGGCGCGATGGAACGGGTGGGGCCCGCTCTCGGCCGCGTACGGCTCGCCGCGCCGTCCGCCGTCCGGCGCCTCGGCCGCCCCGCGGCGGTGGCGGGAGCGGTCGCCGCCACCGGAGCCGGCGCGTACGCGGCGACGCGGGCATGGGTGCGGCGTCCCGAGGCCGCACCCGGGGAGGGCATGGACCTGCACGCCGCCGTCACCGTGAAGCGCCCCCGTGACGAGGTCTACCGGTTCTGGCACGGGTTCGAGCAGCTGTCGGCCTTCATGGCGCACGTGGAATCGGTGACCACGGTCGGCGGCGTCACCCACTGGACGGCCAGGGGCCCCGCCGGGAAGGCGGTCGAGTGGGACGCGAGGATCGTCGAGGATCTCCGGGATGAGGTGATCTCCTGGCGCTCGACGCGCGCCGCCCTCGTGCCGAACAGCGGGTCCGTGCGGTTCCGCGACGCGCCCGGCGGGCGCGGCACCGAGGTGCGGGTGCACCTGCGGTACGACCCGCCCGGAGGCAGGGCCGGCCTCGCCGTCGCCAGGCTGCTGGGCGAGCACCCCGAGCAGCAGGTGCGCGACGACCTGCGCCGGTTCAAGCAGGTCATGGAGACCGGCGAGGTCGTCCGCTCGGAGGGCAGCCCGGAAGGCGCCCGGGCGCTGCGGCAGCTGAGACGGCGCCCGGCCCAGCCGGTGCGGTGAGGAGTCGCCATGAAGGCCGCCTGCTGGATGGGCCGCGGCAACGTCGAGGTCCGCGAGGTGCCCGACCCGCGGATCCTGAACGGCCACGACGCGATCGTGCGGGTCACCTCGACCGCCGTCTGCGGCTCCGACCTGCACCTGTACGACGGCTTCGTCCCGACCATGAAGAAGGGCGACATCCTCGGCCACGAGTTCATGGGCGAGGTCGTGGAGGTGGGCCCCGACGTGCGGAACCTCCGCGTCGGCGACCGCGTGGTCGTCCCGTTCACGATCGCCTGCGGCCGCTGCGCCGCCTGCGGGCTCGGCCTCTACTCCGTGTGCGAGAACTCCAATCCGAACGCCGGCCTCGCGGAGAAGTTCCTGGGCCACTCCCCGGCCGGCGCCTTCGGCCACTCCCACATGCTGGGCGGCTACCCCGGCGGCCAGGCGGAGTACGTCCGCGTGCCGTTCGCGGACGTCGGCCCGATCACGATCGAGGACGGGCTGGCGGACGAGCAGGTGCTGTTCCTGTCCGACATCCTGCCCGCCGGGTGGATGGGCGCCGAGATGTGCGACATCAAGCCCGGCGACGTCGTCGCCGTGTGGGGGGCCGGCCCGGTCGGCCAGTTCGCGGTGGCCGGCGCCTACCTCATGGGTGCGGAGCAGGTCGTCTGCATCGACCGCTTCGCCTACCGCCTGCGGATCGCCGAGCGCGCGGGCGCGACGACCCTCGACTACGAGGAGGTCGACGTCAGGGACGCCCTGCTCGACCTGACCGCGGGCCGCGGCCCGGACGCGTGCGTCGACGCCGTCGGCATGGAGGCCCACTACGCCAACCCGGCGCTGTACGCCTACGACCGCACCAAGCAGGCGACCCGCCTGGAGAGCGACCGGCCGTACGCCCTGCGCGAGGCCGTCATGAACTGCAGGAACGGCGGGATCGTGGCGGTGATCGGGCTCTACACCGGCTTCCTCGACAAGTTCCCGATGGGCGCGGTCATGAACCGGTCGCTGACGCTGAAGGCCGGCCAGTGCCACGTGCAGCGCTACCTGAAGCCGCTGCTCGCGCTGATCCGCGAGGGCGACATCGACCCGAGCTTCGTGATCACCCACCGTCTGCCGCTCGGCGAGGCCCCGCGCGGCTACCAGCTGTTCAGGGACAAGCAGGACGGGTGCAACAAGGTCGTCCTGACGCCGTGACCGGCCCGCGCCGTCGTTGACGAGCTGCTGCGCCCCGATCCGGGCGTGTCGGTCACGCTCGCCTACACGCGCCGGGCCCCCGAGAGGCACCCGAGGCCGGCCGCCTCACCGCCGCCGATCTCGGCCCGTACGGCGAGGCCGACTGCTACGTGTGCGGCCCCACCGGCTTCGTGGAGGCCGCGGCGGCGCTCCTGGTGGGGCTCGGCCACGACCCCGCCCGCATCAGAACCGAACGTTTCGCCCCCACGGGAGACTGACATGCAGGCCGACCACCTCGACGGGAACGCCCTGGCCGCTGGGCGGCACGAGCCCGGGCGGCGCGGTCTCCGCGGAAGAGGGTGGAGAACCCGGCGCGGACCGATGACGATCGGGCCGGCAGCCGGAGTCGCCCGGCTGCCGGCTCACCCGCAGGTCAGGGGCGGGCCTGTGCGTCGTCTCCGATGACCAAGGCGGTGTGGGTGTCCACGTCCAGGGCGGAGCGGGCGACGACGCCCCCATCGCCGGCCAGGGCGATGTGCAGCCGTCCGCTGGTCCAGCCGTCCGGAAGCACGGCGCGGACCTCGGTGGGCGCGCCGAGCAGGAACGGCTTCGCCTCCACGGCGGGGCCCGGCTCCCAGGAACCCGTGGGCGCGGCGCCCTCGGGGGCGGGACCGAAGACCGGGGTCCAGGCGGTGTGCAGGCGGCCTGTCACGGGCTCGGCTCCGTGGTGGGAGACCCGTACGCCGACGGCGACCTCGCGCGACGTGCTGAGCAGGTCGCGGCCGGGCGCGACCGGGACGACGTCGAGCACGAGCGTCGTGGCGGCGTTGACATGGGCCGGGTTCACACCGGCCAGATCCTTGGGGCGGCGTTCGAAGTCGAGCAGTCCGGCCGACTCGTGCTCGATGTCGTACAGCTCCGTGTAGACGTACCCGGCCAGCCGGTCGTGGCGGCGCATCTCCTGGGTCTGCCAGCGCAGATGCCAGGCGCGTTCCACCGAGGTGAAGCCGCCGCCGTACTCGCTGTTCAGGTTGGGCAGCCCGCGCAGGGGCTGGGACGGCGTGCCGGCGAGCTTCTTGCGTACGACGAAGTCGGGGCCGAGCCGCACGGGGAAGTCGTCCTGCTCGCCGTCGAGGAGCGCGGCCACGGTCCTGCCCCAGGACGCGGCGGACTCGTCGTAGTAGTGCCAGTCGAGCAGATCGGTCCTGACGTGGGTCCAGCCGGAGTTGTCCACGGCGGGCCGGGTCGGGTCGAGGGCCTTGAGCAGGTCGTACGCCCGCGCGGCCGCCTGCTGCTTGGCGGGGTCGCCGGGGATGTCCCAGTCCAGGCCCCACTCCTCGTTGTACAGGCCCCAGATGACGATCGCCGGGGAGTTGCCGTCACGCTCGACCATGGGAGCGATCTGCTCCTCGAAAGCGGCCACGGACTCGGGCGAGAAGCGCCCGGTGGCGGCGGGTTCGGCCCAGACCAGCATGCCGAGGGTGTCGGCGTGGTGGACGAAGCGGGGATCCTCCAGCTTGAGATGCTTGCGCACCAGGTTGTACCCCGCGGCGGCGGCGAGTTCGATGTCGCGGCGCAGTGCGGCGTCGTCCGGGGCCGTGATGCCGGTGCGCGGCCAGTAACCCTGGTCGAGCACGCCGCGGACGAACAACCGGCGGCCGTTGAGGTACAGGTCCTCCCCCACCACGTCGATCGTGCGCAGCCCGGTGTATCCGGCGACCCGGTCGACGCCGGAGGGCGAGACCAGTTCGGCGTCCACGTGGTAGAGGTGCGGGTCGTCCGGCGACCACAGCCGCGGCTCCTCGATCGGCAGTTCCACACGTACGGGCCCGTGGCCGACCGGCACCTCGATCGACGTGCCGCACCCGCGCACCGACAGCCGCAGCACGGTCTCCGCCGCCGGGCCCTCGACGTGGCCCCCGATGTGGGCCTCGGCCACGATGCCGGTCAGGCCGTCGGCGGGGCGCAGCTTCAGCGCGGCCAGGTGCGTGGCCGGCCGCGCCTCCATCCAGACGCTCTGCCAGATGCCCGACGAGGGGGTGAAGCACACGCCGTCGAAGTCGTCTCGGGGGATGCTGCGCTGCTTGCCGTGCGCGATGTCCCGCTTGTCGAGCGGCGCGGCGACCCGCACCACGATCTCCTGCTCGCCCTCGCGCAGCGCCTCGGTGATGTCGGCCTCGAACGGCGTGTAGCCGCCGCGGTGCGCGGCCACCTCGACGCCGTTGACCCACACGGTGGCCTCATGGTGCACGGCGCCGAAGTGAAGCACGACCCGCTGCCCCGCCCAGGCGACGGGCACGGCGGCGCGGCGGCGATACCAGGCCACGGGCAGCCAGTGGGCCTCGATGCCGGAGGCGGGGGTCTCCCAGGCGAAGGGCACGGTGATGGTCCGATTCCAGCCCTGCTCGGTGTCGGCCCGGAAGTCCCACTCGCCGTTGAGGCTCGACCAGGAGTGCGATCGGTCGAAGTGGGGCCGGGGGTATTCCGCGCGCGGGGTCATGGTGCTCCGTTTCATGAGAGATGTGCCTGGTCAGCCTTTGACGCTGCCGGCGAGGATGCCGTTGATGAAGTGGCGCTGGAGGAGGACGAAGATCACCAGGAGCGGCAGCATGGCGATGCTGCCCGCGGCGAGCAACTCGCCCCAGACGGTGGCGAAGTCCGCGCCGATCCGGTTGCCGGTGACGTTCTGCGCCAGGGTGGACAGCACCACCTGGAGCGTCTGGTGCGAGGTGTCGTTGACGGCGACGACCGGCCAGACGAAGTCGTTGTAGATGTTCATCGTGGTCAGCACGGCCAGCGCGGCCAGCCCGGGGCGGATCACCGGGAGCACGACCCTGGCGAAGACGCCGAACTCGCTCGCGCCGTCCACGCGCCCCGCGTCGATCAGTTCGTCGGGGATGGCGGCGATGGTCTGGCGCATCCAGAAGATGCTGAACGCGTCGATGCTGCCCGGCAGGATCAGCGCCTGGTAGGTGTTGACCCAGCCGAGGGCGCTCATCTCCAGCAGCAGCGGGATGATCAGCACCAGGGTCGGCAGCATGAGGGTGAGCAACACGACCCCGAACAGCAGGTTCTTGCCGGGGAAGGCGTACTTGGCGAAGGCGTATCCGGCCAGCGGGCAGAAGAACATCGTCATCGCGCCCTTGACCACCAGCACCAGCGCGGTGTTCGCGAAACCGGTGCCGATCGGCACGTCGGCGAACATCGCCCTGTAGTTGTCCAGCGTCACAGGCCCCACTGAGAGGGGGTCGGTGATGATCTCGGCGGCCGGCTTGAGCGACGAGCTGACCGCCCACCAGATCGGATAGAGGAACGCCACGGCGAGCAGCGCCAGCAGGGCGTACTGCACCGGGCCCGGCCTGGTCTGGTTCATGACACCTCGTCTTTCGGGCGCAGCAGCCGGACCGCGCCCAGGGAGAGCCCGAAGACCAGCAGCACCAGCAGGAACGAGTTCGCGGCGCCGGTGCCCAGGTCGGAGGCGGTGATGTGGTCGTAGAGGTAGAGCCCGGCGGTGGTGGTCGAGCCGTACGGGCCGCCTTCGGTGACCACGAAGGGCTCGGCGAACATCTGGAACACGGCGAGGGTCTGCACGACCACGAGGAAGGCCATGCTCCGGCGCACCAGCGGGACGGTCAGCGACCAGAACTGCCGCCGACGAGAGGCCCCGTCGAGCGCGGCGGCCTCGTACACGGTGTTCGGCACGGCCTGCAGCCCGGCCAGCAGGATGATGATCGCGAATCCGGTCGTCTTCCACAGGAACAGCAGCGCCAGCGTCGGCTTGGACCACGCCGTCGAGGTCAGCCACCCCACCCCGGGCAGGCCCACGAGGTCGAGCAGGTGGTTGACCAGGCCGTAGTCCTGGTCGAACACGACGATCCAGACCTGTGCCATGGCCACCAGCGGGGTCACGAACGGCGCGAGGAAGGCCACTCTGAACAGGCCGCGCAAGCGCAGCTTCGCGTTGGCCAGCAGCACCGCGCCGGCGAGCCCGGCCACGATCTGGATCGGCACGATGAGCAGCCACATCACCGCGCTGTTGCCGAGCGAGGCCCAGAACTCCGGGCTGGTCAGCAGGTAGGCGTAGTTGCCCAGGCCGACCCAGGTGGCCTCGCCGGCGCCGTGCCAGCGGGTGAAGCTGAGCTGCAGCGCGAAGACGAGCGGATAGATCCCGAAGGCGGCGAAGACCAGGAAGAACGGGGCGACGAACAGGTACGGCGACAGCCGGGTGCCGCGACGCGGCCCCGGCCGCGCGCCGGCGGCCCGCCCGGACCTCGCCGTCGTGGTGAGAGCCGACATCAGGAGCGGTCAATCAGGTTGCGCTGGATCTTCGCGGCCGATTCGCCGATCACGTCGTCGGGCGACATCGCGCCGTCCATCAGGCGCTGCAGGTTGTCGCCCAGATAGTCCACCGACTTGGCCCACCAGGCCGGGATCGGCGCCGCGGCCGGGATGGTGGCGGCGGCCTCGGCGGCGACCTTCCACAGGTCCTGACCGCCCAGGGCCTCGATCGGCTGGAACAGCGGCTTGGCGGGGTCGAGCGCGGGAGTGAAACTCGGGACCGAGGTCGACAGGCCGCCGGGGTACACGCTGCTCGGGCCGTACAGCGCCGTGTATCCGGGCTCCTTGAAGCACAGGAACTCGTACAGCAGCCAGGCCAGCTCCGGGTTCCTGGCCTTGGCCGGGATGACGAAGCTGCTGCCGCCCATGGCGCCGCTCCGCGCGCCGCCCGGCGTCCAGGCCGGGAGGGGAGCCGCCCGCCACTTGCCCTTGGTGGCCTTGAGAAGCTGCTGCGGCGCGAAGGACCACCAGATCGCCCACGGCACGAACACCTGCTGGCCGCCGTCGAGCGTGTTGACGTCGGCGGGCTCCAGGTAGGGCGCCCGGGTGGCGAGCCCGTCCTTGACCGCGGTCTGGATCCAGGTGAAGATCCGCCGGTACTCCGCCGAGTCCAGCCGCAGCCTGCCCTGTGCGTCGGTGAGGCTGGTGCCCTGCTGGTTGGCCAGCATCTCCAGCCACAGCTGGCCGAGGAACGGGCTCTTGTCCAGGTGGATGGGTTTGGTCTTCGGGAACCTGTCCCGGACCGTCCTGGCCGCGGTCAGCAGGTCGTCGTAGGTCGCCAGCCCGGCGGGATCGACCCCTGCCTCCTGCAGGATGTCCTCCCGGTACCACAGCAGCCCCGGGTCGAGATCCCAGGGCACGCCGTAGATCTTGCCCGCCACGGTGTTCACCGACAGCTTGTACGGCGCGATCTGGTCCCGGTACGGCGCGATCAGGTCGGAGAGATCGTAGAGGTGCTCGGCCTGCCCGCCGATCTTGGCGTCGTCCCAGAAGCTGCCGTCGGGCACGTCCGTGCCGCTGATCAGCGTGTTGGCCAGCTTGGCGTCGATGTCCACGGCCATGTGGTTGACCTTGACGCCCGGGTAGGCCTCGCGGAACCTGCCGATCGCCGCGTCGAACACCTTGAACAGGTCGCCGGACCGGTTCCAGACGGTGATCTCGCCCTTGGCCGCAGCCGCGGAGGCGGAGGGCTTGGCCAGCTTGCTCGGCGCCGCCGCGCCGCCCGTGCCGGGAGCGCAGGCGGTCAGCGCGCCGCCCGCGGCGGCGAGGGCTCCGACGCCGAGGGCTCCTTTGAGAAACCCGCGGCGATTCATGGGGGATGGGGTCATCTAAGTACTCCTCGCCGTCCGGGAAAAGACGTTGTGAGGGCTCTGCAACGATGCAGACATAGTGCATGCTTGTCTGCAACGATGCAAGCGCCGGTTAGGATCTTCCCAACCCCAGCAGCCGGAGGTATAGGAGACGCATGGCCGGTCCAACGCTGCGTGATGTCGCCAAGCGGGCGAACGTGTCCATCCGCACGGTGTCCAACGTGGTCAACGGGTACGCACCGGTGTCGGACGAGTTGCGCGCTCGCGTGCAGGCCGCGCTGGACGAGCTCGACTACCGCCCCAACCTCATCGCCCGCAACCTCAAGCAGGGCCGCAGCGGGATGATCGCCCTGGTCGTGCCCGAGCTGGACGTCCCCTACTTCGCGGAGCTGGCCCGCGAGGTGATCACCGCCGCCCGCGCCCGCGGCTACGTGGTGATGGTCGACCAGACCGACGGCGACGGCGAGCGCGAGCGCGAGCTGCTGGGCCGGGACTCGCGGGCCACGATGTTCGACGGGCTACTGCTGAGCCCGCTGAGCGTCTCGGCCGAGGAGCTGCGGGCCCGGGGCAACAGGGTCCCGATCGTGCTGCTGGGCGAGCACATCTTCAACGGCAGCTTCCACCACGTGGCCATCGACAACGTGGCCGCCGCCCGGGAGGCGACCGCGCATCTGCTGAGCCTCGGCCGGCGTCGCGTCGCCGCCATCGGCGACCAGCCGTACGCGACCGGCGAGACGGCGCAGCTTCGCACCAGCGGCTACCGCCAGGCGCACGCCCGGGAGGGACTGGAGGTGGACGAGCGGCTCATCGTTCCGACTCCGCGCTTCCACCGCCGCCAGGGCGCCGCGGCCATGGAGCAGCTGCTCGCCCTGCCCGAGCCGCCCGACGCCGTGTTCTGCTACAACGACCTGCTCGCCCTCGGCGCGATGCGGGCGCTGACCCGGGCGGGGTTGCGCATCCCCGACGACGTCGCCGTGGTCGGCATGGACGACATCGAGGAAGGTCAGTACAGCACCCCCAGTCTCACCACCATCGCCCCCGACAAGAAGGAGATCGCGCGCACGGCGGTGGACGTCCTCATGGAGTCGATCGGCGGGGCGGCCCGCCCACCCGCCGAAATCATGGTGCCGCACCGCCTGATCGTCCGGGAGAGCACGACCGGCCAGGTGCCCGCGTCGCCCGCGATCCCGTCCTGAGCGGCCCGGCGCCGGCGAAGAGGTCACCGGTAGGCGTAGCAGTAGTTCGACTTGCCCTTGAACCGGTGGAAGGCCTTCGGGTCGTGGAAGCGCCAGCGGCACCCCGCGTCGCGCCGGCTCTGGCCGAGGTACATGGTGTCGCCCTTGCGCTTGACGCAGTACGCGCCGGGCGTGGGCGTCTCGCGGTACTCGACCCACTCCCAGCCGAGCGTCACGCAGTACTCCGTGAAGTGTCCGGGCCCCAGCTCCACGAGCCGCTCGGCCGGCGTGGGCGAGGGCTCCGCCGGTTTCGCGGCCGGAGAGTCGGCGGGGACCGGCGCGGTCGTCTTCGAGCGGCGGACGGTCGGCCGTGCGGTGACCGTCCTCGTCGGGGCCGGTCGCGTGGTGTCCGGCCTGGCCGTGGAGTGTCCCACGCGCGGCCGGTGCGAGGAGGCCGGCGACGCGGACCGCGAGGCGCCGGTGGGCGACGGGGCCGGGGACGGAGACGAGCCGCCGCCGGTGTCCGCCGAGCCTGCCGAGCCTGCCGGGCCCGTGCCGACCGCCGCCGCCCGCTCCGTCTCGGAGCCGCCGGCCGCCGATGACCAGGGCAGAGACGGCCGGTTCAGGAAAGGCAGGTGCAGGGACGGCAGCAGCGCGACGGCGGCGGCCGCGGTGGCCGCCACCGCCACGACCACGGCGGCGATGGCGGCCCGGACCCGCCTGCGCCGGCCGCCGCCCGGCACGGTGACCGGCCCGGACGACCCCGGCGGCCCCACGGAGGAGCCGGAAGCCGCGAGCGGCCCGGACATGTCATGCGGGGCCGGCGCGCCCGGCCCGGCGGAGACGTCCGGCACATCCGGCGCGGCGGGTACGGCCGGCGCGGCCTGCGGGTCGTGGCGCGGGCGCACGAGGCGGTCGAGGATCTCCCGCGCGGCCGGCCGACGTCCCGGGTCCTTGGCGAGACAGGCCGCGAGCAGGTCGCGCAGCCGCGCCTCGATCCCCTCCAGGTCGGGCTCCTGGTTGAGGATCCTGTTGATGATGGCGGGGATGACGTCGGCGCCGAACGGCGGGCGGCCCGTGGCGGCGAACGCGATGGTGGACGCCCAGGCGAACACGTCCAGGGCGAAGCCGAGCTCACCGGCCGCGAGCTGCTCGGGCGCCATGTAGGCGGGCGTCCCGACGATCTGGCTGGTCATCGTGCCCGTGGCGGTGAGGGCGCGGGCGATCCCGAAGTCGATGACGCGCGGCCCGTCCGGTCCGATCAGCACGTTCTGCGGTTTGAAGTCCCGGTGGACGACCCCGGCGTCGTGCAGCGCGACCAGCGCCGTGGCCGTGCCGATGGCGAGCCGTTCGAGCGCGCCGCCCGCCAACGGCCCCCGCTCGGCCACCACCTGGTTCAGCGAAGGCCCCTGGACGTACTCGCTCACGATGTACGGCCGGCTGCCGTCCATGCCGGACTCCAGCACCTGGGCCGTACAGAACCGGGCGACCCTGCGGGCGAGCTCCGCCTCGCGGGTGAAGTCGGCGCGGGCCGCGGCGTCCTGGCCGAGCCGCGCGTGGAAGAGCTTGACCGCGACGAGGTCGCCGGACTCCGCCTCGCCGAGGTAGACGACGCCCTGCCCTCCCTCGCCGATCCTGCCGGTGATGCGGTAGGAGCCCAGGCGTGCGGGATCGCTCGGCTCCAGCGGCTGCGGCATGACTCTCCGGTGGGTCGGGGGCACGTGCGAGACTCCCAGTATCCCGCCGAAGATCGCCCACAGGGCCCGGTTCAACGAAGATCAGGCGAGCGGTCCGCCGAGGGCCTATGCCGGAACGAGCCCGGTTTCCGCCTTTCGTCCAGACCTGGTGAGCTTCGCTGTCGACTGGGTAGGGCGGTGGCGAACGACGGCGAACGGGCGAACAAGGGGGAGTCGCCATGGTCGTCAGCACTCGTCCAAGGCAGGACCGGTCCCAGAACGTCATCGTGGTCCGGCAGGCGCCATCGATGTCCCGTACGATCTCCGCGGCAGGGCTCGGCGCCGTCGGCGGGATGGTCACCGAGTACCTGTTCGACCCCGAGCTCGGCCGGACCCGCCGTGCTCGGGTCCGCGACAAGGGCGTCCACCTGACGCACGAATTCAGAAACGCCACCAGAGCCGTGGTCTGCGACGTCGTCAACCGGAGCCGGGGTGTCGTCAAGAGCATCCGCTACCGCACCGGCGGACGGAACGTCGACGACGAGGTTCTCCATGAGCGTGTGCGCGCCGAACTGGGCCGTTACGTCCGCCACCCGCACGCGGTGGAAGTCCGCGTCGAGAGCGGCCGGGTGACCCTCACCGGTGACCTGCTCGAGAAGGAGAGCCGGCGGGCGTGCCGGGCGGTGGCGTCCATACCCGGCGTCAGGACCGTGAACGCGAACTGGACCACCCACCGCGATGCCACGGGAGTGCCCCGGTTGCAGGGAGAAGGCGGGCCGCGGAGACCGGTGCCCGAACTCCTCCAGCAGCGGTGGTCGCCGACCTCCAGGTTCCTCACCGGCCTGGCCGCCGCACTCGTCTGGTCGCTGTCCGGACGGCTGCCCCGGCCGCTCGGCTACCTGCTGCGCGGCGGCAGTGCCGTACTGGCGCTCCGCGCCGCGACGAACCTGCCGCTGAGGCGTCTCACCGGGATCGGAGCGGGGCGTCGCGCGATCGACATCCAGAACGCGATCACGGTGAACGCGCCGCCCCAGGAGGTCTGGCCGCTGCTGAGCGACTACAGCCTCTTCACCCGCTTGATGCCCGACGTGCTGGAGGTACGACGCTCCGCCGATGGCCTGCGATCCCACTGGTCGGTCGCGGGCCCCGCCGGGGTGCCCATCCGTTTCGAGGCCGTGGAGACGATGCGGGAAGAGGGCCGGAGGATCGCCTGGAAGACCGTCGAAGGGCAACTGATCGCCCACACCGGCACGCTCGACCTGACCCCGGAGAACACCGGCCGGAGCCGTATCCAGGTCCAGCTCACCTACAACCCGGTGTTCGGCGCGGTCGGTCACGCGATGGCGGTGCTCTTCGGCGCCGATCCCGCACACAAGCTGCAGGAGGACCTGCTGCGACTGAAGTCGGTCATCGAGGCGGGCAGGTCACCGGTCGGCGCCGGCCCGCGCGCGTGAGCCCCGTGCCGACAGCCGGCGGTATCCCGTCACGTGGTCGATCATCTCGGCACCACCGCACCGTTCGAGGACCCCATGGTCATGAGGGGCTCAGATGTTGGGCGGAGCGGCGCTGATATCCGAGAGCGCCGAGGACGGATCTCCCTCCAGTGCCAGGTCACCGAGCGAGACGACGCCCACGGGCCGCCCCTCCTCGACGACTGGGATCCGGCGAATCGCCTTACGGCGCATGAGGTTCAAAGCCTGGGTGGCGTCCTGGTCAGGGGTTACGGTGGCCAGGCCGGAACTGCTGCAGCACGCGCCCACGGGCGTTTCGGTCAGGTCGCGGGACTCCGCGACCGCGCGGACCACGATGTCCCGGTCGGTCATCACACCGTAAAGCCGGTCATCTTCTGTGACCAGTACGTCCCCGATGTTGTGCTCGCGCATGAGCCTGGCCGCTTGCACGACGCTGGCATCTCTCGGGACGGTGACCGGGGCAGGGGTCATCACTTCGCGCACCAGCTGTGACATCTTCCGCCCTCCTGCTCATCGCCTGCCTGCCACGCATCGGCCGGGCCTGACCGCCCGACCGGCCTCTTCAGCCCCTGTGGACCGCCCGGCAGGGCATTGCGGCCTCGCCCACCGGTGTCTCACTGGTGGACGAGGGCGCGGATCTCCTCGTGGCGCCGATCGAGGTCGACCTGGGCGAGCGCGCCGACCAGCCACGCGAAGCGCTCCGACTCCTCGGACTTGGCCAGTTCGGCCAAGTCTTCGACGGTGCGGGCCAGTCCGAGCTTGCGGGACGCGCTCAGCGCGCGCCGATCGGCGAACGGCCCCACCTCGGACCACACCACCTGCGCTTCGCGGAAGAACAAATCCACAACTTGATCGTCCACGCCCGGCAACCGCTTGAGCAACTCCCGCTCCCGCCCGGGATCGCGGTGTGCCTCGGTCCGCAGCCGGCGCAGGTCCCCGCTGTGGCGATCCGCCACGACCCTGCCCAGCTCCCCGAGGACGTCCGCGAGCTGTTTGGCCGTCCGGCGGTGCCCTGCCCGCGCCAGCGCCTCGGCCCGCTGCCCGTACGACGAGGCCGCGAGCTTCTGCGCGGTGGTCCAGCCACGGTCGCGCAGCTGCTGGGCGGCTGCGACCGCTGTGTGGTAATCGGTGCTGCGGCGGAGCAGAACCGACAGACAGAGCAGCTGAAACAGGCTTCCGGGGTTGTTGGTCACCCCGAACCCGTGCGGTTCGGCGAAGCCGCGCCCCACCTCGCGCAGCAGTCCCCGGACCAGACGACGCTTCTCTTCGATGTTCATCATGGTGCCCACCGCCTCGCCGAGGCGTTGTTCGCCCTAACCGGTTCACAGAACGATCACGTCGTTCCGGATCTGGGCCGGCAACGGGCGCAACGCTCTGTGCTACGCCTACCCCGCGCCCCCGCTTCGTACCCGTCACCCAGCCTGGCGGGGGCGCGACGTTCTTCCGGGGCGCGTCGCCTTCGGCCGCGTGGAAACGCTCTCCCACTCAGGCCCGTGGCCCGCGATCGGGTGGCGGGCGACCGCCCGCGCCCTTTCACTTCGCTATAGCGAAGATCAAAGACGGGATATGTTCGGAAATGTTGGGTCTTGACGGACGGCCACACCACTGTAAAGGTTCTTTTCAGAGAGCGCTCTCACGTCTCTTCCACCCCCCAGAAGGACTGCCGTGAGACTCACCGTGCTGACCGGCGCGGCGGTGTTCGCCGTCGCGCTCGCCTTCCCCTCCGTGTCCGCGCACGCCGCCCCCTCCCCCGTCCCCCGGCCTGATCCCGGCGCGTCGGCGGCGACGATGCAGCAGGCGCTGCAACGCGACCTGCACCTGACCCCCGAGCAGGCGCGGGTCCGCCAGACACACGAAGCCGCGGCGGCGGCCGTCGAGCGACGCGTCCGCGACGATCTCGGCGACCGCTTCGCCGGCGCCTGGTACGACCCCGCGCGGCAGCGCCTGGCCGCCGGAGTCCTGGACGCGGGCGATGCCGAGCGGGTGCGCGAGGCGGGCGCGGTGCCCGTCTCCGTGAAGCGCAGCGACAGGCAGTTGAACGCCGTCAAGGCGGCGCTCGACCGCGCCGCGGGCAGTGCCGGCACCGGCGTCTACGGCTGGTACGTCGACCCGGCCGCCAACGCGGTCGTCGTGTCGGCCGCCGACCAGGCCACGGCGGCGGGATTCGTGCAGGCGGCGTCCGCCGACGCCACGGCGACGCGGATCTCCGTCGCTCAGGCCCCCCGCCTCGTCTACGACATCCGGGGCGGCGACCAGTACGTCATCAACGGCAACGTGCTGTGCTCCGTCGGCTTCTCGGTGAACAACGGCGGTTTCGTCACCGCCGGGCACTGCGGGCGCGCCGGCAATCCGACGCTGGGATACAACAACGTCGCCCAGGGCGCCTTCGCCGCCTCGTCGTTCCCCGGCGACGACTACGCCTGGGTGCGTACCAACGGCGACTGGACGCCGCGCCCCTGGGTCAACAACTACGGCGGCGGCACCGTCGCGGTGGCCGGCTCCCAGGAGGCCCCCATCGGGGCGTCGATCTGCCGCTCCGGGCGCACCACCGGCTGGCGCTGCGGGGTCGTCCAGGCCAAGAACGTGACCGTGAACTACTCCGGCTCGCTGGTCTACGGGCTCACCCAGACCAGCGCCTGCGCCGAGGGAGGCGACTCGGGCGGCGCGTACATGTCCGGCGACCAGGCCCAGGGCGTCACCTCCGGCGCCGCGGGGAACTGCTCCACCGGCGGCACCACCTTCTTCCAGCCGGTCAACGAGATCCTCGGCGCGTACGGCCTGAGCCTGACCACCACGGGCGGCGACACCAGCGCGCTGATCAGTGCTCTCAACAACAAGTGCATCGACGTGCCGGGCGCCGACTTCAGAGACGGCGCGCCGCTGCAGATGTACACCTGCAACGGCACCATCGCCCAGAGGTGGACGTTCACCGGCGGCACCCTGCGCACGCAGAACAACCTGTGCATGGACGTCGCCTGGGGGTCCAGGGACAACGGCGCCGTGATCCAGATCGCGACCTGCAGCGGCAACCCCGCCCAGCAGTTCGTGCTCAGCGCGGCCGGTGACCTGGTCAACCCGCAGTCCAACAAGTGCGTCGACATCGACGGCTGGAACCAGAACGACGGCGCACGGCTGATCCAGTGGGAGTGCCACGGCGGCGCCAACCAGAAGTGGCGGCGGGGCTGATGCCGGTGATCCGACCTCGCCGGATTCTCGCCGCCGCGACCACCCTCCTGCTCACGGCGGCCTGCCTGATCCTCGCCGCGCCCGCCGCGCCCGCCGCGTTCGCCGCCGTCTGGCAGCCGAAGACGCCGCCCCTGTCCACGCCCTGGACCGCCCAGGTGTCCCCCGCCAACGCCCTGCCCGACTATCCGCGTCCCCAGCTCGTCCGGCCCGACTGGCTCAACCTCAACGGCGTGTGGGAGTTCGCCGGCGCGCCGAACCTCGACTCGCCCCCGGTCGGCCGGACGCTGCCGGAGGGCGTGCTCGTGCCGTACCCGATCGAGTCCGCCCTGTCGGGGATCAAGCGCCATGAGGACACCATGTTCTACCGGCGCGCCTTCACCGTCCCGTCCGGCTGGGCCGGGCGCCGGGTGATGCTCAACTTCGGGGCGGTCACCTGGGAGACACGCGTGTGGGTGAACGGCGTCCAGGTCGGCCGGCACACCGGCGGCTACGACGCCTTCTCCTTCGACATCACCTCCGCCCTGCGGCCGGGGGACAACGAACTGATCGTCGGGGTGTCCTCGCCGATCGACGGCAGCACGTTCCCCATCGGCAAGCAGCGCCGTAACCCGAGCGGCATCTGGTACACCGCGTCGTCGGGCATCTGGCAGACGGTCTGGCTCGAACCGGTGAACGCCGCGCACGTCACCCGGCTCGACACCACGCCCGACGTGTCCGCCGGGGTCCTGGACCTCGTCGTGCGGGGCACCGGCGACCAGGCCAGGGCCGAGGTGCTCAGCGGCGGCACGGTCGTCGGCTCGGCCACCGGCGCGGTCGGCGCGCACATCCGCGTCCCCGTCCCCAACGCCCGCCTCTGGTCGCCCGACGACCCGTTCCTGTACGACCTGCGCGTCACGCTCACGGGGAACGGCGGCGGCGACGTCGTGACCGGCTACTTCGGCATGCGGTCGATCGGCAAGGCGGTCGTCGGCGGCGTGCTGCGCCCGGTGCTCAACGGGAAGTTCACGTTCCATCTCGGCACCCTCGACCAGGGGTACTGGCCGGACGGGATCTACACCGCGCCCACGGACGAGGCGCTGCGCTTCGACCTGGAGCGGCAGAAGGCCCTGGGCTTCACCATGGTCCGCAAGCACATCAAGGTCGAGCCCGCCCGCTGGTACTACTGGGCCGACAAACTGGGCCTGATGGTGTGGCAGGACATGCCCTCGCTCGACGCGGTGGACGACACGCCCGAGCGCAGCCACGCCAACTACGAGTCCGAGCTGCGCCGGATCGTCGAGCAGCTCAAGGGCATCACGTCGATCGTGATGTGGATCCCGTTCAACGAGGGCTGGGGCGAGTACGACAACCAGCGCATCGTCGACCTGGTCCGGTCCGCCGACTCGACCAGGCTGATCAACCACGACTCCGGGTCGAACTGCTGCGTCTCCGACCCGGAGCCGACGAACGGCGACGTGATCGACGACCATTGGTATCAGGTCCCCGGCGAGACCGACACCCGGCTTCCCTCGGCCACCCGCATCGCCGTGCTCGGCGAGTTCGGCGGCCTCGGCAGGCGCGTCCAGGGCCACGAGTACCAGCCCGGCGCCGGGTTCGCCTACGGCGACCTGTACCCCGACGAAGGGTCGCTGACCAACCGGTACGTCGAGGTCACCAGGCAGGTGGAACGGCTCGTGCACACCCGCGGGCTGTCCGCCTCGGTCTACACCGAGCCGTACGACGTGGAGAACGAGGTCAACGGGTTCTACACGTACGACCGCCGGGTGCCGAAGATGACCGAGTCGCGTGTGCGGGAGGCCAACCGGCACCTGCTGGCGGTCGCGGCGGGCGCCGACGTCCCCCGGGGCGAGCCGGTGTCGCTGCGGGTGACCACGCCCGGCTACACCGGCCGCCACCTGCGTCACCAGGACGGGCTCGCGCGCACCGACGTGATCGACGGCGGGAGCGCCGACCTGGCCAAGCAGGACGCGACGTTCTGGACGCGGCCGGGCCTGGCCGACTCCTCCTGCGTGTCGTTCGAGTCGCGCAACTTCCCGGGCGAGTATCTGCGCCACTCCGACTACCGGCTGCGCAAGGACCGGCAGGACGGCACGGCCCTGTTCGCGGCCGACGCCACGTTCTGCCCGCGCGAGGGGCAGGGCGGGACCAGGCTGGAGTCCTACAACCTGCGCGGCTACTACGTCCGCCACTACAACGAGCTCGTCTACGTCGCGAAAGAGGGCGGTGCCAACCCGTGGGACGCCGCCGCGAGCTTCGCCGCCGACACCACGTGGGCGGTGACCGTCCCGCTGTGGCGCAGCGGCGCCGACCTGCCGCTCGACCAGGCCCGATCGTTCCGGGTCACCACGCCGGGGTTCAGCGACCGCTACCTGCGGCATCAAAACGGCCTGGCCCGCACCGACGTGGTCACGGCCGGAAGCGACGCCCTGCTGAAGTCGGACGCGACCTTCGTCGTACGGCGCGGCCTGGCCCAGCCGACCTGCTACTCGCTGGAGTCGCGCAACTATCCGGGCCGCTACCTGCGGCATTCCAACTTCCGGGTCCGCCTGGACGCCCCGGACGGCAGCGAACTGTTCCGCCGCGACGCCACCTTCTGCGCGCAGCCCGGCAGCACGTCTGGGAGCGTGCGCCTGGCGTCGCTCAACGAGCTGGGCACGAACGTGAGGCACTACGCCGAGGAGGTCTGGGTCGCCTCCAGCGGCGGCGCGCATCCCTACGACAACCCCGCCTCGTACGCCGAGGACGTGAGCTGGGCCGTCACCGCCGCCTGGGCTCCATAACCGCACAGCTCCAAGACCACACAGGGGAGCCGTCGTGCGGAGGACCTCCGCGCGACGGCTCTCCCGCGTCTTCGGGAAAGCGGGTGCTGCTTCTCACCCGGCCACGGGGGTGTAGACGACCAGGTGCAGATCGGGGTGGTCGGCGGGGGCCAGCCGGTGGTGCTCGAAGCGCACCATGCCCGCGACCGGATGCCTGAAGACCCGCTCGCGGGAGGTGAAGCCCTCGATGTGATGGCTCTGCCAGGCGTCGCGGAACGGTTCGCTGACCCGCAGCAGGCGCTGGACGACCGGCGAGCGGGCCAGGTCACCGAGGCGCGGCCCGGCCTCGGCGCGGAACTCGGCGAGGAACCGGCGGCTGGTGGTGTCCCAGTCGGGCAGCAGGTCGCGGACATAGGGGTCGGTGAAGACCAGCCACAGCAGGTTGCGATCGTCCGGCCCGGCCGTGGCCACGTTCGGATACAGCGCCGTGTAGGCGGCGTTCCACCCGCAGATCGTCCAGTCCGGGGCGATGGCGTAGGCCGGGAAGCCGGCGAGCGCGTCGAGGAGGCGCTGGACGTGCGCGGGCGCGGCATGCGCGGTCGGCTGGGCCGGCCGGCTGGGCCGCGGGGCGTACCCGGCCAGGGAGAGGACATAGGTGTGCTCGGCGGCGGTCAGGCGCAGGGTGCGGGCGAGAGCGTCCAGGACCTGGCGGGAGGGCTGGATGTCGCGGCCCTGCTCCAGCCAGGTGTACCAGGTGGCGCTGACCCCGGAGAGCGTGGCGACCTCCTCACGGCGCAGGCCGCCCCGGCGGCGGGGCCCGGCCGGGGGGAGGCCGACCGCGGTCGGGTCCAGACGTGTGCGCTTCGCCCGCAGGAAGCCGCCCAGTTCCGTCCGCCGCTGCGATGCCGTTCCCATGTGGTCAGGGTAAGTGCTGGTAGTAGAAGTACTAGCAGTGCGGCTGTCTTCGCCCCGCCTCCGTGCGCCGCAAGCATGGGGGCATGCCCCAACTCAGATCACGTACGGTCACCCACGGACGGAACATGGCCGGAGCGCGTGCCCTGATGCGCGCCTCCGGCGTGCCGAGCCAGGACATCGGCGTCAAACCGGTGGTCGCGGTGGCCAACAGCTTCACCGAGTTCGTCCCCGGTCACACGCACCTGCAGCCGGTGGGCCGCATCGTGTGCGAGGCCATCGCCGGCGCGGGCGGCATCGCGCGGGAGTTCAACACCATCGCGGTCGACGACGGCATCGCGATGGGACACGCCGGGATGCTGTACTCGCTGCCGTCCCGGGAGCTGATCGCCGACTCCGTCGAGTACATGGTGCAGGCCCACTGCGCCGACGCCCTGGTGTGCGTCTCGAACTGCGACAAGATCACGCCGGGGATGCTGATGGCCGCGCTGCGGCTGAACATCCCCACCGTGTTCGTCTCCGGCGGCCCCATGGAGGGCGGACGGGCGGTGCTCGCCGACGGCACGGTACTGACCGACAGCACTGGGCGCACCCGCCTGGATCTGATCACGGCGATGTCCGAGGCGGTCAACCCGGCCGTGTCCGACGCGGACGTCGCCCGCATCGAAGAAGCGGCGTGCCCCACCTGCGGCTCGTGTGCGGGCATGTTCACCGCCAACTCGATGAACTGCCTGGTGGAGGCGCTCGGCCTGGCCCTGCCCGGCAACGGCTCGACCCTGGCCACCCACACCGCCCGCCGCAGGCTGTACGAGCAGGCCGGACGTACGGTCATGGAGCTGGCCGAACGCCACTACGGCAAGGACGACGCCTCCGTGCTGCCCCGGGCCATCGCCTCGCGGGCGGCCTTCGACAACGCCATGGCCCTGGACCTGGCCATGGGGGGCTCCACCAACACCGTTCTCCACCTGCTCGCCGCGGCCCACGAGGCGGAGCTCGACTACACCCTGCGCGACGTCGAGGCCCGCTCGCGCACCGTGCCGTGCCTGTGCAGGGTCGCCCCCAACGGCCCCTATCTCATGGAGGACGTCCACCGGGCGGGCGGCATCCCCGCCATTCTGGGCGAGTTGCACCGCGCCGGGCTTCTCCACGAGAACGTGCGCGCCGTCCACGCCGAATCGCTCACCGAATGGCTGGCCACCTGGGACATCCGAGGCGCGGCACCCGCACCCGAGGCCCTCGATCTCTTCCACGCCGCCCCCGGCGGCGTCCGCTCCTCCGCCGCCTTCTCCCAGTCGGCGCGATGGGAGTCCCTGGACACGGACGCCGCGGGCGGCTGCGTCCGCGACACGGCCCACGCCTACTCGCCGGACGGCGGGCTGGCGGTCCTGCGCGGCAACCTCGCCCCCGGCGGCGCGGTGGTCAAATCCGCCGGTGTCCCCGAGGGCATGCACGTCTTCACCGGCCACGCGGTGGTGACCGAATCACAGGAGGAGGCCGCGGAAGCGGTCCTGTCCGGCCGGGTGACGCCGGGCAGCGTGCTGGTCATCCGCTACGAGGGCCCGCGTGGCGGCCCCGGCATGCAGGAGATGCTCTACCCCACCGCCTACCTCAAGGGCCGGGGTCTCGCGGGCACGTGCGCCGTGGTCACCGACGGCCGCTTCTCCGGCGGCAGTTCCGGCCTGGCGATCGGCCATGTCTCACCCGAGGCCGCGGCGGGCGGTCCCCTCGCGCTCGTGGAGGACGGCGACGTCATCACCGTCGACGTCGCCGCACGCACCCTCGACGTCCGGGTGCCCGACGCCGACCTCGCCGCCCGCCGTGCCCGGCTGGAACGGGAGACCGGCTATCGGCCCCGCGACCGTGAACGGCACGTCTCCGCGGCCCTGCGCGCCTATGCGACGCTGGCGCAGTCCGCCGACACCGGAGCGGTGCGACTGCTCGGGTGACCAGGCCCGTCAGCCGGTGCCGGCGCGCGTCCTTCAATTACAAGGAACTGCGGCCCTCCAGACCGGCGACCGCGATCGTGCCGGAGGTGCCGCGCAGGCCGAAGCCGTAGCGGAAGCCCTCGCGGGCCTGCGGGGTGGCGAGCGTGCCGCCGATGTCCGCCGTACGCAGCGGACGCCACCGGCCGCCGCTGTAGGCGAAGGAGGTGATGGTGTCGCCGGACAGCACGAGCGCGAACCGGTCGCCCGGCTTGAGGGTCAGCGGGGCGTCTCCGGGCGTGTCCAGGAACCGGCCGCCGACCCGCACGTTGATGCCCGACTGCTTGCGGGTGTTGTTGTACCAGGCGGTCACGTAGGTGCCCGCGTCCTTGACCCAGCCGACGAACACGCTGTCCTCCGGGCTGCCGGTCCCGGCGAACGTCCCGGCCGTCACCACGCTGATCGCGTCGGCCGAGGAGAGCCCCGCAGGCCCGGCGGCCAGGCCGAAGAACGGCTGCGTGCCGCTGCCGGCGAACCGGCCGCCGCCGGCCGCGACCGTCGGCAGGGCTTCGCCGCCCTCGGGCTTGTAGAGGGTGTATCCCGCCGAGGTGTCGGTGGCGAAGCCGTCCTGGACCTCCACCTTCCCGTAGGCGTCCGGGTCGAGCTCCATGGTCACCTGGGCGTAGGGGCTCACGGCCCGCGCCGATCCGTCGTACTCGGCGATCGCGCGCACCGGATGGGCGCCGGGGCGCGGCGCCATCCCGGCGGGCGGCGCGACCCGCCAGCGCACGGTGAACTCGCCGCCCGGCCGCACCACCGGAGTCCGGGGGCTGCCGACCGGCTCGGCCGACCAGCCCGGCGGCACGGCCGGCGACACCGTGACCCGGGTGGCGGGCGTGCGCCCCCGGTTGGCGAAGGTGGTGGTCACCTCGGCGGGCGCGCCGGGACGCGCCTGCCCGGCGACGGTCACGTCCACCGACGTGTCGCCCGCGGCGGGCGACCACGCCTGCAGTTCGGTGACGCCGACGTACGCGCCGGGCGGGTTGCCGAACACCAGCCGGATCCTGGTCGTGGTCAGGGCCGGGAACGTGACGCGGTTCAGCGCCGCGCCCGCGGGCCGCTCGGGCGTGCGGGTCTGGTCCGGCACCTCGCGCCACGCCGCGCCGTCCCAGAACTCCAGCCGGTACGACGCGGGGGCCCTGACCCCGCCGCCGTCGTCGTAGGCGTAGAACCGCACGTCGCTCACCCGGGTCGGCACGCCGAAGTCCACGCCGAGGTGGTCCTCGGCGTTCGGGGAGCGGTAGTTGGTCCACCGGTTGTGCGGGATGTCGTCGTAGAAGATCCGCCCGTCCACGGCGTCCCACACGTTGTCGATGCCGTTCGTGTACGACGCGAACGGCTTGGGATAGCCGGTGCCGTACGGGTTGGCGGCGTCGTCGCTCGGCCGGGAGGACCGGTCGGGCGTCACGGCGGCCGGGACCCGGGCGGTCAGCTCGCCGACCGTCGCCCGCCGGGCGGCGGGCCTGCCGTCCACGTAGACGCGCATGCCGGCGCCCTGGCCATACCTGCTGCCGTCGCGGTCCCACAGGACCGTCACGTTGTGCCCGTGGTAGGGCACGTTCTCCAGCGCGAAGTAGTCCCACCCGGCCGGAACGAGCGGGTTCAGCACGACCCTGCCGTCCGGCTGCGGGCGCAGCCCGATCAGGCCACTGATCACCAGGTCGTTGAAGGTGGAGTGGTTGTAGTGCTCGCTGTGCCCCCGGGAGTCGTAGATCCAGCGCGGCTCGTCCGGGTGGTGCGCCTCGGCGACGTACGGGTGCCCGTCCTTGTACTGGGTGAGCGCGTAGCCGCGCAGCACCGTGTAGTAGTCGGCGGCGGTCACCACGTCCTGGTCGTAGTCGTCGAGCAGGTTGGCCATCGCGGTCAGCGTCGTCGAGGTGGAGTAGGGCCAGCTCGGCCCGTCCCAGTGGCAGCAGCCGCTCAGCGCGTCCCGCATGAACAGCGGGCTGCGCCGCTCCGCGGTCGTCGGCCCGTACGGCGCGGCGAACCCCTGCGGGTCGAGCAGCTGCGCCCACGCCTTCTCCGTGCCGGGCTTCGCCATGTCGAACGCCCAGGGCACGAACCCGATCTGCTCGCGGGTGGACACCAGCCTCTGCTGCGGGTCCAGGTCGGCGCGGGCCTTGTGGTAGAAGAAGGACCGCTGCGGGTCCCACAGGTAGCGGTGCAGCGCGTCCCGCAGCGATGCCGCCCGCTTCTCGAACCTCTTGGCCAGGGCCTTGTCGCCGCCCATCTTCGCGATGGCCGCGATCGCCTTGGCGTCGCCGTACTGGTAGGCGTTCAGCGTCGGCCGGTAGCCCGCGCCGCCGTGGTAGGGATCGGCCGGGTCGGTCTCGTAGGAGGAGGCGGTGTACTCCATCGCGTCCCACACCGGCACCGACCAGTAGAGCCCGAGCTTCTCGTCGTACTGGCCGCCCCACTTGTCGTACTGGCGGACCAGGTCGGGCAGCAGGCCCTCGACGAAGGACGCGTCGCCGGTGACCAGATACCGCTGGTAGGCGGCGTCGGCCGCCCACCAGGAGTACTGGTGCGCCCAGTCGTCGGTGTCCTTGTTGACGTAGTCCTCCTTCGGCTTGGGACCGGCGCCGGGCCCCTGCAGCCAGTAGGTGAGGTAGTCGTCGATCGGGCGGGTGTCACGCAACCAGCGCCCCTCGTACACGTGGTGACCCGCGGCGGCGACGATGCCGCCGAGCGGGGCGGAGTATCCGGGCGGGTTGTGGAACTCGGTGATGACGTCGCCGGTCGCGGAGTCGGTGTAGCGGATGTGCCGCTTGTAGGTGCTCCAGCGGTAGTAGTAGACGTCCTGGATCTCCCGGTCGGGCACCTCCAGGAACGGGATGTTGGCCTTGTACCACTCCGGCTCGGCGTAGCCCGACACGAGCGCGTCGTGGTCCAGGAAGGCGGTGCCCCTGCCGACCTGCGGGTACGCCGCGGGCGGCGCCTGGGCGTGGGCGGCCTCGGCCGGGGCGGGGATCAGGACCGTCGGCGCGGCCAGCGCCGCGAGCGTCGCGAGCACCGCGACGGCGTGTCTCATGGTCACCTCGGGCGTTCTCGTCGTTCTCACGTTTTCAGGGGGGTGATGGGGTGACGGCAGGCGAAATCGCTCAGGTTCGGTCGCACCCCGTAACCTGGCACGACCGAATCTGATCGATGTTGCTCAGTCTTGACCAGTCATGCACGAAAGGCAATAGCCGTGCGATCACGGGTCAGCGGGTGAAACGGCCGCGCGCGGCGAGCTCGATCGTGACCACGACGGCCGCCGACTCGGCGGCCAGCAGGGCGACGAGGACCGCGAGCTGCACGGCCCCCGCGTGCACGGGGTCGGAACCGGCCAGCATCATGCCGACGAACGCGCCGGGCAGCGTGACCAGGCCCACCGTACGGGTCTGGTCCAGCGCGGGCACGAGCGCCCGCGCGGCGGCCGGGCGGCAGATCTCCAGCGCCGCGTCCCGGGGGGAGAACCCCAGCGCCAGCGCGGCCTCGACCTCCCCGCGCCGCTGCCGCAGCTCGTCGAGCGCGCGGCGCCCGGCCAGCGCCGTCGCGGTGAGGCATCCGCCCAGCAGGATGCCGGTCACCGGGATCAGGGTGATCCCGCGCGCCGGCAGGACACCTGTGACCAGCATCAGGACCACCACCGGGGCCGTGCCCGCCGCGATCGGCACGGCGGCCCACCAGCCGGCCCGCCCCCGCGTGATCCGCCGGCCGGCGGTGCCGCTCGCCACGCCGTACATGACGAGCAGGAACAGCACCACGGCGGGCAGCAGCCCGATCGCCCACCCGATGACGAGGGACACCAGGGCGAGCTGGACGGCGGCCCGCCCCGCGGCGGTCAGCACGGCCACGGCGTGGCCGGACCGGCCCAGGGCGGCGACGGCGGCCCCCGCCAGCGCGAGCAGCGCCATCACGACGCCGAGCATCGGGGTCACCGGAAGCAGCGTGTTCACAGCCCGATCATGCCCACGCCTCCGCACCCCGGCGGGACCCGGGGTCGCCCCTCGGGCGGCGGCACGGACGGACGACGGCTGAGACACTGGCGGACATGAGCCACAGCCATGACGAGGACCCCGCCTGCGCGGCCGCCCACGGCGAAGCGCTTCCCGAGGAGGCGAGACGGACGCTGGTCGCGGTGTTCGCGTCTTCGGTGGCGAACCACCTGCTGCGGTTCGGCGCCGAGCTGGGCTTCCGGCCGATCCTGCTGGAGCCCGATCCGGACCGCGGACTCGGCGGCCTCCCGGCGGGCTCGGTCCCGGTGGTCAGGGAGGTGGGCGACCACCTGGACGGCACGGCCGACGTGGTCGTCACCGACCACCACCGCGCGGAGATCGGGCCGATACTGCGTGACGTCCTCGGCAGCCCCGCGCGCTGGATCGGCGTCATGGGCAGTCCCCGCCACCCGGGCCCGCACGTGCGGGCGCTGACCGAGCTGGGCGTCCCGCCCGAGGAGATCGCCCGCGTGCACCGCCCGATCGGGCTCAACATCGGCTCCCGTACGCCTCCGGAGATCGCGGTGGCCACGCTCGCGGGCCTGATCGCCGACAGGAACGGCAGGCCCGGCGGCTTCGCGCACTGATTCCACGCGCGGGCACCCCCGCGCGTGGCGGGGGTGCCCCTGGCGCTCCTCCTGGTCAGGAGCGCGTCATCGCGGTGTCGTCGGTCAGGAGGCGCTGCACGTCAGAGTCGGCGTCTCCGCGCTGCCGTTGGCGACGAAACCGAAGGTGGTGGTGCCGTTGGCGGACAGCGCGCCGTTCCACGACTCGTTGCGCACGGAAACCGAGGCACCGGAGCCTGACTTGACGCCGCCCCACAGCTGGGTGATGGACGGGGAGCCGGACCAGCTCCAGTTCACCGTCCAGCCCCTGACCGCCGAGCTGCCGGCACGGACCGTGACCTCCGACTGGAAGCCGCCGGGCCAGGAGTTCACCGTACGGATCGTCGCGCCGCACCCGCCCGGCTGCGGCGAGTTCCCCGGCGACGGGCTGACCGGCGGAGTCGGGCTCGGGCTCACCGGCGGGGTGGGGCTGGGGCTGACCGGTGGGGTGGGGCTGGGCGAGGTGCCGGGAACGGCGGCGTTGAGGGCGTCGAGGACCGCGGTGTAGGCGGGTTTCTTGTTGCCGTTGCCGTCGAACAGCAGCGGGGTTTGACTCGAGCGCCAGGAGTCGCTGTCGCGCACGCCCCAGGTGGTGATGCCGACGCATCGCGAGACCGCGAGGCAGTCGTTGACGATGTTGGCGTAGGTGGTGGCCGAGGCGCCCTCGACGTCCAGCTCGGTGATGGCCACGTCCACGCCCAGAGCGGCGAAGCTCTGCAGTGTGGTGCGGAAGTTGCTGTTGTAGGCGCTGCCGCTGTTGAAGTGGCCCTGGAGCCCGACGCAGTCGATCGGCACGCCGCGCTGCTTGAAGTCCTTGACCATGTTGTAGACGCCCTGGGTCTTGGCCCAGGTCCAGTTGTCGATGTTGTAGTCGTTGTAGCACAGCTTTGCCGCCGGGTCGGCGGCCCGCGCGGCGCGGAAGGCGACCTCGATCCAGTCGTCGCCGGTGCGCTGGAGGTTGGAGTCGCGCCGGCCGCCGCTGCCGTCGTCGAAGGCCTCGTTGACCACGTCCCAGGCGTAGATCTTGCCCTTGTAGTGGGCCATCACGCCGTTGATGTGGTTGATCATCGCCTGGCGCAGCGCGCTGCCGCTGAGGGACTGCATCCAGCCCGGCTGCTGGGAGTGCCAGGCCAGCGTGTGGCCGCGCACCTGCTTGCCGTTCTGCACCGCCCAGTTGTAGATCCGGTCGGCGTTGGTGAAGTTGAACTGCCCCTGGTTGGGCTCAGTGGCGTCGATCTTCATCTCGTTCTCGGCCGTCACCATATTGAACTCGCGGTTCGCGATCGTGGTGTACGCCGAGTCACCCAGCTTGCTCGCACTGATCGCGGTACCGAAATACCGGCCGCTGCGGGCCGCGGCGGCGCCGAGGGTGGTGGCCGGCGGGCCGCCGCTCGGGCCGGACGAGGGGCTCGGAGAGGGGCTCGGAGACGGGCTGTCCGGCGGCGTCGGCGACGGGGTGGGCGACGGCGTGGGCGACGGGGAGCTCGGCGTGGTGCTGGTGAGGCCGAGGAAGTTGATCGCGTAGGAGATCATGCCGTTGAGGGGCAGTGAGTGTCCCTGGCCGGAGACGCTGACGCCCTCGACCGGCGGCTGGGCGCCGTTGTCGCCGTACCGGGTGCGCGTCCACCCCGACGAGGGGCTGTCGGTGGACACCGGCGTCTGGCTGACGCCGTGGAGGTTGGTCCACTGCTTGATCTCTTCGCCGAAGTTGTTGTAGTTCAGCGTCGTGTCGGTGGTGCCGTGCCACAGCTGCATGCGCGGGTACGAGCCGCTGTAGCCGGGGTACATCGAGCGGGCCAGGTCACCCCACTGCTGGGCGGTCTTGATGCTCTGCCCGCCGGAGCACTGGCTGTTCCAGGTCGAGCCGTCGGTGGTGGCGAAGCAGCCCGCCGGGACGCCCATGAAGGCCGAGCCCGCCTTGAAGACGTCCGGATACTCGGCCGCCAGCACGTTGGTCATCATCGCGCCGGAGGAGACGCCGCTGACGTAGACGCGGCCGGGGTCCACGTTGTAGCGCGACTTGGCGTAGTCGACCATCGACATGATGCCGACCGGGTCGCTGCCGCCGCCCCGCTTCAGCGCCTGGGGCGAGTACACGTCGAAGCACTGCCCGCTGCGCGTGGCCTCCGGGAACACGATGATGAACCCGTACTGGTCGGCCGCGGTGACGTAGTCGCGGAAGTAGCCGCTGAACAGCGCCGACGCGGTGCCCGTGCAGTAGTGGACGGCGACCAGCAGTGCGGGCCGGGCGGCCACCCGGTCCGGCACGTAGATGTACATGTTCAGGTTGCTCGGGTTGTTGCCGAAGCTGGTCACCCGGGTCAGCGAGGCCGCGGCGGCCGGCCGGGCGAGCAACAACGCGGTCGCCGCGACCACGGGCATCAGCACGGCGGCCAGTAAGGCCACGATGCGTCGTCTCACGTGAGCTGTCCTTCCTCCGGTTGCGCCGACCGGGACAGGTGGCCGTGGCGCCCGGGACCGGGCTCCCCGTACTGCTCGGAGATCGCGGATGCCACACCTTCACCGGATCCGGCGACGTGAATATTTCCGAAGCGTGCCTGAAACTTTTCATCCCCTCAAGCCTCAGGCCTCCTGAAAACCAGCCCTGACGTGGAGATGGAGGTCAGAAGCACCGCAACGCAATCGGCGCTGGAAAGTTTCATGACAGTACCGAAAGATTGCGGACTATCGCCGGGCGGGACAAGTCGTGAGAACGGCCCGTGGACGGGCATGCTCCGCAGAGCCGGATCCGGCCGGCGGCGCGACCTCATGCGACGACGGGAGCCTGGACATGCTGGAGGTCATCGGCGCGGGACTCCCGCGCACCGGAACCACGTCGACGAAGGCGGCACTGGAGCGGCTCGGCTTCGGGCCCTGTTACCACACCTTCGAGGTCATGCTCCGCCCGGAGCTCGCCGAGCGGTGGCTGCCGGTCTGCTCGGGCGAGCCGCCCGACTGGGAACGGATCTTCGCGGGCTTCCGATCCTGCGTGGACTGGCCCGCCAGTTTCTTCTGGCGGGAGCTGGCGCTGGCCTATCCGGCCGCCAAGATCGTCCTCACGGTGCGCGACCCGCACAGCTGGTACGCCAGCTTCCGAATGCTGGGCTCGCTCAGCCCGCGCGGGCCGATAGGGGAGGACGAGACGCCCGAGGCCGTCCGTCCCGTCGTCGCCGCGATGACGAGCCTCCGGCCGCTCTTCGAGCGCATCAGCGGGTCGGTCTTCGGCGAGACCTGGCGGCCGGGTCACACACCGGACGAGGAGCGGGCCGTCGCGGCCTACCGCCGGCACGTCGCCGCGGTGCTGGCCGCCCTGCCCGCCGAGCGGCTCCTGGTCTTCGACGTGCGCGAGGGATGGGGGCCGCTGTGCGCCTTCCTCGGGGTCGCCACTCCCCCGGACGGCCCGTTCCCGCATCTCAACGACGCCGCGTCGATCCGGAGGACGTTCGAGCTCATGCACACCGAAGGCCGCGTCCACGTCCCCTTCCCGCCCGGAGGCTGACGGCGGGCCGGCGCGCGTCCTTCGCGAACAACTCAGGCACTCCGGGGACGCCGGCAGACCCGGCCGTACGCTCCAAGGTCGCCGCCCACACCCCGGGCCGCTCAGATCGTCACGATCGCCGGGCGCCGGTTGTCCGCCCGGTTATCGGCGCTCACGGCCGAAGCCGCCACCGAGACGCGGTGGTCAGGGACGCACCGCGTACACCTTGCGGAGCGTCTCGTGCACCGTCCACACGGTGCGTGCGCCGCCGGGCATGAGGACGACGTCGCCCGGGCCGACGTCGAGCACCGGGCCGCCCTCGACCTCGATCGTCGCGCTGCCGCCGAGCACGACGAAGACCTCGTCCGCCTCGGTGTCGGTGCTCACGCCCGGCCCGTGCTGCCAGACGCCGACCGCCAGGTCCGTGCCCGACGCCAGCTCCAGGTGACGGACCTCAGGGGTTCCGGACACGACCTTGGCGGGGTCGAGCGGGTCCGGATGGAGGTCGGCGTCGGCCAGGGCCGCCGCGCGCACCACGCGCGGGGTGCCGGTGAACGATTTGTCGTGTCGGTTCATCGTCGATCAGGTCCCATCGTCGGAATCGTACGGCCGGGACTCGTCATTCTCACGGAGCCCCCGGCCAGGCCTCGCGCCCGCCCCGTCAGCGCGGGACGGACTGGCGCCCATGGGGCGAATGCCGGCCGGCCTATTTCCTGCCGGCGAGGGCGTGGGCGACCAGTGCGTTGGCGTGGCCGTGCCCGAGACCGTGTTCGGACTTGAGCCAGCTGACGAGTTCCATGTGCTTGGTCAGGGGCGAGGAGTCGATGAGGTCGATCCATTCCTGGACGGGACGGCCGTACTTCTTCTCGATCGCAGGGAAGTAGCTGGCGGGGCCTTGTGCCGGGGTGGTCATGTCAGGGGTCCGTTCTGCCGGTGGAGGGATGTCAGGCGAGTGCCGAGTGTACGTATGTTCCACCACCCCGGTCATGCGTCGCGTCGCTTCAGCAGGACCGCCGCGACGGTGATCGTGGCCGCGGCGTAACCGCAGAAGACCGCGAACCCGGCCCACGGTGCCGGCTCGCCGGGCGCCGGGTGAACGGACATGATCACCTGACCGGCGTTGGACGGCAGGTACGGGACCACATGACCGGCCCAGTCGGCCGGCAGCACCTCGCCGAGGGTCGGCAGCACCAGCAGCAGCCCGAACAGTGTGGCGATGGCGCCCGCGGTGTTGCGGAGGATGAAGCCGAACCCAACCCCGAGCAGCCCCACGACGGTCAGGTACAGCCCGGCCCCGGCGACGGCGCGGGCGACGCCGTCCGTCGCGAGCGTGGTGCCCCGCTCGCCCAGGATCGCCTGGCCGCCCAGGAAGGCCGCGAACGACGCCGCGGTCATCAGGACCGCCGCGACGACGGTGAACACCGCGGCCTTGGCCCACAACACCGGGAGCCTGCGGGGCACCGCCGACAGCGTGGCGCGGATCATGCCGGTGGAGTACTCGGAGGTGACCAGCAGCACGCCGAGGACGCCGATGGCGAGCTGGGCGAGGGACACCCCGCGCAGGCTGGCGCCGGCCGGGTCGAACAGGGCCTGGTGCGGCGAGCCGGGCGGTGCCGCCTGGCCGGCCAGGAACGCGCAGAGCACGATTCCCGCCCCGATCGTGGTCACGACCGCCGCGACCAGGGTGTACACGGTCGACCGCAGCGACCGCAGCTTGATCCACTCGGACCTCAGGACCCGGGCCTGCGTGACCCGGTGGCGGTCCACGGCCGCGTCCGGCCCGGCCGTACGGCTGAGCGCGGTGACGTTCGCGGTGCTCATGCCGCGCTCCTTTCCGCGTCGGCCGTGCCCTGGCCGGTGACGCCGTGATACTCGACCGCGTCGCGGGTCAGCTCCATGAACGCCTCCTCCAGCGACACGTGCACCGGGGTCAGCTCGTACAGCGTCACGCCGTTTCGCGCGGCGATCCGCCCGACGGCCTCGCCGCCGAGGCCGTGCACCCGCAGGACGCCGGTCCCGTCGGCGGTGACCGTCACGTCCGGGCCGGCCAGCAGGTCGCGCAGCCGGTCGGCCTGCGGAGACCGGACGCGCGTCGTCAGGCGGGAGGAGTCGCGGACGAAGTCCGCCACCGGAACGTCGGCGATCAGCCGCCCGCGGCCGACGATGACCAGCTGCTCCGCGGTCAGGGCCATCTCGCTCATCAGGTGCGACGACACGAAGACGGTGCGTCCCTCGGCCGCGAGGCCCTTGAGCAGGGTGCGGATCCACAGGATGCCCTCGGGGTCGAGTCCGTTGACGGGCTCGTCGAGGATCAGCGTCGCGGGGTCGCCGAGCAGTGCGGACGCGATGCCCAGGCGCTGACCCATGCCGAGGGAGAACCCGCCGACCCTCTTGTGCGCCACCTCGCCCAGGCCCACCAGGTCGATCACCTCGTCGACGCGCCGTCGGGAGATGCCGGTGGTGGCGGCCAGGGCGAACAGGTGGTCGTAGCCCGACCTGCCGGGATGGACCGCCCTGGCCTCAAGCAGCGCGCCGACCTCGTGGAGCGGCGCCGCGTGCCGGGTGTAGCGGCGGCCGTTGACGGTGGCCTGCCCGGCGCCGGGGGCGTCCAGCCCGAGGATCATCCGCATCGTGGTCGACTTGCCGGCCCCGTTGGGGCCGAGGAAGCCGGTGACGACGCCGGGCCTGACGGTGAAACTCAGGTTGTCGACGGCGACCTTGCCGCCGTAGCGCTTGGTCAGCCCATGCGCTTCGATCATGAGGAACCTTCTCGCTGACGAGTGTGCCGGATGCCGCGGCCCCCGCGGGGCCGCCGACCTCACACTCGCGGCCGGCGCTGTCCCCGCGCTGCCCGTCCGCTGCCCATCGGCTGTCCACCCTCAGGCAGGTGGCCGGTGGCCGCCGGACATCGCAGAACGGTCTCGCGGACGTCCGCACGGCGGCCGGCTGTCATGGCCGCGTTCGTCACCCGTCTCCGCCGGCATCAAGGGCCTCCTCCACGGAGTGGTACCGGTCGAAGGCCGACAGCAGGCGCGTGAGGGACAGGATGCGCTCGACACGGGGCTCGACGGCCGCAAGGGCAAGGCCGATGTCGAGCGCCTGGCAGCCCCTCAGCACGTACACAAGGGCGGACAGACCGGCCGAGTCGCAGAACGGCACTGCGGAGAGATCGAGCACGAGTCCTGCCGGTTCGACCTTCCAGACCGTCCTGGCGGCGGTCTTGAGCCGCTCGGCGGTGCTGCGGTCGAGGTCACCCGTGACCGTGAGGATGACCCACTCGCGGTCATAGCGCGAGCGGATGTCGAAAGCGGGGGATGCGGGCGGGATCACGGCCCTGCTCCTTTCGGGAACGGGGTTCACCTTGCCCGGAAACACACGCGAATGAGACCGCAGACCGGTCTTGGCCTTGAGCCTTACTGGAATTGTTACCTGGCACCCGGGACCCGGCGGTCACGGCGACCGGGGGTGAGTGTGGAGGTCCTTGAGCGGAGCCCGTCGAGGAGAAGGGCGCAGGCCGGAATCGATCCACCTCCGTGACCCCCCGCTACTCCGCGGTGGCGGCGGCGTCGAGGGGTGACGCCGGGACGGTCAGGACGGTGGCGACCAGGGCGGCCAGCGCCAGCGACGCGATGCCGATCACCGCGAGGGAGGCGCCGAGCCCTCCGGTCACCGCGGTCAGGGCGCCGACGAGCAACGGGGACAGGAACTCGCCGAGGAACAACGCGGCGGTCCACAGCCCGGTGCCGCGGCCCCGCCGCGCGAACGGCAGCCCGCCGACCGCCCACGTGAGCAGGGTCGGCAGCAGCAGCCCGGTGGCGAACCCGGTGAGCACGGCGCCCACGACGATCACCGGCACGGACCCGGCGACGAAGATCAGCAGCAGGCCCAGCCCGGACAATGCGAACTCCGCGACGAGCAGCGCCCGCGCGCCGCGGCCCGCCACCCTGGCGAACAGGCCTGCCCCGACGGCGGTCGCGAGGGACATCAGCGCGGTGACGGCGCCGATGGCGGCGGTGTCGGCGACCCCCACCCCGTCCAGCACGTACGACAGCTGCACGATCAGCGTGTAGAAGACGACGCCTCCGCCGACCGTCACCAGGGAGGGCACGGCGAGTGCGCGCCAGGGCCAGGGCTGGCGGTCCTCGTGGCGCGAGGCGGCGGGCTGCCACAGCAGGAACGCCATGGGGATCGCGGTGAGCGCGGCGGCGGCGTACATCCAGAAGGGCGTGCGCCAGCCTCCGGCGCCGAGCAGGCCGCCGAGCGCGAAGAAGACGGTCGCGGCGACGGTGGTGGCGAGGGTCTGCATGCCGAGGTAGCGGGCGCGGCGCGGCCCGGACCAGTAGTCGGCGATCAGGGTGGTGCAGCAGGTCATGATGGCCGCCTCGCACACGCCGACGAGCACCCGGCTGGCCAGGATGGCCTGGAGCGAGTCCAGGTAGAGCGGCGCGGTGCCGAAGACCGAGTAGGCGACCATGGTGACGATCAGCAGCCGCTTGCGGTCGAACCGGTCGGCGACGGCGCCGGCGAAGGGCGCCCCCAGCGCGACGAACAGCGCGGGCACGGTCAGGACGACCGGCACCAGGACGGCGGCCCCCGGGGTGGCGGCGAAGTGCTCGCTCATGCGGGGCAGGACCGGGGAGAGCAGGACGGCCCCGAGCACGGGCATGCAGCTCCCGATGAGCAACACGATGAGCTGGGGCAGACCCGCCCGCGTGGCGGAGACCGGTTGGGACATGCGGGGCCTCGCTTGATGTGGCGGCTGGATGTCGCGGGGATGTGGCAGCCATCACTGTCAGACATCCGGCCCCGTGCGCGGAAGACGGAAAGTGCCGATGGTCGTCATCCACCCGGTGGATGGCCGGGCAGCGGGGGCAGGCCGGCGCCCACCCGGGCGGCCGTCTCGCGCAACCAGATGTGGGCGGCGTCGTGCGTGTGGACGGGGTGCCACCACAGGGCCTCCTGCAGCGGCACGGCCGGGAACGGGCAGGGCAGCGCGCGGACCGGGGCGAGGTCGCGCAGCAGGCCGGCCAGGCGCCGCTGGATCAGCGCGATCCTGCGGGTGCCCGCCACCAGGCTCGGCAGGAGCTGGAAGCTGTGCACGGACACGTCCACGTGCGGCTCCAGCCCGAGCATGGACATCTGGCGGGCCACCGGGGCGTCGAACGGCCGCTGGTAGACCACCCACGGCAGCCGGCCCAGGTCGTCCATCGTGAGCCGCTCCCCCACGTCCGGGTTGTCGGCGGAGACCAGGCAGACCCACTCGTCGCGGTACAGCTCCACCGCCGGGAAGTCGCTGATCACGCCGTGCGGCATCAGCATGCCGTCCACCCCGCCGAGGGTGGAGTCGGCGTTCTCCACGATGCCGGGCGACGCCGGGAGGAAGTGCAGCCGTACGCCGGGCGCCTCGGCGTGCAGGACGCGGGCGAGTTCCGCGCCGAAGACGGCGATCGCGTAGTCGGAGGACAGGAGGGTGAACTCGTGCCGCTCGGTGGCCGGGTGGAAGTCCGCGCGGCTGGTGAACAGCCGCTCCAGCATCGCGTAGGCGTTCGCGGCGGGAGCGCGCAGGGCGGTGCCGAGGGGCGTCAGCTCGTAGCGGTTGCCCTGCCTGACCAGCAGTTCGTCACCGAAGTGGCGGCGGAGCCTGGCCAGGGCGGCGCTCGTCGCGGGCTGGCTCAGCCCGATCCTCGCACCCGCCCGGGTCACGTTGCGCTCCTCCAGCAGGGCGCACAGGGCGACCAGGAGGTTGAGGTCGAGCCTCTCGAGGTTCACGGCGCCCTCACTATCCATCGCATGGATTGACCAGATCTAAAGAATCGATTTCCCAAATCGTTCCGCCAGGTCCAAGGTTAAGGGCACACACCGGGAGGAAACCTCGTGGAAACATCCCCACCCCTTGCCGGCCCGTTCGCGCTCGGCACCTTTTCCACCCGCACCGGCGCGCCCTTCCCCGGCCTGGTCACCGGCGATCACGTCCTGGACCTGCGCACCGTCCCCGCGCTCGGGGCGTACGGCAGCACGCGGGCGCTGCTGGAGCGCTGGGACGACGTCCTGCCGCTGCTTCGGGGGGCAGCCGAGACGCCGGGAGAGCGGCTGCCGCTGGCGGACCTGCGGGTGCACGCCCCGGTCGAGCCCCGGCAGATCCTGCAGTCCGGCGCCAACTACCGCACCCATGTGATCGACCTGGCGGTGGCGCACGAGCCCGAGGGCGGCCGGCCCGCCGAACAGGTGTGGGCCGAGACCGCCGCGATGATGGACCGCCGCGCCGCGGAGGACCAGCCGTACGTGTTCATCGGCCTGCCCTCCTCGGTCACCGGCCCGTACGACGACGTGGTCATCCCGGCCTGGTGCACCAAGCCCGACTGGGAGCTGGAGCTGGCGGCGGTGATCGGCCGACCGGCCTTCCGGGTGCCCGCCGAGCACGCCCTGGAGCACGTCGCCGCCTACACGATCGCCAACGACGTCACCGCCCGCGAGGTGGTGTTCCGCCGCGACATGCCGGAGATCGGCACCGACTGGCTGCGGGCCAAGAACGCCCCGACGTTCACCCCGCTCGGGCCCTACCTGGTGCCGGCCGCCTTCGTCGGCGACCCCGGGAACCTGCGCGTGACGCTCCGGCTCAACGGGAAGGTCATGCAGGACGAGACCACCAAGGACATGATCTTCGATGTAGCGCGGCTGGTGTCGTACGCCTCGCAGACCGTCGAACTGCTGCCCGGCGACCTGGTGCTCACCGGCAGCCCGGCCGGCAACGGCATGCACTGGGGCCGGTTGCTGCGGCCGGACGACGTGATGGAGGGCACGATCACCGGGCTGGGCGTCCAGCGCAACCGCTGCGTGAGCGAGGCGGCATGACACCGGAGAACGCGATCGCCGAGGCCGCGGCGAAATACTCCAACTGGGGCCGGTGGGGCGCCGGCGACGTGCTGGGCACGGTCAACTTCATCGACGAGGCCAAGCGCCGCCAGGGCGCGGCGTGCGCCCGCACGGGCGTGTCGTTCTCGCTGGCCCAGCGGTTCGACATGAACGGCCCGCAGAAGGGCTGGCGGCGCCGCACCAACCCGGTGCACACGATGCTGGACACCGGGGTGGACGCGGTCCACGGCGACCAGGGGTTCCCGCACGGGTTCGGCGGCGCGGACGACGTGATCGCGATGCCGCTGCAGTGCTCCACCCAGTGGGACGGCCTCGGCCACATCTTCGACCACGGCAGGGCCTGGAACGGCCGCCCCGCCGACCGGGTCGTCACCAGCGAGGGCGACCAGGTCACCGGCATCGAGCACATGGCCGCGCCGGTCGCGGGCCGCGGCGTGCTGCTCGACGTGGGGCGCGTGATCGGCGGCGGAGAGCTGCCGGACGGATTCGCGATCACCGAGGAGCACCTGCACGCCACGGCCGCGGCGCACGGCGTCACGGTCGGCCGCGGCGACATCGTGTGCGTGCGCACCGGTCAGCTGAGCCGCGTCAGGGGGGAGGGCTGGGGCGACTACGCCGGCGGCCCCGCCCCCGGCCTGTCGTTCTGGAGCGCCGGCTGGCTGCACCGCACCGAGATCGCCGCCATCGCCACCGACACGTGGGGCTTCGAGGTGCGCCCCAACGAGTTCGAGAACGCCTTCCAGCCGCTGCACCAGGTGGCCATCCCGCACATCGGCCTGCTCGTCGGCGAGATGTGGGACCTGGACGCGCTCGCCGATCACTGTGCCGACGACGGCGTGTACGAGTTCTTCCTCGCCGCCGCCCCGCTCCCGATCACGGGCGCGGTCGGCTCCCCCGTCAACCCCCTCGCCATCAAGTGAGACCTTCATGCCAGCTGTAGGGAACGTCCTCATCGTCGGCGGCGGCACCGCCGGGTCGGCCCTGGCGATCCTGCTCGCCCGCGCCGGTGTCACCGTGGACATCGCGGAGATCCAGCCCGCGACCACCGCGCTCGGCTCGGGCATCACCCTGCAGGGCAACGCGCTGCGGGTGCTGCGCGACCTCGGGGTGTGGGACCGGGTCGCCGCCGCGGGCTTCCCGTTCGACTCGCTCGGGCTGCGCGCCCCTGACGGCACGCTGCTCGCGGAGATCCCCGACGCCCGCACCGGCGGCCACGACCTCCCGGCCACGCTCGGCCCGACGGGCCAGGACACGATGTACGCCTACCTGGTGGAGAAGGCCAGGCCACGAGAGACCCTGGAAGACAAGGTCGCGCACATGCGGGCCCTCGCCGAGGGGTACGGCGGCGCCTGGGACGAGATCCGGGTGGTCGAGGCGTCCCTGCGGCTCGCGGAGTGGCAGCTCCACCCGGCGCCGGACGCCGACGTGCCCGGCCTCATGGGCCGGATCAGCGCGCTCGTGACGGAGCGGCCGTGATCACCATCGACGCGCACGCGCACGTGCTGCTGCCGGAGGTCGAGCAGGCCGTCGCAGGACGGCCCGGCCACGCCGGGCACCGGGAGCTGGACGCGCGCCGCAACGGCCCCGAGTCCCTGGAGGTCTCCGGGCGCATGATCTCCGAGCGTCTCGCCAGGCTCACCCAGGTGTCCGTACGGCTGGCCGACATGGACCGCGCGGGGGTGGACGTGCAGATCGTCAGCCCGTCCCCGTCGCACTACCACTACTGGGCGGACCCCGATCTGGCGCGTGCGGTGTGGCGGCTGGCGAACGAGTCCACCGCCGCGCACTGCCCGCAGGCACCCGGGCGGCTGCACGGCCTCGGCCTGGTCCCGCTCCAGCACCCCGCACTCATGGTGGAGGCGCTGGACCACGCGCTCGGCCTCGGTCTGAAGGGCGTGGAGATCTCCTCCCACGCACCCGGCCTCGAACTGTCCGACCCGGCGTACGAGCCGTTCTGGGCGCACGCGGCGGCGACCGGCGCGGTCGTCTTCCTCCACCCGTTCGGCTGCACGCTGGACGAGCGGCTGGACCGCTGGTATCTGTCCAACATCGTCGGCCAGCCCGCGGAGAACGCCGTCGCGCTGTCCCACCTGATCTTCTCCGGCGTGCTCGACCGGCATCCCGACCTGAGGCTGCTGGCCGCGCACGGCGGCGGTTACCTGCCCACCTACACGGGCCGGGCCGACCACGGCTGGCGCGTGCGGCCCGAAGCGCGCGGCTGCGCCGAGCCGCCCAGCGCCTACCTGCGGCGGATCTGGTTCGACTCCCTCGTCTACGAGCCCGCGGCGCTGCGCGCCCTGATCGAGGCGGCCGGGATTTCGCAGGTCGTGCTCGGCTCCGACCACCCCTTCGACATGGGCGTCGAGGACCCGCTCGACCGGCTGCGCGCCGCGCTGCCGGCCGGGGACGCCTTCGACGCCGTCCGCGGCGGCAACGCCCTCCAACTGTTCGATCTCAAGGACTGACATGTCACGTTTGATCACCCATCTGCGGCACGTGGATCTCGCCGTGCCCGACTACGACAGGCAGCGCGAGTTCTACTCCGGCGTCTGGGGGCTGACCGAGGTCGCCGGCGACACCGGCATCAGCTTCCTCGCCGCAGAGGGCTCGCCCGAGCAGTACGTCATCCGGCTCCGCAAGTCCGCGGACAAGCGGCTCGACCTGGTCTCCTTCGGCGCCGCCACCCCCGCCGACGTGGACGCCCTGGCCGCGCGGCTGGGCGCGGCGGGAGTCACGCTCGTGAGCGAGCCGGGCGCGCTCACCACCCCCGGCGGCGGGTGGGGCTTCCGCTTCTTCGACCTCGACGGCCGCACTGTCGAGGTCTCCGCCGACGTCGCCGTACGGGCCCACCGCAGGCTGGAGCCCAAGGAGTCGGTCCCCGTACGGCTGTCGCACGTCGTGCTCAACTCCCCCGACATCGACGCCACCCGCGCCTGGTACGAGACCCACCTGGGCTTCGCGCTGTCCGACACGCTCGCCTCCCCCCACATGGGACAGGTCATGCACTTCATGCGGTGCAACCCCCAGCACCACAGCATGGCCATCGCCCGCGGGCCGCACGCCTCCCTGCACCACATCAGCTTCGAGATGCGCGGCCTGGACGAGTACATGTACGGCACCGGCCGCCTGCTGCGCGCCGGGGTGCGGATGATCTGGGGTCCCGGCCGGCACCTGGCGGGCGACAACACCTTCTCCTACTTCCTCGACCCGCACGGCAACACCGTGGAGTACACGACCGAGCTGGAGGAGCTGGACGAGGACGCCTGGCACCCGCACGTGTACGACTTCTCCCAGCCCGAGGTGACCGACCAGTGGGGCACCGCCAACCCCATGAACGAGCTGGTGGCCAAGGAGTCCTTCAACGACGTCGACCGCGGCGTCTTCGTCGCACCGCCGGTCTGATGGGGGCCGTCTGATGCGAATCGCCACCTTCACCCATCGTGAGCACGTTCTTTCCGGCGTCGTGGAGGACGGGTCGGTCCGGCCGCTGCCGGATGGGGTGGGCCTGCTCGACCTTCTCGTGGACGGCCGGCTCCACGAGGCGCCGGACCTCGCCGGAGACCCGATCCCGCTGGACGACGTCCGCCTCCACGCGCCGTTCCAGCCACCCACCGTGCGGGACTTCGTCGCGTTCGAGGAACACGTCGAGGGCGTGCGCAGAAGCGTGGACGGCGGCAGCGGCGTGCCCGACGCGTGGTACGACGCCCCGGCCTTCTACTTCACCAACCCCTACGCCGTCGTCGGCCCGTACGACGACGTGCCGGTGCCGCCGGGCTGCCGGGCGTTCGACTTCGAGCTGGAGGTCGCCGCCGTGATCGGCCGCGAGGGCCGCGACCTCACCCCTGAGTCGGCCCGCGACCACATCGCCGGATACCTGATCATGAACGACTGGTCGGCCCGCGACCTGCAGAGCCGTGAGATGCGGGTCAACCTGGGCCCGGCCAAGGGCAAGGACACCGCGACCACCCTCGGCCCGTGGCTGGTCACCGCCGACGAACTGGAGCCGTACCGGGACGGCGACGGGTTCCTGCGCCTGGCGCTCACCGCGTCGGTGAACGGCGCCGAGGTCGGCCGCGACCTGCTGTCGAACATGGGCTGGCCGTTCGAGGACCTCGTCGCCTACGCCTCGCGCGGCACCTGGGTGCGCCCCGGAGACGTGCTCGGCTCCGGCACCTGCGGCAACGGCGGCTGCCTCGCCGAGCTGTGGGGCCTGCGGGGCCACCAGGACCCGCCTCCGCTCGGGCCGGGCGACGTGGTCGAGCTGACCGTCGAGGGCATCGGCGCCGTGCGCAACACCGTCGTCGCCGGCGCCGAACCGCTGCCCATCCCCCCGGCCAGGGGCAGGCCCCGGAACCGTCCCTGAGAGGAGCTTCGATGGACCGCGTGCGCGGCAAGGTCGTCGTGGTCACCGGCGCGGCCCGGAGCCAGGGCGCGGCGGAGGCCGCCGTCGCCGGCCTGGAGCTCGGCCCGCGCGGCATCCGGGTCAACACCATCCACCCCGGCTTCATCGAGACGGAGATGACCGCCTCCGCCTCGCCCGCGTTCCGCGCCGCCAACCTCGCCGCGACCCCGCTCGGCCGCGCCGGTACGGTCGAGGACGTGGCCCCGCTGGTGGTCTTCCTCGTCTCCGACGAGTCGTCGTACATCGCCGGCGCGGAGATTCCCGTGGACGGCGGCTTCACCCCGCACCACGGCGCCAAGTCGATATCGGACGCGCTGCGCGACCCGATCCAGTAACGCGCGGACGCCCTGCCGGGCACGGCCGGCAGGGCGCTGGTGCGTCGGGAAGACGCGTCTAGAAGGTGGGGTAGATGTCGTAGATCTGCCCGCCGACGCCGTAGTAGTTGGAGCCGGTGGACCAGAGGCTGTCGTTGACCAGGGGCTTGTAGAAGAACTGCTGCCCCACGGGGACGTTGACCCCGCACTCCCACAGGTCGGCCGCCTTGCTGACGCAGTCCTGGCCGGTGGTCCAGCTCAGGGGAGCGTCACCGCGGAGGGCGATCCGGTTGCCGGTGCCCGCGTTGTAGTGGACGCGGATCGTGGTCGTGGTGGAGGCCGGCTGGATGCTCGCGCCGAGGGAGGTGCGCACCGACACGCCGCCGGTCGAGGTGGCGGTCAGCACGCCCCCGTACAGGCGGGTGGTGCTGTTCACCTGGTGCAGGGTGACGGTGACCTGGGCGGTGCCGTTCGCGGGGACCGTCACCTGGTTGCCGCTCAGGGTGAACAGACCGGAAGGCGCGGGCGCCGTGCCGCCGGAGTCGGTGGCCGATACGGCCAGGTTGAGCGTGACCGGGGTGGCGGCGTCGTTGGTGTACGTCACGGTCTGCGTGGCCGTGGGCTGCGCGGTGGTGACCGCGAGGGCGGCGCTCGGCGGGTTCGCGGTGACCTGCTGGCTCACCGCGCGCGCCGCGTCGACCCGGCCGGTGCCGTACGTGTAGGGGCTGGGCCCGGCGGCGGCCGCGGTCGTGCCCATCAGGGCGTCCTTGAGCCGCTGCGCGCCCCAGGCGGGGTGGCGCTGCTTGACGAGCGCGGCCGTGCCCGAGACGTGCGGGGTGGCCATCGAGCAGCCGCTCATCGAGCCGTAGCCGCCGCCGGGGACCGCCGCGGTGATGTCCACGCCAGGCCCGGTCATGTCCGGCTTCAGCCCCTGGGTGCCCACCGGGCCGCGGCTGGAGAAGCCCGCCACGGTGTCGGTCAGGTCCACCGCTCCCACGGTCAGTGCCTTGTCGGCGACGCCGATGGAGCTGATGGTCGAGGTGCCGGGGCCGTAGTTGCCCGAGCAGACCACGAACAGCGCGTCGTACTGCGAGGTCAGCGTGTTGATCGCGGTGGCGACCGGGTGGTCGGCGTAGACGCTGTAGCTCGGGTCGCTCTCGATGCTCATGCTGACGATCTTCACGCCCTGCTCGCCGACCGCCCACTCCATCCCCGCGATGACCCCGGAGTTGGTGCCCAGGTTGTCGTCGTCGAGGACCTTGCCGACGACCAGACTCGCGCCCGGGGCGACTCCCTTGTACAGTCCGCCCGAGGCGGCGCCGGACCCGGCGATGGTCGAGGCGACGTGGGTGCCGTGCGAGTTGCCGTCCTCGACGCCGTTCGCGTTGCCGGTGAAGTCGGCGGAGGCCACGACCTTGCCCTGAAGGTCCGGGTGGTCGGTGTCGTATCCGCTGTCCAGCACCGCGACCTTGACGCCGGTGCCGTCGTACCCGCTCGCCCACGCGGTCGGCGCGCCGATGTGCGGGACGCTCTCGTTGAGCCCGGCCCTCACCTTGCCGTCCAGCCACAGCTTGGTGACACCGCCACGGAGACCGGTGGGGCTGGCGGAGCCGCCGGTCAGACCGTGCCAGCCCTCGGGGGCGGACTTCTTGCCGATGGCGAACGCGCTGATGCCCAGGCGGGGGAAGGCGTGCCTGCGCTTGGCCGCCGCACCGAGCGCGGCGTCGGCGCGGTCGGCGTTCTGGCTGGTGGAGCTCTTGGGGTAGGTGGTCATGACCGGGATGGTCTGGCTGCGCGCGTCGTCGTAGCCGTCCGCGATCAGCGTGCCCACCTCGAAGAGCTGGGGGTCGAGCCGGCCGGCCCGGATGAGGGGGGCGGCGTCGGAGGGGACCACCGACACCTGGTCGCCGCGGTCGGTGACCGCGAAGGTGACGCCCGTACGTCCCTCACCCGGCTCGACGGACAGGACGCGCAGGTCGTGGTTCTCCAGGTGCGCCTTCACCGTGTCGCCGGTGACGAGGGTGACGGTGTGGTCGCCGGCCGGCGCCGCGGCGGCTCCCGTCGCCGCGGAAGGACCGGAAGGAGCCGAAGGGGTTGAGGGGCTGGAGGGGGCGGTCTGCGCCGCGGCGGACACCGCGGGCAGGCCGAGGAGGGCGGCCGACGTGAGGACGACGGCCAGGGATGATCTCCGCAAGGGTTCTCCCGAGTGGTCGAGATGATCACTACGCGGACCACGCTAGGCTTTTGCGCGGAGTTCTGAATTTTGCGAGATTCTTTTGTCTGCGAGCTTCGTGATCATCGATTCGCAGCAAGCCTCACCGGATGAAAGCGGTTTCGGTGGTGGCCGGTCCGGCTCGCCCACGAAATCGGCATATCGCCGCCTATCTGTGGCTTCGATCACATTGTTTTCCGCATCGCCGCTGGTGTAGTGGCCCATGCGGAACCGGCGGCGCTACCCGCCGCACAGTAAATCCAAATTTCAACTGATTAAACGAGAAACAAGAGCCGTGTTACGCTTTTCCGCTGCCGCGCGTGAACGACGGTGAAACCGGTCGGTCGTCACGACGCGCACAAGAAACACGGTGCACGGCCGCCGCCGGCCTGACCGCGCGGACGCGTCCTCGCCCCACACCGGCAGCGCCGGCCGCGACCGACGCTCCGGCCCGCGGTGTCCTCCGAGGACGGCACCGCGGGGTACGGGCGGACACGGCTAAGCGCAGGAACCCGGCTCAGCGCAGGAACCCGGCTCAGCGCAGGAACGCGGCGGCCACTCCGGCGTCGACGGGGATGTGCAGGCCGGTGGTGAGGGACAGGTCGCCGCCGGTCAGGGCGAAGACGGCGGCGGCGACGTGCTCGGGCAGCACTTCCCGCTTGAGCAGGGTGCGCTGGGCGTAGAACTCGCCGAGCCTGTCCTCGGGCACACCGTAGACGGCGGCCCGGCTGGCGCCCCAGCCGGAGGCGAAGATGCCGGAGCCGCGGACCACGCCGTCGGGATTGACGCCGTTGACGCGGATGCCGTGCTCGCCGAGTTCGGCCGCGAGCAGGCGCACCTGGTGGGCCTGGTCGGCCTTGGCCGCGCCGTAGGCCACGTTGTTCGGCCCGGCGAAGACCGCGTTCTTGGAGGCGATGTAGACGATGTCGCCGCCCATGCCCTGTTCGATCATGATACGGGCGGTCTCGCGGGAGACGAGGAACGAGCCGCGGGCCATCACGTCGTGCTGGCGGTCCCAGTCGTCCATGGTGGTCTCCAGCAGCGAGCGCGACAGCGACAGCCCGGCGTTGTTGACCACCAGGTCCACCCCGCCGAAAGCCAGGACGGCCTGCCGTACGGCCCGGGCGACCTGGGCCTCGTCGGTGACGTCTGCCTGGACGGCCACGGCGACGTCGGCGGGGCGGTGGGCACGGGCCCCGATCTCGGCGGCGACCTTCTCGGCTGCGGCGAGGTCGCGGTCGGCGACCACCACGCAGGCGCCCTCGGCGGCCAGGCGGCGGGCGGTGGCCGCGCCGATGCCCGAGCCGCCGCCGGTGACCAGCGCGATCCGGGTGGCCAGCGGCTTGGGCGCCGGCATGCGGCGCAGCTTGGCCTCCTCCAGCTCCCAGTATTCGATGCGGAACTTCTCCGACTCCTCGATGGGGGCGTAGACCGACAGCGCCTCGGCGCCACGCATCACGTTGATCGCGTTGAGGAAGAACTCGCCGGCGACGCGGGCGGTCTGCTTGTCCTTGCCGAAGGAGAACATGCCGACGCCCGGCACGAGCACGATGGCCGGGTCGGCGCCGCGCAGCGGCGGCGAGGTGGGGGTGGCGTGCCGCTCGTAGTAGGCGCGGTAGTCCTCGCGGTAGGCCGCGTGCAGCTCGCCGAGGCGGGAGATCACGTCCTCCAGCGGCGCGTCGGCGGGCAGGTCGAGCACCATCGGCGCGACCTTGGTGCGCAGGAAGTGGTCGGGGCAGGAGGTGCCGCGCTCAGCCAGCTCCCCGTGGCGCTCGCTGGACAGGAAGTCGAGCACCTCGGGGGTGTCGGTGTAGTGGCCGACCTGCCGGACGTCGGTCGAGCACAGGCCGCGCAGCACGGGGAACAGCGCCGCCGCCCGCTCGTGCCTGGCCTCCTCGGGCAGCGGTTCGTAGCCCGGCTTCACCGGTCCGAACGGCTCGGCCCTGCCGTGCTCGGCGATGTACGCCTCGGCGGTGCGGATGATCCACAGGGAGTTGTCGGCGCACTCGGCGGAGGTGTCGCCCCAGGCGGTGATGCCGTGCCCGCCCAGGATGCAGCCGACGGCTTGGGGGTTGGCGTCCTTGATGGCGGCGATGTCCAGGCCGAGCTGGAAGCCGGGCCGCCGCCAGGGCACCCAGACGACCCGGTCGCCGTAGATGCGCCGGGTCAGCTCCTCGCCGTCGGCGGCGGCCGCGATGGCGATCCCCGCGTCGGGGTGGAGGTGGTCGACGTGCGCCGCGTCGATCAGGCCGTGCATCGCGGTGTCGATCGACGGCGCCGCCCCGCGCTGCGTTTGTCCAGGCCCCGCCACCCCGCCCAGTCCGAACGCGCAGTGGTCGAAGGCCGCGACCATCTCGTCCTCGCGTTCGACGCCCGGGTAGACGCCGGTCAGCGCGCGCAGCCGGTCGAGCCGGAGCACGGCCAGGCCCGCCTCGGTGAGCGTGGCGAGGTCGCCGCCCGATCCCTTCACCCACATCAGCTCCACGTCGGACCCGGTGACCGGATCCACCGCCGTTCCCTTGGCCGAGGCGTTGCCCCCGGCGAAGTTCGTGTTGCGGGGATCGGCTCCCAGCAGGTGCGCGCGTTCGAGCAGCTGCTCAACCGGCGTGGTCATGAAATTTCCCCCTACGGGTGGTTCGGTGGGTGCGGACGATGATGAACTTATGGGACGAGTTGCGGCAAAACGGGCGACGGGCGGCAGGTTACAGCGGCGGGCCGAGCGGCCGGAGACCGGCCCCCGGACCCGGACCCGGACCCGGACCCGGCCCGGCACGCGGTGAAGGGACGGCGAGGGAACCCGGGCGAGCGGCCGGAGACCGGCCTCGGACCTGATAGGCGGCGAAGCGACCGCGAGGGACGACCGTGGGCGAGCCCGCCGGAGGCTCCCTCGGCGGGGCGGGTAGCGACGTCAGGCGCCCCAGCCGGCCTGGGTGCCGCCGACCCGCTCGTCCCGGATCTTCTCGAAGTAGCCCGACCGGGCGTAGGCCCGCATGGGGTCGGGATCGAGTCCCGTCTCCTCCCGGAGCGAGGCCAGCAGCGGCCGGACGTCGGTGTCGTAGGCGTCCATCAGCACGGCGTTGGCGCCGAGCACGTCACCCGCCGCCTGCGCGGCGGCCAACGCCTCGCCGTCCACGAGCAGCGCCTTGGCGGTGGCCTCCTGCACGTTCATGACCGAGCGGATCTGACCGGCGATCTTCGGCTCGATGTTGTGGCACTGGTCGAGCATGAACGCGATCTCCGGCCGCAGCCCTCCCCCGCGCACCACCTCGTACATGATCCGGAACAGCTGGAACGGGTCGGCCGCGCCTGCCATCAGGTCGTCGTCGGCGTAGAAGCGGGAGTTGAAGTCGAACCCGCCGAGCCTGCGCTCGCGCAGCAGGAACGCCACGATGAACTCGATGTTGGTCCCCGGCGCGTGGTGCCCGGTGTCCACGACGACCTGCGCCTTCGGGCCGAGCCTGAGGCAGTGGGCGTACGCGGTGCCCCAGTCGGGGACGTCGGTCATGTAGAAGGCCGGCTCGAACAGCTTGTACTCCAGCAGGAACCGCTGGCCCTCGCCCAGCCGGTCGTACACGGCGGCCAGCGCCTCGGCGAGCCGGTCCTGGCGGGCGCGGATGTCGTCCTGCCCCGGGTAGTTGGTGCCGTCGGAGAACCACAGCTTCAACGTCGTGGACCCGGTGGCGTCCATGATGTCGACGCACTCCAGCAGGTGGCCGAGCGCCTTGCGCCGCACCGCCGGGTCGGGGTTGGTCACGCTGCCCAGCTTGTAGGCGTCGTCCTGGAACACGTTGGCGTTGATCGCTCCGATGCCGACCCCTAGGCCGGCGGCATACCGGGCGAGGTCGCCGTAGTCGTCGACCCGGTCCCACGGGATGTGCAGGGCGACCGTCGGCGCGATGCCGGTGAACGCGTGCACCTGCGCGGCGTCGGCGATCTTCTCGTACGGGTCGCGGGGCACGCCCTCCTGGGCGAACACCTTGAACCTGGTGCCGCTGTTGCCGTACGCCCACGACGGCGTCTCGATTCGCTGGGCGCGCAAGGCCGCCCTGATGTCGTCTCTCATCGAATCCCCGATTCAGTCAAGGTGGAAAACCTCGCGGAGGGCGACCATGCCCTCGTCAGGTGTGCCGTCGAGTCCCTCGAAGAACGGCGCCATCTCCGCCTGCCAGCGGGCGTTGACCTCGCGTCCGGCCATCGCCGCCTTCGCGGCCTCGAAGTCGCCGGTCTCCAGGTAGCCCACCAGCAGGCCGTCGTCCCGCAGGAACAGCGAGTAGTTGTGCCAGCCGGTCTCGCGCAGCGCCGCCCGCATCTCCGGCCACACCTCGCGGTGCCGCTCCCGGTACTCCTCCAGCCGGTCCGGCCTGACCCGCAGCACGAAGCAGACACGGTGTGCCTCGGACATGGGCTAGAAGTCGAACTCGTCGATGTTGCCGGCGTCGAAGGTGAAGGGCGGGCCGAGGATGACCTCGCCGTCCTTCCCGATCGTGTACTCGCCGAGCCGGCCGGCCGTGAACTTCTCGCCCTCCGCGCCGGTGATCTGGCCGGAGACCAGCGCGGCGGCGGCGTAACCGGCCAGGTAGCCGAGGTCCTTGGGATTCCACAGGGCGAACTTCTCGACCGTGCCGTTCTTGACGTACTCGCGCATCTGGTTCGGCGTGCCGAGGCCCGTCACCACGACCTTGCCCTTGTACTTGGAGCCGGAGACGTAGCGCGCCGCCGCCGAGATGCCGACCGTGGTGGGCGCGATGATGCCCTTGAGGTCCGGGTAGGCCTGCAGCAGGCCCTGCGTCTCCTGGAACGACTTCTGGTCGTCGTCGTCCCCGTACGCGACCTTGACGAGCTTCATGTCCTTGTACTCGGGCTTGGTCAGCTCGTCCTTCATGAACTCGATCCAGGTGTTCTGGTTGGTCGCGTTCGCGGTGGCGGACAGGATCGCGAACTCGCCCTTGCCGCCGATCAGGTCGGACAGCATCGCGATCTGGCTGCGGCCGACCTCCTCCGAGCTCGCCTGGTTGATGAACAGGTCGCGGCAGTCCTTGGAGGCGTCGGAGTCGTACGTGACGACCTTGATGCCCTTCGACCTGGCCTGCTGGAGCGGGCCGCAGACCGCGTTGGCGTCGTTGGCCGCGATGAGGATCGCGTCCTGCCGCTGCTGGGTGAGGGTGTTGATGTAGGAGACCTGCGAGGACGCCGAGGCGTCGGAAGGCCCGACCTCCTTGGCCTCGCCCTTGTACTCCGCCGCCGCCTCGATGCCCGCCTTGTCGACGATGGTCTCGTACGGGTTGTTGATCTGCTTGGGCAGGAAGGCGATCTTGATGCCCTCCTTGATCGGCGCGTCCGGGTTCGCCGAGGCGGGCGCGGCGGCGGCCGGCGCCGGGGCGGCGGCGCTCTGCGAGGCGGCGGTGGAGCCCTTCGTGGTCCCGCCGCAGGCCGTCAGGCCGATCGAGACCAGCCCGATCAGGACCGGGCCGATCAGGGCGGTCGCCGAGGTTGACCTTCGCGAGGAGATGAGCATGCGTCTTTTCCCTCAGGAGTTCGGAGGTGGGGGTGCCGGCGACGGGGAGGGGCGCCGTCGTCGCCGGGCCGCGGCGACCAGGCGCGGGGTGATCACGGAGATCACCAGGAGCAGCCCGGTGACGATCGACTGGATCTCGGTCGAGACGTCGTTGAGCATGAGCAGGTTGCGGAGCAGGCCGATCAGCAGCACGCCGGCGATGACGCCCCCGAGCGTCCCCTTGCCGCCGTCGAAGTCCACCCCGCCGAGCAGCACGGCCGCGATGACGGCCAGTTCCAGTCCGGTGCCGTTGTCGGCGCGGGCGCTGCCGTACCGCAGCGTGTAGACGACCCCGGCGAAGGCCGCCACGGTGCCGGAGACCACGAAGAGGATCAGCTTGATCCGCTTCACCCTGATGCCGGCGAAGTGGGCGGCCTCCACCTGGGCGCCGATGGCGAACAGGGACCGGCCGAAGCCGGTCGCGTGCAGCGCCACCCCGGTCACCACCGCGAGCAGCGCGAACAGCATCACCGGATAGGGGATCGGGGTGCCGGGCACGTCGTCCACCGCGAGCGAGGTGTAGCCCGGCGGGAACTCGGCGACGGCCCGGTCCCCCAGCACGACGTACGCGAGCCCGCGGTAGAGGGCCAGCGTGCCGATCGTGACGGCGAGCGAGGGCAGCCCGAGCCGGGTCACCAGCAGGCCGTTGACCAGCCCGCACACCCCGCCGATCACCACGACGAGCGGGATGATCGTCTCGATCGCCCAGCCGCCGTCCCACATCGCGCCGACGAGCGCGCTGGACAGGCCGAGCACCGAGGCGACCGACAGGTCCACCTCCGCGGCGACCACGAGCAGGGTCATCGCCAGGGCGATCATCGCGATCTCGCCGAGGTCGCCGAGCGCGAACGACAGGTTGCCGGCGGTCGCGAACTCCGGCGAGCCCGCGGCGCCGCCGATGAGGACGGCCACGAGCAGCAGGCCGACCAGCACGTCCCAGCGCAGGAACCGGCCGGGGTTCGCGGCGGTGGCGGGCGAGGCGGCCGTGGCCGCCGTCACGTCAGGAGCCATGCCGGGCGTTCCTCCTCCGCAGGATCCGCGCGACGCGCAGGGCGAGCAGGCGGTCCACGCTGATCGCGAGCAGCAGCAGCGCTCCGGTGATCGCCTGCTGCCAGAACGGGTCGACCCTGAGCACGACCAGCGCGCTGGTGATCGTGGTGAGCAGCAGCGCGCCGAGCGCCGCGCCGTACACCGTGCCGACGCCGCCGGTGATGGCGACTCCGCCCACCACGACGGCGCTGACCACCTGGAGTTCCCAGCCGTTCGCGGCGTCGGCGACGACCGTGCCGAACCTGGCCAGCCACAGCACCCCGGCCAGCCCGGCGAGCGCCCCGCTGAGCAGGTAGGCCGCCATCACCCGGCGGCGCACCGGCACCCCGGCGAGCCCCGCCGCCTCGGGGCTCGACCCGATGGCGTAGAAGTCGCGCCCCGACGGATAGGACCGCAGGTAGAAGCCGACGGCGAGCATGACCACGACCGCGATCAGCGGCAGGTAGGGCACGCCCAGCACCGAGCCGTTGCCGAGCGACAGCAGTGCGGGCGGCAGGTCGACGGCGTTGATCTGCCGCCCGTGCGCGATGTAGTGGTCGACGCCCTGGATCACGTACAGCGTGCCGAGGGTCACCACGAGCGCCGGCACCCGGCCGACGCTGACCAGCAGGCCGTTCACGATCCCGCACAGCGCGCCGATCGCGACGCCGAGGAGCACCGCGAGGAGGACGCCGCGCCCGTGGTCGGCGGCGAGGAAGCCGCCGACGGTGAACGCGACCAGGCCGACGACCGAGCCGACCGACAGGTCGATGTTCCGCGTGATGATCACGAAGGTCTGGCCGACGGCGAGCAGCGCGAGGATCGCGGCGTTGAGGAAGATGTCCTTCACTCCCTGCGTGGACAGGAAGTTGCCGTTGGCTCCGGCGGTGACCGCGACGAGGACGGCCAGCGCGGCGACGATGCTCGCCTCACGCGCCCGGAACACCAGGTCCACCACGCCGCGCGTGCTCGCGGTCACCGCGGTCATCGCACCTCCCCCAGGCGCCGTTCCAGGGAGATGCGCTGCCCCTGCCGCCGGGCCGCGGCGGGCGGGGTCATGCCGCCCTGCCGGTGGCCGCGGCCATCACGCTCTCCTCGGTGGCCCGGTCGCGGGGGATATCGGCGGTGAGCCGGCCCTCCTGCATCACCAGCACCCTGTCCGCCATGCCGAGCACCTCCGGGAGGTCCGACGAGATCATCAGTACGGCCATGCCGTCGGCGGCGAGCTCCGACAGCAGGCGGTGCACCTCGGCCTTGGTCCCCACGTCGATGCCGCGGGTGGGCTCGTCCACGATGAGCACCCGCGGGCGGGTGGACAGCCACTTGCCGAGCACGACCTTCTGCTGGTTGCCGCCCGACAGCACGCTCACCGCGTCGGACAGGCGGTTGTACTTCAGCCGCAGCCGGATCGCCCAGTCGCGGGCGCGGTCGCGCTCGGCGGCCCGCGAGATCACCGGGCCCAGCGACGACCGGCGCAGCGACCGCAGGCCGGTCAGGCCGATGTTGCGTTCGATCGACTGGTCCATGACCAGGCCCTGCTGCCGCCGGTCCTCCGGCACCAGGGCGAGCCCGGCCGACATCGCGGCGGTCGGCGAGGCGGGTGGCAGCAGCCTGCCGTCCACCTCGACCCATCCGGCGTCCCAGCGGTCCACCCCGAAGATCGCCCGGGCGACCTCGCTGCGCCCGGCCCCCACGAGCCCGGCGAGCGCCACGATCTCGCCACGCCGCACCTCGAAGGAGACGTCGGTGAAGACCCCCTCGCGGGTGAGGCGGTGGACCTTCAGCGCCACCTCGCCGGGGACGGTGCCGCGCTTGGGATACAGGGCGTCGAGCTCCCGCCCGACCATCCGGCGGACGAGGTCGTCGTGGGTGAGCCCGGCGACCGGCTCGCTCGCCACCCAGGCGCCGTCGCGCAGCGTCGTGACCCGCTGACACAACTCGAAGATCTCGTCGAGGCGGTGGGAGATGAACAGCACGGCGCAGCCCTGCTCCCGCAGCGCCTTCACCACCGCGAACAACCGGGCCACCTCCGCGCCGGACAGCGCGGCGGTCGGCTCGTCCATGACCAGTACGCGCGCCTCCCGCGACAGCGCCTTGGCGATCTCGACGAGCTGCTGGTCGGCGATGGACAGGCCGCGCGCCGGCTGCCGCGGATCGAGCGGGACGCCCAGCCGGGCGAACAACTCGGCGGTGCTCGCGTGCATCCGGTCGCGGTCGATCCGGCCGAGCCGGACCCTCGGGTGGCGGCCGATGAAGATGTTCTCGGCGATCGACAGGTCGGGGAACAGCGTGGGCTCCTGGTAGATCACGGCCACCCCCGCCGCCTGCGCGTCGGCGGGGCCGTGGAACTCCACCGGCCGCCCGTCGAGGAGCACCTGGCCGGTGTCCGGCCGGTGGACCCCGGAAAGGGTCTTCACCAGCGTGGACTTGCCCGCGCCGTTCTCCCCGGCCAGCGCGTGCGCCTCTCCGGCGTACAGCTCCAGGGTGACGCCGCGCAACGCCCGGACGGCCCCGAAGGACTTGCTCACGCCGGTCAGCGCCAGCACCGGCACCGCGGTGCCGGTCCGGTCGTCAGACTCGGTCACCTGCTCCCCCTTTCCGTCGGATAGAAAAACGTTTTAGAGCGAGTTGCCCGGGACGCTATGCCGCGGCCCGCGGGCCTGTCAATAAGGCGTGACGAGGCCGTTCCCTAGGCGTTACGGAGCCCGCCCGGCGGCCCGCGGCACCATGCCCACCGACCGGTCTGCGATAGGGTCTGGCCATCCGGCAGTACAACGTTTTAATTTGATCCGGGTCTTCAGATCCGGATCCGAGCAGGTCCGAGCGGCCGAGGAGGACAGTGGGGAGCGTCAGCATCCGGGAGGTCGCCGCCCGCGCCGGCGTGTCGCCCGGGACCATCTCGAACGTGCTCAACCGTCCGGAGCGGGTGGCACCGGAGACGCGCGAGCGGGTCCTGCGTGCCATCCGCGAGCTGGGGTTCGTGCGGCACGGCTCGGCGTCGACGCTGCGCGCCGGGCACAGCAGGACGATCGGGTTGTCGGTCATCGACATCGGCAACCCGTTCTTCACGGACGTGGCCGCCGGGGTGGAGGAGGCGGCCAGCGAGCTCGGCTACGCGGTGATCCTCGGCAACTCGGCGGGCTCGCGGGACAAGGAGGAGCGCAACCTGCTGGTGCTGGCCGAGCAGCGGGTGCGCGGGGTGCTGATCACGCCGTCGGACGAGGACCCCGCGCGGCTCGACGCGCTGCGCGAGCGCGGCATCAGCGTCGTGTTGGTCGATCACCCCGCGCACCGGCCCGACCAGTGCTCGGTGGCCGTCAACGACCTGGCGGGCGGTCAGCTGGCCGTCTCCCATCTGCTGTCGCTGGGCGCGCGGCGGATCGGTCATGTCACCGGGCCGCGCTCGATCCGGCAGTGCGTGGAGCGGGCGCAGGGCGCCGGGCAGGCGGTGGCCGCCGCCGGGCTCGACCCCGAGACCGCGATCACGACCGTGGAGGTGGCGGCGATGACGGCGCGGGAGGGGCAGCGGGCCGCCGCCTCCCTGCTGGCCTCCGGCCTGCCGGACGCGGTGTTCTGCGCCAACGACCTGCTCGCCGTGGGGTTCCTGCGCGAGCTGCTGCAGGCGGGCGTGCGCGTCCCCGGCGACGTGGCGCTCATCGGCTACGACGACATCGACTTCGCCGCGGCGTCGGCCGTGTCGCTCAGCTCGATCCGCCAGCCCACGCACCGGCTCGGCCGCATCGCGACCGAACTGCTCCTGGACGAATGCGACCACCCGGACACACACGTGCACCAGCAGGTCATGTTCCAGCCCGAGCTCGTGGTCCGCGAGTCCACCGCGAGCCGTACGCAGCCACGGGAGGGTGAATGAGTGTCCATGCGGCGGTCGACCTCGGCGCGTCCAGCGGCAGGGTCATGACCGTGCGCGTCGACGGCGGACGGGCGCACCTGACCGAGGTGCACCGCTTCGCCAACCGCCCGGTCCGGGTGAACGGGACGCTCCACTGGGACGTCCTGGCCCTCTACCAGGGTGTCCTGGACGGGCTGCGGGCCGCGGGGCCGGTCGACTCGGTCGGCATCGACTCCTGGGCGGTCGACTACGGCCTGCTCGACGGCGACGGGCGGCTGCTCGGCAACCCCGTCCACTACCGTGACGACCGCACGGCCGGGATCATGCAGGCCGTCTCCGCCAGGGTCGGCGACGCCGCGCTCTACCAGGTCAGCGGCCTGCAGTTCCTGCCGTTCAACACCGTCTACCAGCTGCTGGCCGAGCCCGCCCTCGACCGGGCGCACACCATGCTGCTGATCCCCGACCTGCTGGCGTACTGGCTGACCGGCGCGGTCGGGGCGGTCGGGGCCGAGGCCACCAACGCCTCCACGACCGGCCTGTACGACGTCCGCGCCCGGGCCTGGTCGCACGACCTGGCCCGCAGGCTGGACCTGCCGCCCGGCATCCTGCCACCGCTACGCGAGCCCGGCACGCCCATCGGGGCGCTGCGGCCCGAACTGACCGCCGACCTCGCTCTGCCCGGCGGCGTCGGGGTGACGGCGGTCGCCTCGCACGACACGGCCTCCGCCGTGGCCGCCGTCCCCGCCAGCAGCGAGCGTTTCGCCTACATCTCGTCCGGCACCTGGTCGCTGGTCGGCCTGGAACTGCCCGCACCCGTGCTCACCGAAGAAAGCCGCCTGGCGAACTTCACCAACGAGGGCGGGCTGGATGGCACCATCCGCTATCTGCGCAACGTCATGGGCCTGTGGATCCTGCAGGAATGCCTGCGCGCCTGGGACGAGGCCGACCTCGCCGGGCTGCTGGCCGCCGCCGCCCAGGCGCCGCCGTTCGCCGCCGTGGTCGACCCCGACGACCCCGCCTTCCTGCCGCCGGGCGACATGCCCGCCAGGATCGCCGCCTACTGCGAGCGCACCGGGCAGCGCCCGCCGGACGGGCGGGCGGCGACCGTGCGGTGCGTGCTGGAGAGCCTGGCCCTCGCCTACCGCCGCACGCTCCGCGAGGCCGTACGGCTCAGCGGACGGGACGTGGAGGTCGTCCACGTGGTCGGCGGCGGCGCGCGCAACACCCTGCTGTGCCAGATGACCGCCGACGCCACCGGCCTGCCCGTGGTCGCCGGACCGGTCGAGGCCGCCGCCCTCGGCAACGGCCTGGTGCAGGCCCGCGCCCACGGCGAAGTGGACGACATCCGCGACCTCGTCCGGCGCAGCGAACCACTCCAGACCTACCACCCCCGGGACGGGGAGACCGCCTGGAACCGCGCCGAATCCCGCCTGCCCACTCTCCCGTGAGCCGGGGTGTCCCGCTTCGGCGTCAGCGGATGCGACCCACGCCGCCGAGCGCGCCCGCCTTGCCCTCTCGTACGAAGGGGTAGTCGGTATCGGGCCGCCACTCGTGCAGCGGCACCACGCCCGGCTCGACCAGGTCGAGGCCGTCGAAGAACGTGAGGATCTGGTCGTGCGACCGAGAGGTGGTGCCGGGCACTGAGGTCCGGCTGAAGACCTTGCGGCCCTCCTCCTCCTGGTCCTCGCTCAGCTCGCCGAGGGAGCCGTGCGACACCACCAGGTAGCTCCCCGGCACGAGCGGGGCCCGGAGCGCTGTGACGATCTTCATGGCCTCGTCGTCGTCCGGGACGAAGTGCAGCACGCCGAGCAGGAGGACGGCGAACGGCTGGGAGAAGTCGATGTGCTCCCGGACCTCCGGATGCCCCAGCAGCGCCTCGGGGTCGCGCATGTCCGCCTCGACCGCGCGCACCCGCTCGTTCTCGGCGAGGATGGCCCGCGCGTGGACCAGGACGATGGGGTCGTTGTCGACGTAGACGACCCGGGACTCCGGCGCGAGTTCCTGTGCGACCTGATGGACGTTGCGCTGCGTCGGCAGCCCGGCGCCGACGTCGAGGAACTGGCGGATGCCCTGCTGCGTGAGATAGGTGACGGCCCGGATCAGGAACTCGCGGTTCTCCCTGGCGATGTCGGGAAGGTTGGGCAGGATCTCGATGATCTTCTCGGCGGCCTCACGATCCGCCGCGAAATTGTCCTTGCCGCCCAGGTAGTAGTCGTACATCCGGGCGACACTGGGCGTAAACGGGTCGACGCCCGCCGGCGCCTTACGCTCGTCCACAACACTCCCCTCGTCGTACATCAAGGATGGTACGGCCTTGATCGCAATCGGGAGGACACGTCACCAGATTGTCATCGAACGTCGAAAACCGGCACGAAGGGGCCACCGGGACCACGGCGCATGAGGCACGGGCCCACGTGGTCACGGAGGTTACGGTTCGTACCCTTGCGCACATCGGACCGCACCGAGCGAAGCTCCTGCGAAAGTTTCCGCCCGGCATCGATGTCCGGGACCGCACGGCATATCGAGGCCCCGCCGGGTCCCCTGCCGCCGTGTCGGAGCCGGCGAAGACTCTGCCGTCTGACCTGCACGCATCCGCTCTTCGTGCTTCGTCCACGACCTCCGCCGCGAACCGCGTCGAATCCGTTGTCGAATCCGTTACCAACCCTGCTGAACCACCGGTTGACGTGCCGGGACGGTAAATTTCGGACTTACGGACAGCACGTTACCCACCTCAGTGCACGTCTCACAGTCTTGACAGTGCACGTCGCCCCGCTTACGGTCACGAAACACCGCCGTCATCCGCAGGTCAAAATGTTAGCGCTAACAGCATGAGGAGCCCCCACTCATGAGAGCGGCCCCCGCCACAGCTCACCCCATCCCTTGGTGGGAACGTTCCGCGCCAACCCGCTCGTACGAACCGGGCCCCCTCGTGAGCCACCGCCTCGTGGCCGTCCCGCCCGAGGCGAACTCCTCGCTCTTCGCGCGGCATCACCGGTAGGACTTCACCTTCACCCCGAGCCCTCACACCCCGACCCCTCACACTCCAGCCCCTCCCGGCGGCGGGACCACCAGGCCTGACGAGTCTCCCGCCACGGGCTGACGGTTCGCCTGCCCGCGCGGTCGGCCACTCGCTCATATTCCACGCCCGCCCTTGTCAGGCTTTGCCTGACAACGCTTCACCCGAGGAGTTTTCGTGCCCCGAAAGCGGCGATACACGGCGATCGCCCCGGTGACCGCCCGGCGGTCACAGAGAATCTCGCTCGCGACCGTCGGCGCACTGCTCTGCGCCGCCCTCGTCCCCACCGGCGGCGTGGCGAACGCCGCCGGATGGTCGCCGAAGCCGTCGTACACGTCGACCGACAAGGGTGACGGCACGTATTCGGTGCCGATCCTCCGCTCCGACGTGCCGGACATCAGCGTGGAGCGCGTCCCGGCCGCCGAGAACAAGGAGCACCGGGACGTCTATTACATGATCAGCACGACGATGCACCTGAGCCCGGGCGCGCCGATCATGAAGTCCTACGACCTGGTGAACTGGGAGATCGTCAACTACGTGTTCGACCGGGCGGACATCGGAGACGCGTTCTCCCTCCGCAACGGGCAGAACTCGTACGGCCAGGGCCAGTGGGCGTCGTCGCTGCGCTACCACGACGGCAGGTTCTACGTCGTCTTCAACACCAACAACCTCGGCGGCGCGTACCTCTACAGCACCGACGACGTCGAGAACGGGAAGTGGACGCGCACGCCCCTCGGCCGCGCCCTCCACGATCCGTCGCTCTTCTTCGACGACGACGGCACGCCGTACATCTTCTACGGCTCCGGCAGCACGAGCGCCGTGCGCCTCAAGTCCGATATGTCGGGTATCGACAAGGACTTTCCGAGCATCTTCACGGCGAACGACTACGCCGGCAAGCCGTTCATCGGCGGCCTGTTCGAGGGCGCCCAGGTCTTCCACATCAACGGCTACTACTACGTGGTCATCATCACCTGGCCCTCCGGCCAGGGACGCCAGGTCGCCATGTTCCGCTCGAAGGACCTGCTCGGCCGCTACACGTCGGCGGACGGCTCGAACACCTACGAGGCGCGCGGGGTGCTCAACTCCAACGGCTTCGCCCAGGGCAGCCTCGTGCCGATCTCCCGCAATGGCGGCACCGACTGGTACGGCATGTTCTTCCGCGACAACTTCCCGATCGGGCGCACCCCGGCGCTCATCCCCGCCACCTGGCAGGACGGCTGGCCGACGTTCGGCGACAACGGGGTCGTGCCGGTGGAGGGCACGTTCGGCAAGCCGATCGCGCTGAGCCCGGAGGAGGAGACGTTCGAGCAGCAGAAGAGCCTCGTCGCCTCCGACGACTTCGCCAACGACGCGCCGCACAAGGCGTACATGGACGAGCAGTGGACGATCCCTGACCCGCCCACGTACGACGACTCGCTCATCGGGGTCGAGCTCCTGCAGAACGCCGGGTTCGAGTCCGACGCGGTCTCACCGTGGGCCGGGCAGTACGGCGCGACGCTCAGCCGGGACACGACCGACCCGGCCGCGGGGTCCGCGGCGCTGAAGGTGAGCAACCGCACGCTCAACGGTTCGGGGCCGAACCAGTACCTGAACGGGAAGATTCAGCGCGGTGTGACCTACACCGTGTCAGCGAAGATCAAGTACGCCTCCGGCCCGAGCAGCATCCGGTTCAACCTCGTGGCGGACTGGGGTGCGGGCGTCCAGACGATGGCCTCCGGCAACGTCCCGGCCGGGCGGTGGACGACGGTGACGGGCCAGTACACCGTCCCGGCGTCGGCGAACGTGGACAACTTCAAGTTCGCCGTCGAGACCCCGTGGGGCAACCCACAGCCGGCGTCGTCGAGCGTGGACTACCTGATCGACGACGTCTCGATCGTCGGCCAGCCGGTGACGACCGAGAGCCCGAGCGAGGAGGAGATCGCCCCCAACGGGTCGCGGCTCGACCCCGTGTGGGAGTGGAACCACGCCCCCGACAACCGCTACTGGTCGCTCACGGACCGGGACGGATGGCTACGGCTGACGACCGGCAAGGTGGTCACGGGCAAGTACGTCTACACCAAACTCTCCGGCCGGGACGAGCTGACCTGGTTCGAGGAGGCGCGCAACACGCTCTCGCAGCGTACGTTCGGGCCCCGGCAGTCCGTCGAGACCAAGATGGACATCTCCGGCATGAAGAACGGCGACGTCGCCGGCCTCGCCGCCTACAACCGCGGGTTCTCCTACGTCGCGGTCAAGCGCGTCGACGGCCAGAACACGCTGGGCGTCGTCAACCGGGGACAGCCGTTCGCGGTCGACATCGACCAGTCGGCGATCGAGAACTTCGTGCCGGGCACCACGGTGCCGCTGGGAGACGCGACCCAGGTGTACGTGAAGGCGGACCTCGACTTCAGCTCGCCGGTCGGGCAGCTGTGGACGACGTTCTACTACAGCCTCGACGGGCTGAAGTGGACCCAGCTGGGCAGCCGCGTCGGCCCGCAGACGCTGGACGGCAGCCTCTCGCACTTCATGGGGCACCGCGTCGGCCTGTTCGACTACGCGACGAAGGAGAAGGGCGGGCACGTCGACTTCGACTACTACAAGCTCAGCGACACGCTCACCGCGCAGAACAAGCCGCTCGACACCAGCGCCCTCGACGCGGCCATCGCGTACGCCGGCACGCTCGACGAGCGCGACTACCCGGCGGACGCCTGGGCCGGCATGCAGGCCGCGCTCGACGGCGCGAAGGCGGCGCGGGCCGGGCAGTTCGGCACCCAGAACCAGATCGACGCTCCGGAGCGGGCACTCAGCTACCGGCTGGCCCGGCTCGGCACGCTCAAGTCCGTCACACCGGAGGTCAAGCTGACCGTCACCGCCTCCTCCCGCTGCATCGGCGCCTCGGCGTACGTGGCGGTCACGGCCGTCAACGACTCCGACGTGCCGGCGACGGTGACGCTGAACACCCCGTTCGGTTCGAAGACCGTGGCCGACGTGGCCCCGGGCAAGCAGGCCTACCAGTCCTTCAACACCCGGGCCGCCCAGATCGACGCCGGCACGGCGACCGTGAAGGGAACCGCGACGATCGGCGGCAAGCAGGTCACCTCGTCCTACGACGCGGCCTACCCCGCGGCCGGCTGCCGCTGAGCTGCTCACACCGCGGCCGGCTGCCGCTGAGCTGCTCACACCGCGGCCGGCTGCCGCTGAGCTGCTCACACCGCGGTCAGCTGCCGCTGAGCTGCTCACACCGCGGTCAGCTGCCGCTGACCGCACCGGCCGGCGGTGACCACGGTCCGCACGACGAGGTCACTGCCGGAGCACAACCGGGGCCGGCCGGCCAACCGGCCGGCCCTGCCCCCCATACACGTCGCGCGCATCTGCGCGGTTCGCCAGGGCGGGCGGCTGCCCATCCCTGTCCGCAGTGAGCCGACCCGCCCCGGGGCGTCCGTGTCCCGGGAAAGCCTGAGGTCAAGGAGGATATTTCGTGTTGAAGCGAGTTCGAAGGACGACCCGGCGACGGGTCGCCGCCATGGCGGTGGCCGGCGCCCTGCTGGGCGCGGCGGTCGCCGCGACGGCGGGGCCGGTCCAGGCCGCCGCCCCGAACATCATCGTGAACGGCGGGTTCGAGGACGGCCTCACCAGTTGGTTCGTCAACAACGGCAACGCGACCGACGGCGCCACACTGTCGCCCACGACGGACGCGTACGCCGGGTCGGGTGCCGTGCTCGTCACGAACCGGAAGACGACCGGATCCGGTCCCATGCAGGACCTGTCCGGCAAGGTGCAGGCCGGCAAGACGTACGCGATCACGGCGCGGGTGAAGTACGAGAACCCGAACAGCCCGGCGACCAAGCAGTTCTTCGCCACCATGCACTACGGCGGCTCGACCTACACGAACGTCGGCACGGTGACGGTGGCGCGCGGGCAGTGGGGGCTCATCCAGGGCACCTTCACGATTCCCGCCGGGCAGAGCGTCTCCACCGCGAGGCTGTTCTTCGAGACGCCCTGGACGTCGAACCCCGCGTCCGCTCCGGACACGCACCTGATGGACTTCAAGGTCGACGACGTGTCCGTCTCCGAGTTCGTGCCGTCGACGACCATCGAGGCTCTCGGCAAGAACCCCGGCGAGGGCAACCCGCTCATCTCGCACAAGTTCGGCGCGGACGGCAACGCGTTCGTCCACGACGGCCGCGTGTACATCTACATGACCAACGACACGCAGGAGTACAAGCCCGGCCCCAACGGCATCTCCCCGACGAACACCTACGGCGGCATCAACACGATCACGGTCATCTCGTCCGACGACCTCATGAACTGGGTCGACCACGGCGAGATCCCCGTCGCGGGCCCGAGCGGGATCGCCCGCTACGCGAACAACTCGTGGGCCCCCGCCATGGAGAGCAAGGTCGTCGACGGCAAGGAGAAGTTCTTCCTCTACTTCGCCAACAACGGCGGCGGCTCGGGCGTCATCGTCGGCGACTCGCCGGTGGGTCCCTGGCACGACGAGCGCGGCAACCTGCTCATCACCAGTGCCACTCCGGGCGCCTCCGACGGCAAGAACTGGCTCTTCGACCCCGGCGTGTTCATCGACGACGACGGCCAGGGTTACCTCGTCTTCGGTGGTGGCGGCGACGACGGGTCGCGCAGCGCCGAGAACACGAACCACCCGAAGTCGACGCGCGTGATCAAGCTCGGTGACGACATGATCAGCACAAAGGGCTCGGCCGAGGTCATCGACGCGCCGCTCGTGTTCGAGGCGGGCCACCTGTTCAAGCGCGAGGGCAAGTACTACTACTCGTACTCGTCGAACTTCGGGTTCGGCGGCCCGATCGACCCGAACGGCCCGCCGACCGGGGCGATCGCCTACCTCATGGCCGACAGCCCGATGGGCCCCTGGACGCCGGAGACGTACAAGGGAATCATCTTCCGCAACCCCGGCACCTACTTCGGCGCCGGCGGCAACAACCACCAGTCGGTGTTCAAGCTCGACGGGCAGTACTACTTCACCTACCACGCCCAGACGCTCAACAGCCGCATCACGGGCGGCGCCACCCAGGGCTTCCGCAGCCCGCACCTCGCCAAGCTCGACTTCAACGCGGACGGCACGATCAAGGAGGTGAAGGGCGACTACAAGGGCGTCGAGCAGATCCGCGACCTCGACCCTTACCGGGTGATAGAGGCCGAGACGATCGCCTGGCAGCAGGGCATCGCGACGAAGAAGATCGACGGCGGGTCGGAGGAGTTCGGCGCGCAGGCCCCCAACCTCGTGGTGTACGACATCGACAACGGCGACTGGACGTCCCTCGCGAAGGTCGACTTCGGCGAGGACGGCGCCACCGGCGTCACCGCGAAGGTGCGCCCGCTGGCGGCCGGCGGGAAGATCGAGATCCGTCTCGACGGCCGCACCTCGCCCGTGGTCGCGACCATCCCCGTCGACGCGCCGCTCGGCGAGTGGACGAAGCTGACCGCCAAGCTGGACGGCGTCAAGGGTGTGCACGACGTGTACTTCACCTACGCCGGGCCCCAGGACGCGGACCTCTTCGAGATCGACTCCTGGTCCTTCGACGCGGCCCAGTCCTCGCCGGAGGTCAAGCTGACCGTCACCGCCGCCCCCCGCTGCATCGGCACCACGGCGTACCTGGCGGTCACGGCCGTCAACGACGGCGACGCGCCGGCCACGATCACGCTGAACACCCCGTTCGGCACCAAGACCGTGACCGACGTGGCCCCGGGCAAGCAGGCCTACCAGTCCTTCAACACCCGGGCCGCCCAGATCGACGCCGGCAAGGTCACCGTGACCGGAACCGCGACGATCGGCGGCAAGCAGGTCACCACGTCCTACGACGCGGCCTACACCGCGGCCAGCTGCCGCTGAGCTGCTC